>NZ_JANYGJ010000093.1 GCF_025362455.1 Deinococcus sp. | reverse complement strand
CGGCTTCATTGGTCGCCGCCGTGACGGCGACCCTGGTTGGCAGACCCTCTGGCGCGGTTGGGCCTGGCTCACTCAGGCCGCCTGGCTGCTTGATCTTGACGTCTCTGTCAGCCTCTATCCCACTTCTGGGTAACGATAAGCCACAAGGGGCGAGGGGTCAACCGCATACGACTTAGCATGGCCGAAACTCATTTTAACTCCGCATCACCTGTTTCGGTCTGGGCTGGGTGTCTGATGGCGCCTGTACGCAGAAGGGGCGCTCCGGCATTGTGGTGATCTGCTTGAGGTAACTCGCTGGCTTCAAGTGGCAGGCTGCTCCCCGCCGGATTTGGCGTTCTGGACCGTTGCCCGCCCGCGTTTCATCTTCCGTACCCACCGCCGGGCCTACCATATCCCCATGCGTTTCCTGGTGATCGAAGACGAGATCGACATTCGCCGTCCGCTGGCGGCCAGTCTGCGCGAGGCCGGTTACGCCGTGGACGAGGCGGGCAGCGCCGAGGAGGCCGAGGCGCTGGCCCGCAGCTTTCCCTACGACGCGCTGATGGTCGATGTCGGGCTGCCCGAAGGCCCCACCAGCGGCTTTGATCTGGTGCGGCGTCTGCGCCAGGGCGCCATCATCGCCCCGGTGCTCTACCTGACGGCCCGCGACGCCGTGGAGGACCGCATCGAGGGGCTGGACGCGGGCGGCGACGATTATCTGGTCAAACCGTTTCATCTGGGCGAGGTGCAGGCCCGGCTGCGTGCCCTGGCTCGCCGGACCCGCGCCGAGCCGCAGAGCAGCCTGATCTGGCGCGAGCTGAAATTCGACTGGACTGCCCGCGCTGTGCATAAGTCCGGTGCCCGCGTGGCGCTGACCGCCAAGGAGTTCGCGCTGATCGAGGTGCTGTCCTCGCATCCGGGGCGTGTCTACACCCGCGAAGAATTGATCGATAGGGTCTGGGACGGAAGATTCGGCGCCGAGTCCAACGTGGTCGAGACCTACGTGCGCAACCTGCGCCGCAAACTGGGCGACGAGGTGGTGCGGACCATGCGCGGCCTGGGTTACAGCTTTCCTGAAGGCGAGTAGCGCCAGGGAGGTGGTGTGCCAAAAGTGAACGGCGCGGCTCGCTCAGGGTACAGTGAAGGCGTGCCCCGCGAGCCGCTGAGTCTGCGCTCTCGCCTGACGCTGCTGACCGCCGGGGTCATTTTTCTGGCGCTGGCGGCCTTCGGCGGTCTGGCCGGGCTGCTGCTGTGGCGCATCGAGCTGGGCAGCTACACGCGGGTGGTGGTCGCCCAGGCCGACGAACTGGTGGCGGTGGCGCTTCAGGCTCCCGGCTCGCTGTCCGATACGGCTGGCGACATGCTGGAGCGCGACGGTGTAACGGCGGTGGCCCGCGTCTACCGGGGTGGTCGCCTGGTCTGGTCGGGCGGCGCGGCAGGCCCGGAAACGCTCGACCTGGCCTTCTTGAATTCCAGCGTGCCGGGCGGGGTGCAGGCCGAGCGGGTCAGCCGCACCCAGGGCTACCTGATCGCCTCCCAGCGCTTTGCGGGCGGCGTGGTGCAGGTGGGCCGCAATCTCAGGCCGCTGGAGCAGTTGCTGGCCCGCTACCTGCTGGCGGCGCTGCTGGCCCTCGTTGTGCTTTCGGCGCTGGCCGGGGTGGTGGCGGCCTGGGCCGTGCGAAAGGCGCTCAGGCCGCTGGAGCGCCTGGCCCGGCGGGTGCAGCACCTGGGCACGCCGGGACCGGTGCCGGGCACGCAGGAGGGCGGTGAGGTCGGTGCCCTGGCCCGCGCCCTGGAGACCAGCCTGACCGAGCTGCAATCCGAGCGCGAACGCGAGACGCTGTTTCTGGCCAGCGCCTCGCACGAGCTGCGAACCCCCGTGACCGCCATGCTGGCCGACCTGCAACACAGCCTGGCCCGGCCCCGCTCGGAGGCCGAGACGCTCTCGGTGCTGCGGCGCACCGAACGGGCGGCCACCCGGCTGCGTCAGCTCACCGGCAACCTGATGAGCCTGACCCGCGCCCAGCACTCCACCCAGCGCCAGAATGCGGACCTGCTCGACCTGGCCGGTGAGGCGGTAGACCTGCTGCAACCGCTGGCGCTGGCCCGCGAGATAGACCTGTGGCTCGACGGCGCCCCCACGCCCGCCCAGGTCGACCCTTCACTGCTTTCCGGCGTGCTGGAGAACCTAATCGGCAACGCCCTGAAATTCTCGCCGCCGGGTGGCCGGGTCAACGTGGTGGTGCGGCCCTGCGGCGGCGGCGCCGAGCTGTGCGTCGAGGACAGCGGCCCCGGCTTTCCGGATCACGCATCGAGCGGCGCACTGACTGAAGCCTTCGTGCGCGGCGTGGCTGGTACGGGGCCCAGTGCGGGCGGCCCGGAAGGTTTCGGCCTGGGTCTGGCGGTGGTGCGGCAGGTGGTCGAGGCGCACGGTGGCAGTCTGGAACTCGGTGCCCGCCCCGGCGGCGGCGCACGGGCGCGGGTGACCTTGCCCGGCTGAGCCGCTGCATCGGTAATGCTCGAACGGCGGCGGTCCACTGTCCTTAATTGCTGCTCACACTACTATCTTTCATCTAGACTTGACCTGCCACTGGCATCCTGTCCTTCGGAGGAACCACCCATGCGTAAACCTGTTACCTTACTGATCGCCGCCGCCCTGTTGCTGGCCCCCACTGCCTTCGCCAAGAAGACCCCGACCACCGCCACGCCTTCGGCGGCCACGACCATGCCCGCCAAGCCTGCGGGCGCGGCTATGATGGTCAACATCAACACCGCCAGCGCCGCCGATCTGGCCAAGCTGCCCGGTGTCAGCGCCAAGATCGCCGCCGACATCATCAAGAACCGTCCCTACAAGACCGAGGCCGAGCTGGTCACCAAGGTCAAGGGCATCGGCCCCAAGAACGTCAAGAAGATGTCCTCGATGCTCAGCTACTGAGCTGATTTCGGTTGAGCTGAGTTCGGTTGAGCTGAGTTCGGTTGACGCCTGAGCCACTGTAGTCGCGTACAGGGCTCAGGCTTTTTCGTGTCGCTCTCACGGCGGCGCGGCGGCGCTAGCATCAGGCATGACTCCAAGACTGATTATCGTGCCCGGCCTCGGCGACAGCGGCCCAGAGCACTGGCAGAGTTTGTGGCACACCAAGTTCAATGCGGCCCGTGTCGTGCAGGACGACCCGGACGCGCCCACGCCCGAACGTTGGTCGGCCCGGCTTCAGGAAGTCATCGAGGCCACGCCGGGTGAGCTGGTGCTCGTCGGGCACAGTTGCGGCGTGCTCAACATCGTCCACTGGGCGCGGCTCTACGCGGCGAATGCTTCGGTGGGCCATGAGCGGGTGTGCGGCGCGCTGCTGGTCGGTCCCACCGACGCCGAGCAGCCGGACATGGACAGTCATTACCCCGCCGTGCGCGGCCTGGCCCCGGTGCCCATGAGCCCGTTGCCGTTTCCGGCCCTGGTGGTCGCCAGCGAGAACGACCCGTATGCCAGCTTCGAGCGGGCGCAGGCGTTTGCCGACGCCTGGGAGGCCGAGTTCGTCACGGTGGGGGAGGCGGGGCATATCAACGTGGCCAGTGGGCACGGGCCGTGGGAAGAGGGCGAGATCTTGCTCAGCGAGGTGCTGCACGCCTGGACGCCGCCGGACATCGTTCGCTTCTGAGGGGTGGGCGGGTTCGCGGCGTTATCGGGCATTGGCGTTGATGGCTTTCGCTTCGCGTCTCTGGGCTCAGCTCTGCTTGGGGCGTTTAGGTTGCTTTTTTGGGCGTTAGCTTTTTGCAAATGCGTCTGCACCCCCACCCCCCAGCCCCCGCCCCGGTGGGGCGAGGGAGTTGGCGCTGCGCTAGGCATGGTACATCCAGTTCGTTCCAGATGCACTTTCTTTCGCCGCGTTCTCCACATCGTGGCCGGTCATGTAGGGCGCCCATGCTCCACATCTGCACATAACTGACTTCGCTGGAAGGTAGTGTTCTACTTCAGCGAAAACAGCGTCTGGGCGCGTGCTGTTGACCCCTCTAGCTTTTTGGGAGAGTCGAAGACCTGAGGAGTGGCGTGCCCAGGCGCGTTCTTGTCCAGAACGGCACCTATCGGGCCTCGCCGCTCCGTTCACGACGAGTGCTTGCAGAGGGGAGCTGCGCGGCAGCGGGGTGAGTCGCAGACCTGCTTGCAGAGGGGTAGTGAGCGCAGCTCATGCCCTCCCCAGAAGCCGCACTCTCCGCAACCAAAAAACCGCCCCCACTTCAGAGGGCGGCTCAAAATGCTGGCTTCAGTTGGCGACGGGGGCTTGCACGTGCTTGTTGAGCAGTTGCTCGAAGGCGCGTTTGGGCTGGGCGCCGACGATGTGCTCGACCGGCTGGCCGTCTTTGAACAAAATCAGCGTGGGAATGCTCATGACCCGGAACTGCATGGCGGTCTCCTGGTTGTCGTCCACGTTGAGCTTGCCAACCTTGACCTTGCCTTCATACTGACCGGCGATTTCCTCGATGACCGGGGCGATCATGCGGCACGGGCCACACCAGGGCGCCCAGAAGTCGACCAGGGTCAGGCCGCTCTGGATCTCGGTCTTGAAATTGCCGTCGCTGAGTTCTACTGGTTTCATGGCCATAGCATACTGCGCACAACCTGTAATGACATGTGTGACAGGTTGGATTCGTGGTCCTCATGGCTTGAGTCCTTCTTTAGCACTCGGAGGCGCAGACTGGGGCCATGATCGCCGCCGAGTACAGCGCAGGCGCCCGGCTGTTCAACGCGGGTCACTGGTGGGAAGCTCATGAAGCCTGGGAGACGCCCTGGATGGGGGCGGTGGGCCAGGAGCGGGTTTTTTTGCAGGCGCTGATTCTGCTGGCCGCCGCGCTGCACAAACGCTGGGCGCACGGTAGCCTGACCCACCGAAACTTCTACAAGGCGCTGAAGTACCTGGAGACGCTGCCCGCCCACTACGGCGGCGTGGACCTGGAGCGGCTGCGAGGTGAGGTCTGGGCGGCGCTTGCGACCCCGGACCTGTATCCACAGGTGCTGGTGGCCGATCAGGACTCAAAACCCGCGCCGTAGGTCGCCTTTCCCCACCAACCTCACGCGCCAAACCCGCTAGGATAGCGGTCTGCCTGAGAACGTGGTCAATGATTTCCAGGCACGACCCAGCACTTATTCACACCACATTCGCGGCGCGGCCCCCCGGCCCCCGCACGGAGGACGTATGGAACACCCCCAGGGCACGGACCGGATCGGTCTGTTTATCGACGGCGCCAACGTATACGCAGCGGCTAAACGACTCGGCTGGAACTTCGATCACCGCAAGATTCTGGAGTATTTCGCCTCGCAGGGGCGGCTCTACAACGCCTTCTACTACACGGCCATTCCCGCGCCCGTCGACGACAAGCAAAAACGCTTCATCGACGCGCTGACCTACATGGGCTACACCGTCCGGACCCGCACCCTGCGCGAGAATACCGACGAGAACGGCGAGACCTTTCGCCGCGCCAGCCTGGATATCGAGATCGTCACCGACTTGCTGACCACCGTCAACATGTACGACACGGCGGTGCTGCTGACCGGCGACGGCGACTTCGAGCGCCCGGTGGAAGCGCTGCGGACGCGCGGCAAACGGGTGGTGGTCGCCAGCATCCCCGAAATGACCAGCTACGAGCTGCGCAACGCCGCCGACGAGTACATCGATTTCAAGGACATCCGCGCCGCCGTGGAGCGCCCCGGCTACCGCCTGCCCAGCGAGGGCCGCCTGCCTGTGCCCGCCGAGCCGCGCCCCTTTTACGTCAGCAGCGCCCTGGACGGTGAGGATGACCGCTGAGGCGGAACCGACGAAAGAACCTTCGACTGACCTCCCGCTGGCCCTCGACGCGGCGGGGGGCGACCACGGCGCCGTGCCCAACGTGGACGGCGCCGTGCAGGCCGCCCGCGCAGGCGTGCGCGTCCTGCTGGTCGGCGAGCGGGTCCGGCTACACGCCGAGCTGAGCAAGCATCCCGGCGCCGCGCAGCTCCCCTTAGAGATCGTGGACGCCCCCGACGTGATCGGCATGGACGAGCACGCCAGCGACGTGCGGGGCCGCACGGAAGCCAGCATCAACGTGGCGGCCCGGCTGGTCAAGGACGGCAAAGCGGCGGGGCTGGTCAGCATGGGCCACAGCGGCGCGACGATGGCCGCCTCGCTGCTGATCCTGGGCCGCCTGCCCGGCGTGGACCGGCCCGCCATCCTGACCCACTTGCCGACCATGAAGGGGGCGGTGGCGCTGCTCGACGTGGGTGCCAACGCCGATATCAAGCCCGCCTACCTGGCGCAGTGGGCGCGGTTATCGAGCGTCTACCTGAAGGTCGTAGAGGGCCGCGAGAATCCCAGCGTGGGCCTGCTGAGCATCGGCGAGGAGGACCACAAGGGCAGCGCCCTGGTGCTGGAGGCGCACGGGTTGCTGCGGGTGATGGCCGCTGCGGGCGAC
>NZ_JANYGJ010000088.1 GCF_025362455.1 Deinococcus sp. | reverse complement strand
AAGCGGATCGGCACGGCCTCGCCGCCGAAGTTGAGGAGCACCAGCACCCGCTCGTGACCCGCCTCACGCACGAAGCCAAACACGCCGCTGCCGGGCCGGGTGTTCTCGAAGCTGCCGCCGGTCAGGTTTACTACGCCCTGCTGCATCAGCGTCTGCGGCCCCAGCGTCTGCGGCCCCAGGTCGAGGCTGCGGTAGCGACCTGCCGTCAGGGCGTCCGAACCGGCGCGGAGTTTGGTCAGCGCCCGGAAGTAATTGAGGTCGCTCCCTGGGTCGTTTTCCTGGGCGGCCACGTTCACCGCTGCGAAATTGCCCGCCACCGGCAGCCAGGGCTCGGCACCTGGGCTGGTGAAGCCCGCGTGGGCGGAGCTGTCCCACTGCATCGGGGTGCGTTCGGGGTCGCGGCCCGCCGCCGCCACGTCCGGCTGATTCAGCGCCGCCGGGTCCACGACGCGCTCCGGCGGAATGTACCCGTCTTCCATGCCGATCTCATCGCCGTAGTAGACCGTCGGCGTGCCGCGCAGGGTCAGCAGCAGCGTCTGGGCAAGGCGGTACTGGGCTTTGCCTACACGGGTCGCGAAGCGGTGCTGGTCGTGGTTGCCGAGCACCCAGTTGGGCCAGCTTCCGCTCGCCACCACCGCCGCGTCGTAGTCGTCGACCAGCTTGCGGATGTCGGCGGCGTTCCAGGGCGTCAGAATCAGCCAGAAATTGAAGGGCAGATGCGCCTCCGGGGCGTCCGGGGTGCCCGCGTAGGGCAGCAGCTTGTCGATGGGCAGGTAGATCTCGCCGACCATCATCCGGTCGTCAAACTCGTCGAGGGCGCCTCTCAGCTCGCGCACATACTGATGCGTCAGCGGCAGATCCTGGGTGTAGATGTGCAGCAGGCTGCCGTGCTCGTTCTGGCCGGGGCGCCAGTCGGGGTTGAGCGGCTCGTCGCGGTAGTCGGCGTCCTTGGCCAGCAGCCACAGCACGTCCACCCGGAAGCCGTCCACGCCCAGACGCATCCAGAAGCGCAGGGTCTCGGCCATTTCGCGGCGAACTTCGGGGTTGGCCCAGTTGAGTTCCGGCTGCCCGCTCACGAACTGGTGCAGGTAGTACTGGCCGGTCCGCTCGTCGAAGGTCCAGGCGTCGCCGCCGAAGAACGACTTCCAGTTGTTGGGCATGCCGCCGTCCGGACCGGGATTGCGCCACATGTACCAGTCGCGCTTGGGGTTGTCCCGGCTGCTGCGGGCCTCCTTGAACCACTCGTGCTCGTCGCTGGAGTGGTTGGGCACGAAGTCGAGCATCACCTTCAGGCCGCGCGCGTGGGCGCCGCGCACCAGCTCGCCGAAGTCGTCCAGGTTGCCGAACAGCGGGTCCACGTTCTTGTAGTCGGCCACGTCGTAGCCGAAATCCTTCATCGGGCTGGTAAAAATCGGGCTGAGCCAGAGGGCGGTGACGCCCAGCGAGGCCAGGTAATCCAGGCGACGGGTGACGCCCCTCAGGTCGCCCACACCGTCATGGTCACTGTCCTGAAACGACCGGGGGTAGATCTGGTAGATGATGCCGGACTGCCACCACTTGAGCTGCGCCGTCTGGTTGAGGGTCATGGGTTAGAGGCTAGCAGGAACAGGGCCAGCAGGCAGACAACCGTTAGAGTAGATGTCATAAAAAGGGTCTTTTTATGACCGAGCGGAGCGAGTAGTTTTGACTGAGCAAGGCGCAGAATGGAGGCGCGGGGAGGCTGTTTTCCCCGTGGCGTAATTCGGAGTACTGCTCTAAGCTGAGAGGTATGACCACCCACGCCAGCGGCACCTTCGAGGTCCAGCTCAGCCCACAACCCGCCGCCCCGGAGGAGGCCAGCATGGGCCGCCTGCTGATCGCCAAGCAGTTTTCCGGCGATCTGGACGGCCACAGCGCCGGGCAGATGCTCTCGCTGATGACCGAGGTGCAGGGCTCGGCAGGCTACGTCGCCCTGGAGCGCTTCAGCGGCACGCTGCACGGGCGAGCAGGCAGTTTCGCGCTCCAGCACAGCGGCAGTATGGACCGGGGCGCGGCGTCGCTGAGCGTGCGGGTCGTGCCGGATTCGGGAACGGGGGAACCGGCGGGTCTGGCGGGCGAGATGACCATCGACGCAGGCGCCGGACACGCCTACACCCTTAGTTACACGCTGCCGGGGTAATGCTCGCCTGCACCGACGTGGATTACCGCCCAGACGGTACGGCCCCGCATGTTCCGGGTGAGTTCTACCGCCGCGAGTTGCCCACGCTGCCGAAACGGGTGGACCAGGCGTGCCGGAGAGCGGAGTAGCGGTTGTTCAGATCGGCAAATCGAAACGGGGCCGGATGCTGACCGATTCGCGGTGGGCGCCAATCACCCGGTCTACCTCCGACATCGTGTGGGTGGGCATCAACGCCTCGCGGTACTGGAGACGCCGGGCCACCGCCTCCAGTTCGTAGCACCAGTACTGGGCCATCAGCGGATTGATCCACAACTCCGAGCCGTGGGTACGCGAACTGGCGTGGTAATCGCCGTACTGGCCGTCGATAGCGCTCAAGATGCTGCTGTTGACAATACTTTCGTAGCGCGGCATCTGCTCGAAGACGACCCGGCAGGCTTCGCGGTAGAGCCCCACCGGCTCCATCTCCGGACTCAGGCTGAACGAACCAAGGTAGGCCCCGGCGCGGGCAAGTTCGGCGGTGGCCTCCAGCACGTTCCAGTGGCTGACGCCGTGGAAACTGTCGATGCCGAAGCCCAGGCTGACCATGAAGCGCTTGACACCGCTCATCTCATTTACGGCACATAGGCTCACCGCGTCCTCGTGAGGCGTGCCGAGGTCGCTCTCGTCGCCGCGCATCAGGGCGTCGGTGCCGCCGTCGATCAGAATGATGGTGTCGAGGTTCAGGTAGGCCACCAGGGCACGGTAAGCGTCCAGCAGCGGTTGCACGCCGGTTTTGGTGAAGGCATAGACGCTTGTGGGCTCGCCCCTTTCCGAAAGCCAGCGCGACAGGTAGAACTCCGGAAAATACTCACCCGGTTGGACGTATAAATCCGGCGTCACCTCGATCAGCGACGGCGAAAGCGGGCGCGGGGCCAGCGCCGAGAACGAGACGAAGGACAGGTTGGCGAGCGTGACCTCGTAGCCTTCAGCCCGCAGCGCGAAATACAGCGGTAGGCCGCAGAACACGTCGAAACCGCCGCCCATTCCAGCGATCAAAATGCGCCGCGAGCCTTTGAGGGCGGCGAAGAAAGGCGGGGTGAGGGCAGCGAGCATGGACTCAGTATGACCGGGTGAGCAAACTCATGAGGCGACCTCGAAGCGCGGTACGGCAACGCAACCCACCCCGCATCCTGACCCCACTCACTTTCCGTCACCTTTCAGGCTTCACCATACAAACATGAAGACCATCCAGTTCCGCGCCGCTGGCCTGGGCCTCGGCCTGCTGCTGAGCGTCACGGCCTGCACCAGCAGCACCCTGCCCAACGCCATCGACAGTGCTATCAACAAGGCCGAGTTGCGCCTGGCCGCCCAACTGCTGATGCCGCTGCTCTCGGCGGCCACCGTGCAGCTCGCCGCCCGCGACTTTTCCCAGCCGCTGCTGCCGGTGGGCACGGCCAGGCTCGGCAATCTGAGTGCCCAGGCCAGTGCGCCCCAGCCGCTGAGCTGCACCACCTCGGCCCTGAGCGAGAGCACCGACGCCGACAAGGACCGCATTCCGCTGAAGGCCACGGCGTCGCTGAGCTGCGCCTACGACGACAACGACGACAACAACCCCACCGCCCTGAGCCTGAGCGGCAGCATGACCGTGGCCGACAAGGACGACGGCGACGCGGGCAGCGGCCTGAGCAGCAGCGCGGCCCTCAGCGGCAGCGCCCGGACCAGTTACCAGGGCGCCAGCGCCACCTTCAGCTCGAAGAACGACGCCAGCGCTTTCCTCGACCCGGTGGCGGGCAAGAACGGGTACAACGGGGCGTTGACCTTCAGCTCCGACTCGACGGGTTCGGGCAAGGTCTTCGGCATCGGGACCGACGTGACGCTGCGCCGGGCGCTCGATACCGCCCTGGGCCTGTTGCCCGACGCCGACCAACTGGGCGGCGTACTGAGCATGAAGGGCACGCTGGTGAGCCGCAACGACCTGAAAAGCACCAAGAGCACCATCGGCTTAGGCGGCGCCCTGCACGCCAGGCAGGGTGAATGTAAATCCGCCGACAGCGGCAGCGTGGTGTTCAAAAAGGGCGCCGTCAGCCTGAAGGCCACGGTGGTGAGCTGCGGCAGATACGACTACCAGTGAGGAGCTGATCCGGCTCGGCGGGCGGGCCTCCAGTTTTACCCGCCCGCCGCTTCGTTGGCGTTTCGGTTGCTCCCCAGTCGTTTACAGACCCCGCTCAGTCTCGCCTGGCCAATACATCCCTACCCGATAAAGCTGCCTGGCGCCTCGCTGCCGCTGTCGTCGGCCAGCGACCTGAACTGCTGGGACTTGTCGCGCAGGTCCATCTGGGCGTAGCACTCCGAGAGTTTGAGGGCGAAAAAGCGCATCGCCTGGGCGTCCTCACGCCGCTCGGCGGCCTCCAGGCAGGTCCGGTAGTGCATCACCGCCAGGTGATACTGCTCGCCCTCCACGGCGCACTCGGCCCGGCAGTGAAACATCCGCAACGAAACGATATCTGTCGGCTGGCGGTTCATCTAGGGTGAGTGTACCCGGCAGCGTGAGCGTTAAATGAAGCATGGTGAACGGTAGATGGCGCCACAGCTTCATGAGTCTTTTAGTAAAGCGCGTCCAGCAGGGCAAAAATCACAATATCAAGTGTGGGACAGATGACTCTGGACGCTCTCTAACCCTCATAATTGTACCGAGTTTATTGTGTGGGGGTGAAGGCGGGCAGCTCCACTGCGGATCGTAGAAACACGACGGGGATCGTAGAAGCACGACGGGTGATAGGCGAAGTTGAAGTCCAGAATCAGCTCGTCGCTGAGCGTGCTGCCCAGGTCCGCGCTGCCCAGGTCGGCCCCTTTGACGGTATCGAGCAGGTAGCGCCCGCCGCCGTAACTCAGGCTGCCGTTGCCCGCGTCCCGAAACGGCACGAACAGGCCGCCGCCGTACACCCCTATCCAGTAGACCTCCAGGCCAGTAAACATCCAGGTTGCCGAGGTCGTGCCAGGCGTTGCGCGGCGCTACCCGGCCCACTCGCACCAGCGGCATGTCGTGGCCCGCCGAGGTCTGGGCGGTGAAGATTTCCGGTTCCAACTCGGTCTGAATGCTCGCGGTGAAGGCCTACACCGGGTCGTAGGGACAGGTGGGCAGGGCTTCAAACCCCCTGCGGGCTTCCGGCAGCAGCGGCGACTGGGGATGGCGGGCGAACAACTCGCTGCGGACGGACTGCCAGTGCGCGTGGGCGGCCTGCGGGTCGCGGGTGTGCAGTCGGCGGACCTCGGCGTAGAGGGCGTTCATTCGGCGGCGCCAGTCGAGCAGGCTCAGGTCAGCTTGAGCCATGCTGGCGAGCGTAGACGATCCGGGGCGGGCGCAACGTATGCTCAGCCATGACCCCAAACGGACTCGGCCTCTCCCCCACCGACCTCTCAGGCCCCACCTTGCCGGGCGAGGTCATCTCGTTTCTGTCCGGGAAGCGCGCCCTCAGCGGCTATCTGGTGCGCCCGGCCCAGTCATCTGAGCAGGCACCCGCTCGCTCGCCCGGCGTGCTGGTCATCCACGAGATCTTCGGCCTGAACGACGACATCAGAGGCGTCGCGCGGCGCTTCGCGGCGGCGGGCTATGTGGCGCTGGCCGTCGACCTCTTCGCCCACCAGAACCGGGCGGTCTGCATGGCGCGGATGTTTTCGGGCATCTTCTTAAGTAGCCTGGAGCATCAGGGCGTGCGCGACACCAGAGCGGCGCTGGGCGTGCTGGCCGGGCTGAGCGGCGTGGACAGCGAGCGGCTGGGCGCCATCGGCTTTTGCATGGGCGGCAGCCTGGCGGTAGCGCTGGCCTGCACCGACGAGCGTGTGAGGGCGGTGGCGCCCTACTACGGCTTCAACCCGCGCCCGCTGGAGGCCGTGCGCCGGGCCTGTCCGGTGGTCGGCAGCTACCCGGAACGCGACCCCACCGCCAGGCAGGCCCGCGCCCTGGAGGCCGAGCTGGAGCGGGGCGAGGTGCCGCACGACATCAAGGTGTACGGCGGCGCCCGGCACTCGTTTGCCAACGCCGGAGCCAGTTTCGACGCGGTGGCGAGCGTGGACGCCTGGAACCGGGTCATGGCGTTTTTTGGCGAGCACGTGACAGGCGGCGCAGAGGTCAAAAGCCGCTGAGCCAGCTATGAACAACGACCAGCGCGACGGGTATCAGCAGCATGAAGGACAGGTTGTTGAAAAAGTGCAGAAAAATGGAATGCCGCAACCCTCGACGCGTCGCCATGCGCCAGGCCGTCAGGCCGAACAGAAACTGGATCAGCGGGAAATGAAAGCCACTCCCCGACGTGTGCATCAGCGCGAAGCCCACCGAGCTGAGCGTCCCGATAACCCAGGTGTAATGCTGAGCCCTGGCCCAGCGCATCAGGGCTATCGGAAACCCCCGGAACAGCGCTTCTTCCAGCAGTGGGGCGATGAGAACGCCGTAGATTAGTTCGCTACTGAAGCTTCTGGCCTTGTGCAGCCGGTGGACTGACAACAGCACGTCCAGATGCGCGGCCACCAGCACCCAGCCGAGCACCGAGACGAAGACGACCAGCATGACCGACTCGAATAGCGTCTGCTGCCAGGCCGGGGCGCTCAGACGCCAGGTTGTCCACCGATTCAGGCGCAGCGGCGGTGTGGTCGTCATGCCAGTCGATACGGCAGGCTGCATTTGAAAGTTGCACTCGGCGCACCGTCGCCTATGGGTATCTGATTAGCGATGCAGGGGTGGTCGCGGTTCGAGCCGTGGGCGAGTAGACTCAGGCATGACCGGCGACCTGACCCGCGATGACCTGCTGGCGATCATCCGTCGGCAAGCGGAGCAGTTCGAGCGACTGGAAGCCGA
>NZ_JANYGJ010000087.1 GCF_025362455.1 Deinococcus sp. | reverse complement strand
TCGGCTTCCAGTCGCTCGAACTGCTCCGCTTGCCGACGGATGATCGCCAGCAGGTCATCGCGGGTCAGGTCGCCGGTCATGCCTGAGTCTACTCGCCCACGGCTCGAACCGCGACCACCCCTGCATCGCTAATCAGATACGAAACAAATTAAGGTTTTCCGTGGAACACAACTAAACTCAACTAGAGAATGACAGCTAGGTACGCTCGGAACGCGTTCAAGGCCGACACGGGCAGCCAAACGGCGTTGCTCAGGGCGCGGAGATCTGCTTTGTTCATCGCCCCAACATACCTCGTTTGAGTGCGCAACCCCAAATCAGATAAGGATAATTGGCATGCACAAGGCATGACAATGTGGGGTGAGTCAAGGGTATCACATTTGAGAGCTTGGTGATATAGGTTTCAAATTCTGGGAGTTTGATATAGGCTTCAAATTCTGGGAGTTGAAGTAGAGGTAGATGGGGAAACCTACCTCTGGCACAGTGTTTTTTTCAATGAAAATCACCCAGAATTGTCCACACAGGGGGCGGCGCAGGGTGCCTCTGGCGCTGGCCCAGACATTCAGCGGGCTGCTCAGCTCGGCCAGGTGACGGTCAGCCAGCGCCGCCGGTTTGAGGTCGTGTCCGGTCAGATCGGCGTGCGCGATGGTGTAGCGGCCCAGCTCGGTCGAGCCGTCGAGCACCACGAATTCATGGAAGTTGGTCAGCAGGGTGGGCGCCTGCTTGGCGTAACCCTGCGCCTGTTGGAGTCCGTGGGCATTGCTACTCAGCGGCAGGTCGAGCGCTTCCGCTTCGCCCAGCGCTATGTTTTCGGCGCCGCCCGGCTCGCGCAGCGCAAAATCCGGTAGCCCCTGCTGATCCTTGCTGGGGTGCGTGATGACCTCGTACTCGGGAAGCAGACCCTCGAACAACGGCTTGAGCAGCGGCAGGTAAGTGTTTTCCGGTGTGCCCGATCCGTGAACCTTGCGAATGTCTTTGATGTAAGTGATCAGGGCTTCTCTGGACGTCATCGAAGCTGAGTATGACATTCGAGCGGGCGTTGCAGAGCGCAAATTTCGGGCCGCCGCCTTTTTGCGGTGATCTGTTTGCTCGTGTCATCCTGTAGCCATGTCCCAATCTCTCACCACTGCCGCCGCCGCCGCCTGGTCGGGGGCCACCGAACTCCACAAAGGCCGCTCGTACATCCGCACCCTCAGCGGGCTGACGCTGGAGCCGGTATCACCTCAGTCTGCGTCAACCCAGTCTGGGGCGGGCGGCGTGGTTATCCGGGGCGAGGCGCAGGGCCAGGAACGCTACCAGATTCAGGCCACCCTTCAGGCAGGCCGGGTCACGCGGGCGGACTGCTCGTGCTACGTGGGCAGCGGCGGGCACTGCAAGCACACGGCGGCGCTGCTCAGCCGCTATGTTCAGGCGCCGGGCGACTTCCGGCAGCTCACCGCACTCAGTGAACTGCTGGGCCAGCTCAGCACCGAGCAGCTCCGCGACCTGATCGGCACCCTGCTGACCCTGGTGCCCTCACTCCGGCTGGTGGTCGATGCCGTCGGGCGCTCCAGTTCCGCAGGCGCTTCGGCGCAGGTGGCCGCCATCCCGGCGCTGTTCGCCCAGATCGAGGCCGACTACGGCCACCGCGACGACGGCTACGACCAGTGGGACGACGAAGGCCCCGATACCTCTGCCCTGGACACCGTGCTGGAGGAGGCTGACGCCCAGCAAGGCAGCAACCCGGCGGCGGCGCTCGCGGTCTACCTCCAGATGATCGGCAGTGCTGAAACGGCCTACGAAACCTGGGCCGACAGCGACGAGGGGCTGTTTGACCACCTGCTGTCGGGCGCCGTCGACGGAATCATGGACCTGGTAACCGGGGGGCGGCTGGTGGAACCCGCCCGCACCGACGCCGTGAAAGCCGTACTGGCCCTCGAAAACCTGTATCTGCTGGCCCAGGCTCAGGCGCTCGGCGACTTTGCCGCCGCCCTCGGTGTGCCGGAGCGCGCCGCGCTGACACGCCTGCTTGAGCAACTGCGCGACCAGACCCGCAGCGACCATCAGCGGGGCCAGGTGGCCCACGCCCTGCTGCGGCTGGTGCCCGCCGATCAGCAGACCCCGGCTCAGCGCGAGGCCGTGCTGCTGAGCAGCGGCGACCTGGAGCAGATCACCGAGCATTTCCTGAACTCCGGCGACCCTGGGGCAAGGGGGCGCCTGAGCCGCTACCTGCACGACTCGTCGCAGTCACTGGAACCCGTCTTCGGGCTGATTCAGTCGCACGAGGCGGGCGAGCTGCTCGAACAGGTCATCAGCAACCGGGTCGCCAAACGCCAATGGATGACGGCGCTGCATCCGGAGACGCACTGGCTGTTCGAGCATCTGGCGAGCACCGGGCGCCGCAAAGAGGCCGCCGAGCTGGCCCGGCGCGGTCTGAGTGACAGTCTGGATGTCCACTGGGAGCGGCTCCTGCGGGCCGTCAGCTTCGACTGGCAGGCCGACTGGGCGGCGCTGTTCAAGTCGGTGACAGGTACGCCGCATCAGCTCAATGGAATGATGAAGCTGCTGCTGAGCGGCGAGCACGACATCGCTGAGGCCGAGCAGTTCGACCGCCAGTACGGCAACAGTCTCAGCGTGACGTACCGGACCGCGCTGGCTGGGCAGCTCGCCGCCGAGCCGGGTCAGCAGGCCAGGGCCGCCGAGATCTATCTGGAGGTGGCCCGCGACCTGATCGCGGCGCGGGGCCGGGAGAATTACCGGGCCGCCGTGGCGCTGCTCCTGCACCTGAGCGCTCTGCTGGGCGCGGCCCAGGCCCAGGCCGTCATCGGCGACATCGCGCTGAGGCACAACAACCTGCCCTCGTTCAAAGACGAACTCAGAAAAGCCAGCCTGCTCTGAACGGGACGCTCATCTTGCCTTCAGTTCAGCGCCGGGGTCATCAACGCCGTCTGTGGCCCTGTCATCCGGTAACTGGCACCACTGTCAGGTAACACTGTCAGGCCGCTGTGTCCACTCAGGCTTTATTGTTACCTCATGCAACTTCTGGTCAGTTGGCGTTCAGGCTGGGTCGTCCGGCTGGCGGTGTGTTGGCTGGCGCTATTCCTGCTGGTGCTGGCTGGCCGCTTCGCCTCGGCCCAGACCACCTTCGCAGCCCGCTACAGCAACGCCGCCGTGTCGGGCGACCTGACACTGATCGGCAACGTGACCTACCACTGCTCGACCACGCCGCCCGTGGCTCCGGCCAGCCTGCCCACTTCGGCCCAGATCGCGGCCTGCACCAGCGCCCAGAGCGGCGGCAACGTCACCAACAACGCCACCTACGTGGTGCCCTTCGACGTCGACACGGACCCGGCCACCAGCAACTCCAGCTCGGCGACCCTGAATCTGCCCGCAGGCAGCACGGTGCTGTTCGCCGGGCTGTACTGGAGCGGCGTGACCACCAACCTGGCGACGGGCGCCGCCCGCCCGAACGTGCGCCTGGCCGTCGGCGGCGGCGCGAGCAGCGCCCTCAGCGCCACAACGGTAGCGGCCATCGGCAACGACTACCAGTCGTTCGTGGAGGTCACGGGCACGGTCAGGGCGGCGGTGGCGGCCAGCGGAGCGGGGGCCTACAGCGGCACCTACACGGTGGGCAATATCGCCTCGACCACCGGGCCGGGCAACCGGGCGAGCTGGACGCTGGTGATTGCCTTCAGAAACACGGCGCTGCCGACCCGCAACCTGGCGGTCTTCGACGGCTTCCAGAAAGCCAATACCGCCAACCCGCTGGTCAACATCGGCGTCAGCGGCTTTCTGACGCCCAGCAGCGGCACGGTCAGGAGCGTGATCGGGGTGGTCGCCTACGACGGTGACCGGGGCACCAGGGAGGGCAGCGCGGCGGGCGCCAGCCTGCGCTTCGGGCCGGACGCCTCGGCGCTCTCGCCGGTCTTCAATACCCTCAACCCGCTCACCGACGTCTTCAACTCGACCATCACCGCGCAGGGCCTCACCGTCTCGGCTGGACAGAACCCGGACGTCGCCCTCGATACCCTGGGATTTGACCTCGACACCTTCGTGCCCAACACGCCGCTGCCGCCCGGCAGCACCTCAGCGGTGGTCCAGGTGGCGGGCGGCGGCGGCAACGACACCATTCTGCCCGGCATCATCACGCTGGCGACGGAGATTTTTAAACCCAACATCAAAGACAGCCTGACCAAGACGGTGACGGACATAAACGGCGGCTCGCTGCTGCCCGGCGACGCCTTGGAATACGAACTGGTGGTCAGGAACAGCGGCAACGACGGCGCCACCAACCTCGTGCTCAGCGACGTGCTGCCCGCTGGCGTGAGCTACAAACCCGGCAGCCTGGTCGTCACCGGCAGCAACGCCGGGGGCAAGTCGGACCAGCCGGGCGACGATCAGGCCGAATACGACGCGGCGGGCAACCGGGTGGTGTTCCGGCTGGGTGCGGGCGCCACGGCGGCGGCGGGCGGACTGGTGGCGCCGGGTGAGGAAACCCGCGTGCGCTTTCAGGTCACCGTCAACGCCGAGCTGCCCGGCGGTACGGTGATCGAGAACACCGGCACCGTGAGCTTCAACCAGCAGACCCTGGGCACCGCCGTGACCCACAGCAGCGACAGCGACCCGCTGGTTGCCGGAGACCAGCCTGCCCGGATCGTGGTGGCCGGACCCGACCTGCGCCTCAGCAAAACGCACACCGGCAACGCCGCAGCGGGCGGCCTGGCGAGCTTTACCCTGAGTGTCAGCAACGCCGGACCCGCGCCCGGTTTCGGCCCGGTGACGCTCAGCGACAGCCTGCCCGCTGGCCTGAGCGCCGTGAGCATCGGCGGAACGGGTTGGACCTGCACCCTGGCGCCGCTGGAATGCAGGCGCAGCGACGCACTGGCGGTGGGCGCGAGCTATGACCCCGTGACCCTCCAGGTGCGGGTGGCCAGCGGCGCCAGCAGCCCGCAGACCAACCAGGCGGCGGTGAGCAGCCCGGCGGAGGCGCCCGGCAGTGCGGGCAACAACACCGCCTCCGACGCGCTGGTCGTTCAGGGACCGCCCGTCATCTCGCTGAGCAAAACGGTGCGCAACGTGACGGGCGGCGGCGCGGCGCTCACCTCGGTCGCGGCCCTGCCCGGCCAGACGCTGGAATACTGCGTCACCTTCGGCAACACGGGCGGCGACGCCCCGAACTTCAACGTGCGCGACACGCTGCCGACCTCCGTGACGGCCCTGAGCAGCGCCTACGGCCCCGGCCTGGCCGCCCAGCTCACCCAGGGGGCCAGCGTCACCGCCTTCACCGCCGTGGCCGACAGCGACGCCGCCAGCCTGATCGCCGGGCAGGTCTCCTACGTCTACGGCACGCTGCTGCCGGGTCAGACTGGCACGCTGTGCTTCCGGGCGCGGGTGAACTGAGCGGCGCCCATTTATTTTATTGGCCGCCCAGCAGCTCCCGGTCCAGCAGCTCGCGGTCCATCAGCTCCCGGTAGCGGGCCTGCAAGCCGCCCAGGGCCGGAGCCAGGCTCAGCGCCGTGATCAGCGAGCCCTCGATCTTGAGGTCGCCGCTGACCACCCCGGCCATGGCGTTCAGCTCGCCGCGCCAAAATTTGTCGATGTTGGCTCCAGCCAGGCGAAAGGTCAGGTCGGCGCTCGGAAACGGCCCTTCGCTGCTCACCACCACCGGAGCGCTGCGGCCATCGATGCACAGGGTCAGGTCGGGGTTGGTGAATACGAAGCTGAGCACCAGTTGGCGCTGGCCGAGCACCTCGGCGCCCGCCACATCGCCCGCCGAGGTATAGAGCGCTGTCAACACCACTTTGAGTCGTTCGGCGCTGGGGACGGATGAGGGCGACATGGTAAGCATGCTTGCATAGCTGGCGGCCACTTCTGCACGTCGGCTTACAGACTCCTGCGCCTCATGAAGACGGCACCAAGCAACCTGTACGAAGCCAGACACAAGCTCACCCACCAAAAGCGTCTTCTATCTGAGCAAGACCACTTCACAGGAGGTACTACATGAACGAACAACTGAGCGGCACACTGAAGGCAGCAACGGCAGCGGGCGGCGTCACCAAGATCGACGCGAGCACCGCCGTGAGCAACGTCACGAGCTGGCATAAAGCCCTGAACGGCGTGCCCGGCGCCGAGACCCTGGTCAGCCACCTCGCCAAGCTCAAGTCCGCCCTGGAAAGTGGCGACCTGGCTGGCGCGGCGGGCATTCTGCCTGGCCTGGGTGCCGAGACCGAGAAGCTGGCCGCTGCTGCCCCGGACGCCGACAAAGACGGCCTCAAGACCCTCGCTGCCGCCCTCAAAGGCTAAGCAGCACCAACCGAGTCGGGCCGCTTCCCCTGTGGAGGCGGCCCGCTTTTTCATGCCGCCGGACAGGCGCCAGTAAGAACGCTTTGTTCTACTGCTCGCTGGCGTACAGCGCGGCGCCCACGATCCCGGCCTCGTTTTGCAGGGCGGCGGGCACCAATTTGGTTTTGACCTCGATCAGCGGCTGCCATTTCTCGGCTTTTTTGCTGATGCCGCCGCCGATAATCAACAGGTCGGGTGAAAACAGCATCTCGACGTGTTGCAGGTATTTGCTGGCGCGTTTGGCCCAGACCTTCCAGCCCAGATCCTGGGTTTCGCGCACGCGGTCTGAGGCCCAGCTTTCGGCCTCCACCGCGTTGCCGCCGACTTCCAGGGTCAGGTGGCCGAGTTCGGTATTGGGAATGAGCACGCCGCCGGAGATCAGGGCGCTGCCGATGCCGGTGCCGAAGGTCAGCAGCAGGGCCACGCCGCGCTCGCCCTTACCGGCCCCGAAGCGGGCCTCGGCCAGCCCGGCGGCGTCGGCGTCGTTGAGCAGTTTGACGTCCTGGCCGGTGGCGCGGGTAAACAGCGCGTCGGCGTCGAGCCCGATCCAGCCTTTATCGACGTTGGCCGCGCTGAGGGTCACGCCGTGCTGCACCACGCCGGGAAAGGTCACGCCGACAGAGCCTTCGTGCTTGAAGTGCCTGACCAGCTCGGCCACCACCTCGGCCACATCCTGCGCTCTGGCGCCTTCGGGCGTGGGAATGCGGACGCGCTCCGCCGTGAGTGTGCCGGTTTTGGTGTTGACCGGAGCGCCCTTGATGCCGCTGCCGCCGATGTCGATGCCGAGAATGATGCTCATGATGGGCACAGGCTATCAGGGATCGGGCCGTGGGGCGGCGCGGCCCAAACATACGGGCGGCGCGGCAGTGCTGTCCAGGTTGCTGTCTGGACCGGGCACGAATTCGACCCCACACGCAAAGCGCCCAGCGCAACTCGCACTGGACGCTTTTTTAAGAGATTTCGCTTTACGCCAGAATCTGCGGCTGCTCGACTTTCCCGCGTTCGAAGGTCAGGTGTTCGGTGCCCACGCCCACCCGGATTTCCTCGGCGCTGTGGGAGAGCAGCTCGATGGCCAGCGGGTCTTCTAGTTCCTCGCGGACCAGGGTGCGGAGCTGGCGGCTGCTGCCCACCGCGTGCTTGGGGCTGCGGGCCTTGAGCTTGCTGACCAGCCAGGCCGCCACGCCCGGCTCGAAGGTCACGCTCATCTCGCGGCTGGCCAGCTCCTCCTGCATGTCGGTCAGGAGCTGCTGCGAGACGCGCACCAGCTCGTCCTCGCCCAGCGGACGGAAACGAATGACTTCATCGAGGCGGTCGAGGAACTCCGGCGTGAAAATCTGGCGCAGCGGCGAGTTGTTGTCCGGCGTCACCGGGCTAAAGCCCGCCGTGGGGCTGACGTTGAAGCCGGTGTTGCTGGTCATGATCAGGATGGTGCGCCGGAAGTCCACGGCGCGGCCCATGCCGTCGGTCAGGCGGCCATCGTCGAGCACCTGGAGGAAGGTGTTGTAGATGTCCGGGTGCGCCTTCTCGATCTCGTCGAGCAAAATCACAGAAAAGGGTTGCCTACGCACCGCTTCGGTCAGGCGGCCACCCTGCTCGTAGCCCACGTAGCCGGGCGGCGAACCGATCAGCTTGCTGACACTGTGGGCTTCCTGGAACTCGGACATGTCGACCCGGATCAGGGCACGTTCGGAGCCGAATAAGGTGCGGGCCAGGGCTTTGGCCAGGTGGGTCTTACCGACGCCGCTCGGCCCCACGAACAGGAAGCTGGCCGCCACGCGGGTTCGTCCGCCCAGGCCCACACGGGCGCGGCGCAGGGCGTTACTGAGGGCCTTGATGGCTTCGGGCTGGCCGTAGACCTGGGTGTCGAGCTGGTCATCCAGGTCGGCGAGCTGGGCAGCGGTTTCCTCGGAGTAAATGCCGCCCATCGAGTTGATGACGCTCTCCATGTCCTCACGCGAGACCATCGGCTCGCCCATCTCGTTTTCAGCCACCTGGATGCCCAGGCTCATGTTCAGCCGGACCCGGCTGGCGGCCTCGTCGATCAGGTCGATGGCCTTGTCGGGGAAGTTGCGGCCCGGCAGGCTGCGGTCCCCGATGCGGACGGCCAGTTCGATGGCGGCGTCGGGAATCTGGACGCCGTGGTGCTCCTCGTAGCGGCTGCGCAGGCCGCGCAGAATCTGGATGGTCTCGGCGGGGCTGGGCTCCAGCACGATCACCGGCTGAAAACGCCGCTCCAGGGCCGCGTCCTTCTCGATGTAACGGTGGTACTCGCCCGTGGTGGTGGCGCCGATCACCTGGATCTCGCCGCGTGACAGGGCAGGCTTGAGGATGTTGGCCGCGTCCAGCGTACCTTCCGCGCCGCCCGCGCCGACCAGGGTGTGCAACTCGTCGATAAAGGCCATGACCTTGGCGTTGCGCAGCTCCTCGATAATCTGGCGCAGCCGCTCCTCGAACTCGCCCCGGTACTTGGTGCCCGCCACCACGCCGCTGAGGTCCAGGCTGACCAGCCGGACGTTGTGCAGGCTGGGCGGCGTGCGCTTCTCAAAGATGGCCAGCGCCAGCCCCTCCACGATGGCGGTCTTGCCCACGCCGGGGTCGCCGATCAGCACCGGGTTGTTCTTGGTGCGGCGCGACAGGATCTGGGTCACGCGGCGAATCTCCTCGGCGCGGCCAATCACGGGGTCGAGCTTGCCCTCCTTGGCCTGCTTGGTCAGGTCGCGGCCATACTCATCTAAGAACGGCGTGGCGACCGGCTTGGCGGCCTTGGCGGCGTTGCCCGCGTCGCCCTGGGCCAGAATGCGCCAGCGGATGGTGTCCACGTCCTTGGTGAGTTCCTGCAAAATGCGGAACGCCACGCCGTCGCCCTCGCGGATGATGCCCAGCAGGATGTGCTCGGTGGACGTCACCTGGGCGCCCAGCGACCTGGCCTCGGCGCTGGCCAGTTCCATGACCCGGCGGGCGCGCGGCGTGATGCTCGGCGCGTCGTTGAGCCGGTTGCCCTCGCCGCGCCCGATGATCTCCTCGACCCGGCGGCGCAGACCGTCCAGGGTGGCGTCGAACTCGCCCAGGATCACGGCGGCGGTGCCGCCCTCGCGCATCAGGCCCAGCAGCAGGTGCTCCGGGCCGACCATGGCGTGACCCAGGCGGTTGCCTTCCTCACGGGCGTAGTGGAAAACCAGTCGGGCTCGGTCATCGTATCGGTTCATGGCATCCCTCGGCGTCGGCGTGGTTGGCAGGCTGTTGGTGCTCGGCAAAGTAGCGGCTGGAGAGGTCGGGCTGGGTATTGGTCTGCTGAGTCAGTGTGCGGCGGGCCTTGCTGGTGAGTAGCCTTGCTGGTGAGTATAGGTGAAGGCACCGGGCCTTGCGGGCAAACCCCTCCGAGGGAGGAGTCGCCTGGTGCGCTGCCTGGGGCACAGATACAGGGCACAGATGTGGGGCACAGATGTGGGGCACTGAAGGCAGTTTAAGGCCCCACTCTGCAAAAGGCCGCACTCGATATCACGTTCTGCTCCGTCTTCACCGGCCTGGCCGACCCTCACTTCTCTGATCTCCGAACGCCTGAACGAAACTGCCTTTGTCAGCTCACGCCGCTGGCCAGCACGCCCCACAGCACGCGGGCGGTCATGCCCCAGATCTCGTGGCCCTGCCAGACGTACCGGTAGGTCAAAGCAGTCTGGCCGTCCGGGCCGGTGCGCGGCTGTTCTGGCGGCAACTGTTCGGCGAGGCGCAGCTCACTGAGGCGCGGCAGCAAAATAGCCGAGACTTCCTGACTGAGACGCAGCTTTACCGCCGCGTCCAGCCGGGCCTGAACCGGGGTGACGTGAAATCCCGCCGGGGTCCAGACATCATCGAGTTCGCCCAGAACCTGTATTCGCTCTGGCGAGAGCCCGACTTCCTCCCAGGCTTCGCGCACGGCGGCCTGAGCCGGGGTTTCGCCGCCTTTCAGGCTGCCGCCGGGAAAACTGATCTGGCCTTTGTGGGTCGGCAGTTCGTCGCTGCGCAGGGTCAGCAGCAGGCGGGGGTCACGCTCCAGGCTCAGGCCCACCAGCACGGCGGCGCGGCGGTGGCCGGGCAACTCCAGCGTGCGGCGCTGCCGGGTCCGTTGCCACTCGGCCCAGGGGTCAGTGGCACAGGGGTTAGCGGCCCAGGGGTCGGTCACGGGGCGCGGCTCACGGCTGGCTGGCGTCCTTTGTCTGTGCAGCGTCTGTCTGTGCAGCGTCCAGTTGCCGCAAGGTGGCGTCGGTGTGGGCTCGCAGGGCCACCTCGGCGTCGATGCCGTGCTGGCGGGCCAGGGCGACCACAGCGGCCAGTTGCCGGGCGATCTCGGCCTCGGTGACCGGCTGGAGGGGGGCTGGCTGAGTCTGGTCGGGCGGGGTCTGGGTTGGGCGCTCCAGCCGTGTGCGCTCCAGTAATGATTGCGCCTGGCCTTCCCGCGCCAGGGCGCCCAGGGCACGCGGCACCTGCTCGGCGGCGCTGCGGGGGCGCCCGCCACGCTCCGCCGCCTTGATGCTCTGCCAGTTGCTCAGAACTTCATTCACACCCGACACCTGGGTGTCCCCGAACACGTGCGGGTGGCGCCGGATCAGCTTCTCGACCACGCCCCGCTCGACATCCGCGTAGCCGAATTCCCCGGCCTCCTCGGCGATGACGCTGTGAAACGCCACCTGAAACAGCACGTCGCCCAGTTCGCCGCACAGCTCGCTCAGGTCGCCCGCCGAGATGGCGTCGGCGGCCTCGGCGGCCTCTTCGAGCAGGTAGGGGCGCAGCGAGGCGTGGGTCTGGACTTTATCCCAGGGGCAACCGTCGGGGGCACGCAGGCGGCGCAGGGTGCTCAGCAGCTCGTTCATGGACTCATGCTACCGGGCGGGGCCAGTTGGCATTGAATAAGGTGCGGAACGCGGCCCCGCATGAACGAATCGTGAGTATGAATACCCTCTGCGGCTCGCTCACGCCTGGGTCATCTTCCGTCAGGCATCTTGGGGCACAGTGAGGTATGATCAACCGCCTTCCTGTCTTACTGATCGCCGCCAGCCTGGGCGCGGCCCCTCTGCTGGCCCAGAACGTGCTGGCCCAGAACGTGCTGGCCCAGGGCACCGACGCGGCTGCCACCGCACTGAACCGCGCTCGCCTCCAGAACGCCGTGTTCGTGGTGATGCCCGGCGTCATTCAGGGCAACGTCAACCTGATTTCCAAAGACCAGCAGGTCGCTATGGTGGCCGCCATCGCCCACGATTCGGTCAATGCCCTGAAGCGCCGCTATCCGGGCGCCCAGATCACCGGCGACGCCAATACGCCGGGCGCCATCAAACTCATTCCGGTGCTTCTAGCGCCCGGCGCCCTGGTGCCCTGGGCCAGCGTGGGCGCCCAGTGGACCCTCAAGGCGGCGGGCCAGCCGGACCTGACCGTCAGCCAGAAGTTCAATCTGTTCGAGGCTTACAGCCACAAGGACGAGACCTTCAACTACATGTTCGACAAGGTGGCCGGTCAACTGCCCTGAGCGCCGGGTGGAAGCCAGACCATTCACAAGCCAGCCCATTCATAAGCCAGCCAGTCCGTAAGCCACGCAACCCGTAAGCCAGGCAACCCAGGCCACAACGCCCTGACCGCCCGCCTCTACCATCCTGACCGATGTGCCAGCTCACGCCCCTAACGCCAGTGTTCTGCATGTCTGTGTTTCCCACTTCTGTGTTTCCCACTTCTGTGTTGTCCATATCTGTGTTGTCCATATCTGGGAGGTGGCTGCCGTGCTCGACGACAGACTCGACCACCGCAAGGTGACGGCGAGCCGAACGGTGTACCTGCGCCACTGCGTCCGGATCAGCCTGCGCAAGCGTCTGCCCCGGCTGATCGGCCTGGTCGCCGTGAGCGCCCCGCTGCTGCTGGCAATCAGACTGCCGCCCGGCGTGATGGTGCTGTGCGTCGCCCTCGCCGCCTGCCTGTGGGCGGCCTGCACCGCCTGGGACTCCTGGCGGCGCCACAGTCAGGATTAGAGCAGGACGCAGAATGGAGGCGCGGGGAAAACAGCCTTAGCGCGCCTCCATTCTGCGCCTTGCTCAGTTAAAACTACTCGCTCCGCTCGGTCATAAAAAAGGTCTTTTTATGACATCTGCTCTAGCGCCAGGCAAAACGGCGGCCACCCCAACTGGAGTGGCCGCTGCACGTCGATAAGCTGAAACCTTACTTCAGGTTGGGCGGAATCAGCACGCTGTCGATCACGTGAACGACGCCGTTGGTGGCGGCGATGTCGGCCTTGATGACGCTGGCCTCGCCGATCTTGTAGGTGCCGCCCTCATTGCGGACCTGCAAGGGCAGCTTGTCGGTGGTCAGGGTGTTGAGGTTGCTGGACGTCGCCGCCGCCGAAATAGCGACGTTACCCGCGACGACGTGGTAGGTCAGCACCTCGCGCAGCTTGTCTGGGTTGCCCGAAATGCTGTCCAGGGTTTCCTTGCTGAGCTTGGCGAAGGCGGCGTTGGTGGGCGCGAACACCGTGAAGGTGCCGCCGCTCAGCGTCTCGGCCAGGCCCGCCTTGACCAGCAGCGAGACCAGGGTGCTGAACTGGGGGTCCGCCGAGGCGATCTGGGTGATGGTCTGGGTGGCGGCGGCGGTGGTGCCGGTGACCGCGCCCGTCGAGTCGGTGGTGACGGTGGCGGTGGTGGCGTCGGCAGGGGCAGCTTCCTGCGTCATGGCGTCCGGCTCCGGCAGAGTCACGTCGCCGGGGATCAGCACGCTGTCGATCACGTGAATCACGCCGTTGCTGGCCTTGATGTCGGTGGCGGTAATCATGGCGTCGTCGATCTTGGCGCCGCCGTCCGCCGTGATGCTCAGGTCCTGGCCCTCGGCGCTGGTCAG
>NZ_JANYGJ010000084.1 GCF_025362455.1 Deinococcus sp. | reverse complement strand
ACCCGTAAAGTGTCCCAGTGCAGCAAAAACGCGCGGGGTGCCAACAGCTACACCCAGATCAAGAGCGTCGTCGAAACCGCCCGTCTGCGCGGCCACGACCCCGTGCAAACCCTGATGGACCTGCATCGCTAATCAGATACGCCTATGGCAAGCGCCCCAGCCGGAAGCCAAGGCGCCGGTCGGAGCTGCCACTTACCGGCTACTTACCTTACCGGCTGCGCAGCGTCTGCTGCACGGCGCTCATGAACTCGGCGCGGGTGCGCTGGTCGTGCTTGAACTGGCCGCGCATGGCCGAGGTCGCGGTGCTGGAGTTTTGCTTTTGCACGCCGCGCATGGCCATGCACAGATGCACGCCCTCCATGACCACCGCCACGCCGCGCGGGGCCAGCAATTCCTCCACCGCGTCGGCGATCTGGGCGGTGATGCGCTCCTGCACCTGGAGGCGGCGTGAATACAGATCCACGATCCGGGCGAACTTGCTCAGGCCCAGAATCTTGCCGTCGGGGATGTAGGCGATGTGGGCGCGGCCATAAAACGGCAGCATGTGGTGCTCGCACATCGAATAGAACTCGATGTCCTTGACGATCACCATCTCCGAGCCCTCCGCCGCGAACACGGCGTCTCCGGTGGCGTCCTCCAAGGTCTTGGAATAGCCCGCCGTCATGAAGCCCCAGGCTTTGGCGACCCGGTGCGGCGTCTTGAGCAGGCCCTCGCGCTCCGGGTCTTCACCGATGGCGCTGAGCCAGCCGTGGGTCAGGTCGGCCAGGCCCGGCACTTCCTGCTTTTCGTCAGCGGCACTGATTACGGGATGAATGGTCAAAACGCACGTCCTTTGCGGGCCGCCCACCTGTAGCGGCGCAGGTTACGGCCTCTTTGAATCCGGTTAGTGTAGACCCGGATACAGATCTCCAACTGTAGCGATTATTAAGACTATGAAGGGCCGTTGATGGTCCGGCAAAGTCATTCTGATGACTCCATCAGACACTGGGGGCTGGGTAACGGGGCCGGGCAACGGGGCTGGGCAACGGGGGCCGGGCAACGGGAACAGGGCAGGACGAACGTTGAGGTTGGTCGGGTGGATGATGGTCCAGGGTCTCGCGTGGCCGTCAGGATCACCCGTGAATGGCCCGAAGCGCTTGCCACAGAAGTCCGCCAGGCAGTCGGGGGATGCCCAGGCAAGCTCAGCACGACCACTTCCCTGCGCCGTTTTCCCTGCGCCGTTTTCTCTGCGCCGTCTTGCCTGCGCCGTCCTCCCCTTCCGGCAAGCCGCCGCTATTCCCAGCTCACCGAGCCGTAGGTCTGCTCGCGGGCCGGGCCTGCCGAGAAGATGACCACCGGGCAGTTCACGCTCTCCTCGATCAGATCGAGGTACGCCTGGGCCTCTCTGGGCAGGCTGGCGCGGTCCTCGGCGCCGTCGGTGGTGGCCCAGCCGGGCATCTCGCGGTAGATGGGTACTCCCGCCGCGTCCAAATCGGTGGCGACTTTCAGCACCGGAATGCCCGCCAGCACGTCCATTTTATTGATGACCAGCCCGTCGAGGCCGTTGACCTCCACGGCGTAGCGCAGCAGGGTCAGGTCCAGCCAGCCGACCCGGCGAGCGCGTCCGGTGGTGGTGCCGAACTCGTCCCAGGGCTGCGAACCGTCGCCGCGCAGGCGGTGTTCCATCTCGCCGAACAGCTCGGTGGCGAAGGGGCCGTTGCCCACCCGCGTGTTGAAGGCCTTGGCGACGCCGTAGACCTTGCTGATGGCCTTGTGGCTGACTCCGGCGCCCACGATGACGCCGCCCACGCTGGGATGGCTGCTGGTGACAAAGGGATAGGTGCCGTAATTCAGGTCCAGCAAGGTGGCCTGGGCGCCCTCGAACAGCACGTTCTGGCCGTCACGCAGGGCGGCGCGGAGCTGCGAGCCGGTGTCATGGACGAACGGAAGGAGGGCGTCGCGGATGGGCAACAGGTACCCCAGGGCGTCGGCCACCGTGGCCCAGCCAGCATTCGCCGTGCTGTTGGGTTTGGCTTCCAGCAGCCGCTCCACGCGCTCGCGCAGCACGCTCAGGTCGGCCAGGTCGCCGAAGCGGATGCCCACCCGCCGCGCCCGGTCCGCGTAGGCCGGGCCGATGCCGCGCCCGGTGGTGCCCACGAAATCCTGGCGTCCGTCCACGTATTTGTGGTGCGGCAAGACCAGGTGCGCCCGGTCCGAGATCCGCAGCTCAGGGCTGAGCCCGGCGTCGAGCAGGTTCTGGCGCTCGGCCAGAAACTTTTCGGGGTCGATGACCATACCGTCGCCCAGCACGCTGACGGTCTCCTCGTGCAGCACGCCGCTGGGCAGCAGGTTGAGCTTGAAGGTCCGGCCCGCCGCCGTCACCGTATGCCCGGCGTTGGCGCCGCCCTGATAGCGCACCACGAAGTCGGCCTTGGGCGCCAGAAAGTCCGTGATCTTGCCCTTACCCTCGTCTCCCCACTGCGCACCGATAATTGCAATTCCAGGCATTCATAACTCCTTTTGAACATAAAAACTCTGAACTCCAGCCTTGAGCCGAAAGTTCTTGTGGTCAACTCCAGCAGTGACCACGCTCGCGGCGCCGTGCCTTTAGACAACACGTCAAAAAAAAGCACGGCGACCAGCACCGTGCTTCAATTTAACCGATTGTGAACCCCAGGTGGGGCGCCGGAGTGGACAAGCTCCAGTCCCACTCCAGCTCAGATGATCTTGTTCGGACCGCTTGACTTCAGACCAGCAGCTTGACCGGCGTGGCCAGCAGCGCGGCGACTTCGGCCAGGAAGCGGGCACCCTGCGCGGCGTCCACGTCGCCGTTCAGGCTCAGGGCGGCCCTGCCATTGCTGACGCGCCCCAGCGAGAGGGTGACGGCGTGCGGGTAGTGCAGGTCGTCGAGGTCCAGCGCCCCGGCGTCGAGAATGAGCAGGTCGGCCCCATTTGATTGAGCAGAGCCGGTCTGTGCGCCGTGCAGAGCCTTGACGGCGCTGCGCAGCTCGCCGCCGAGTTCGGTAGACAGGGCCTGACCCTGGGCGTTGGCGACGGCCACACCGGACAGCTTCAGCAAGCCGAGGTGACGCTGGGCGGCGCGGGCCACCAGGAGTGCGGCGGGCACGGACTCGCCCAGCACGTCGGCGAGCTGGCTCTGGGCGTCTTGCATGGCCACCAGGTCCACATCGCGGCGCAGGTAGGTGCCGGACCAGGCAGCGGCGGCGGGCATGGCGGCGGCGGCAGCCGGAGCATGCACTTCGGGCACCGTCACCTCGCCCAGCACCGGGACAGGCAGCACCGGAACCGGCTCGGCGTGGGTGACGACGGCCTGGTCGGCCACGGCTTTCCCGGCGGCCATGCGCTCGGCCTCGGCGGCGGCACGCTGGGCGGCCTCATGCTCGGCGGCGGCCTTGTCGGCAGCGATCTGGGCCTCGGCGGCGGCGTGTTCAGTGGCAGCGTGTTCGGCAGCGGCCTTCTCAGCAGCAGCGTGTTCAGCGGCAACCTTATCAACAGCAGCGTGCTCGGCAGCGGCAACTTCGGCGGCGTGATCGGCGGCAGCCTTGTCGGCGGCCAACTTGTCGGCGGCCAACTTATCAGCGGCAACTTTGTCGGCAGCAACCCTGTCAGCCGCAGCTTTGTCGGCGCTCTTGTCGCCCTTGTTGCGGTAGAGGCTGCTCAGCAGGCCGCCCAGCAGGCCACCACCGGCAGCAGCAGCGGCGGGCACGGCGGCGGGGGGCATGGTAAACGGCGGGGGCGGCGTGATGGGCTCCGGCGTGGGCACCGGGGCCTGCGCAGCGGCGGGTTCGGTGTAGGTGGGTTCGGTGTAAGTAGGCTCGGTGTGAGCGGGCTCGATATGGACCGGCTCGTGGACGACCGGCTCGGTATGAACCGGCCCGGTTTCGACATATTCGGCGGCCAGCGGCACGGCGTCGTGGTCGGCCTCGGCGGCAACCGGCTCGATCTTGGCAGGCTCGATCTTGGCGGGCTCGATCTCATCATCCAGCTCGAAGTCAGCCGTCTCCGAGGGCGGCGGCGCGGCAGCCACCTGGGCGGCGTGGAGCTTCATGAAGTCGGTCAGGTCGGCCTCGACTCCGGCGCGGCTGAGCATCTCCGGCGAGGAGTAGGCGGCCAGCTCGGCGGGAGAGGGCTCAGGGTCCACCGGGGTCAGCGGGGCGTCTTCCTCTCCGCTCATGACGCGGGCCAGGTAACCCAGAATGTCCTGCTCGGTAATCAGGCCCGCGTCGCCGGTGCCGTGCAGCGTCCGCCACTCGATACCGTTTGCCTCAGCCAGAACTTTCGCCAGGGGCGCAATTGTCTCCATGTGTCTCCTCACTTCTTGGTAATTTCAGGACAGTCCTGTGGTGACGTGACCAGCGCGAATTTTTCTTCTGAGTACCGGCGTTCACGAGCCCGCAGCACCCAACCGTGTTTAGAGCTAGCCAGACGGGGTGAACATTGCTGCTTACTTTAGGGCGTCATGTCTTACAAATCTCACCTCGCCGCCCCGGCCCGGCTCAGCGGCGACAGAGCAGCCTGGAACACAGGTACCCGGCAAGTCGAATGCAGCCACCCGGCGGCTCAGGTTCGGACCAGCTCAGAGTTCGGCAACGGCGAGCGTGCCCCTGAGCGGGCAAATGCTCTAGGCTGGACGCACGGTGGCCAGATGCTGATGTTCGACGAGATGGCGGCGCGGGGACACGAACAGCTCACGCTGCTGACCCACGCGCCCAGCGGCCTGCGGGCCATTCTGGCGGTGCATTCGACCGTTCTGGGGCCAGCCATCGCGGGCTGCCGCCTGGTGACGCTCGACGAGCCGCTGGCGCTGCGCAGCGCCCTGGAACTCAGCGAGGCCATGACCCTCAAGGCCGCACTCTACGGGCTCAATCACGGCGGGGCGGCCTGCTTGCTGCTGCGCCCGGCCCAGCTCGACGCCGAGGAGGGCGGCGACGCCCAGGGCCACGTGCGCGAGGCGCTGTTCCGGTCGCTGGGGCGCAAGGTCAGCTCGCTGGGCAGCCGGGTGCTGCTGACCGAGGACGCCCGCGTATCCGGCCAGGACATCGCCTACGCCGCCCAGGAGACGCACCACACGCTGGGTATGCCGACCGACACGGCGGCGGCCACCGCCTACGGGGTCTACCGGGGCATCAAGGCGGCGGCGCGGCACACCCTGGGCAATGAAAGCCTGCGCGGCGTGCGGATCAGCATTCTGGGCGTGGGCACGGTGGGCACGCTGCTGGCCGGGCACCTGCACCGCGAAGGCGCCCGGCTGAACCTGGCCGACACGCATCCGCGCAAGGCCCAGGCGCTGCGCGATCAGCTCGGCGCAGGCGTGCAGGTGCTGGGCACCGAGGAAGTGCTCGACGTTCCCTGCGACGTCATGGCGCCCTGTACGTCGGGCGCCAGCCTGCGCAGCCGCAACATTCCCAGACTCCAGTGCCGCCTGATCGCCGGTTCCGAGCACCACCCGCTCTCGCGCCGGGCACAGGAACTGGTGCGCGAGGCCGGAATCACCTACATTCCCGATTTCGCCATCAACGGCGCCGGACTGCTGGCCAGTGCCCGGCAGCTCAGCGCCGAGCAGGCCGGAGAGCAGATTCACGAGGTGGTGGCCCGCATCAGTGCGCTGGCCGAGCAGCACCACAAGCCGCCGCATCTGGTCGCCCGCCGCCTGGCCGAGCGCCGCATCGAGCTAATCGGCTCGCTGGGACACGGATGAGCGGGCCGTACCTGGGCGCAGTGTACCTGGGCGCAGTGTACCTGGGCGCGGGCCTGCCATGACTGCCCAGACGCCCTTCGTCATTGGCGTGGCGGGCGGTTCAGGCAGCGGCAAGACCACCGTGACCCGGCGCGTCACCGAGACGCTGGGCGGCGTGGGCGTGGCGGTGCTGGGCCAGGACAACTACTACCGCGACCAATCCAGCCTCAGCGCCGCCGAGCGCCGGGCCACCAACTACGACCACCCCGCCGCCTTCGACTGGGCGCTGATGGGCGCACACCTGGGCAGGCTGCTCTCAGGCCAGGCCATCGAGATGCCGGTCTACGATTTTGCGCTCGACACCCGCTCCGGGCGGACCGAACGGATAGAGGCGGCCCCGGTGGTGGTGCTGGAGGGATTCTTTGCCTTGTATGACCAGGCGCTCAGAGACCGGATGCACCTCAAGGTCTTTGTGGACGCCGACGCCGACGTGCGCTTTATCCGCCACCTGGAGCGCGACACCCAGGAGCGGGGCCGCAGCCAGGCCAGCGTGATCCGGCAGTATCTGGGCACCGTGCGCCCGATGCACCTGAGTTTTGTCGAGCCGACCAAGCGCTACGCCGACGTGATTATCCAGCACGGCGGCCTGAACGAACCGGCGCTGGACATGCTGGCCGCCCGTATCCGCGCCACGCTGCCCTGAGCCGACCCCGGCCTGGGAGTACCACTCACCTCTGATCCGTTTTCCTCACCCAAGGTCTAAACTTGGGTTTGGCTTCATCCGTAGAATGGGTGTGTACCGTGAGTCGGTTACGCCTGTTACTCAGGTGTGTATACGCTCTCCGGTGTTCGGCCAAGGCCCCCGCCGCTCCCGCGCTGCTCACGCTTCACCGCGCTTTCAAGGATACCGATGACCAAGCTGTTTAAACCTGCGCCCGACTCGCCCCTGAACGCGCTGCCCGCGCCGACCCGCTCACGCCTGCAACCGCTGCTGCTGGGGCTCGTCGCCCTGAGCCTGATTCCCGCCGGACTGCTGGCGGCAGGCCGGGTGAGGTTTGAAAACAGCGAAAAGACCGTCACGCTGATGATGGATTACCCGGCGCTCTCGCAGCAGGCCAAGGAAAACGGCCTGAGCCCCGCCGCGCTGCTGAGCAAGTACCAGAACCTGACCGACGACCAAGGCGGCAATCAGCGGGCTGGCATCAACGGCGTGGCGGTCTACGAGGATACGGTGGGCTCACTGGTGCAGCGCGGCGACGCCTACTTCCTGAGCGGCAACGACCTGATCGCCCGCAACCCCGGCGTGGCCGGGCTCAATCCCGAATGGTCGTACATGCGCTCGATCAGGCCCGGCGCGGTGGAAAAGCTGCTGGGGCGCTACGGCAACCCCGTCACCGACGCGGCGGGCACCCCGCTGCTGAGGGGCGGCCAGCCGCTGACCCAGGCGCTGCCGACCAAACTGGTGCAGATCGCCGGGCAGCAGTGGGTCGGCTGGTCGGTGGACCCGCGCTACCTCCCGGCTGGCCCCAACACGGCCCAGATCGATAGCCTCAAGTCCAAAAAACTGGTGGTGGCTTACCGGCCCTACGGCGATTACCGGGTGCTCAACCAGGGCGCCGACTGGCCGGACGTGCCGTTCATCTCGTTTAACGGCGCGGAGGTGATCGGTGCCCGCAACCCGGCGTTGCTCTCACAGATCAAGGCGGCGCTGGGCAAGCGGGTGCCGACCATCATCGAAAACAGCGTGCAAAAAGACCTCGACACGCTGATCGAGGGCCGCACCGCCGCCCGCATGTTCAGCCTCAGTCCGAGCTGGCAAAACAGCCTGACGCCTGACGAGGTGGCCAGCAAGTTCGCCCTGGCCGCCCGCGAGCGCACCCAGCGCGTGCTGTACCTGCGGCCCTTTAAAACCATCGGCGAGACGCAGAATTTCCTGAAGCTGCTCAGCCACCAGCTCCGGCGCAGCAATATCACGGTGACCCAGCCGGTGATTCGCAACTACGAGCCCAGCGGCGCCCTGCGGTGGCTGAGCATGCTCGGCCCGCTGGCGGCGCTGCTGCTCATTGGCCTGAGCTACCCGCTGCCGCGCCTGGGGCTGATCGTGGCGGGCGCGGCGCTCTTGGGCGCCCTGGGGCTCAACGGCGGCCAGCCGTTCCCGGCGCTGGCCCTGGTCGCGGCCATCAGTTTTCCGGCACTGGGGCTAACTTTGCGGCGCACGCAGGTCAGCGACTGGTTCGTCGCCACCGGTTTCAGCATTCTGGGCGTGCTGTTCGTCAGCGCACTGGGCACCGACAAGGGCAGCATGCTGGGCCTGGACCCCTTCAGCGGCGTGGGCCTGACGCTCATTGTGCCCATCGGGCTGGTGCTGCTGAGCTTCTTGCCGAGGCGAGACATCCGCCAGACGGTGGCCGAGCTGTTCGCCGTGCGATTGAAACTGGGCGACGTCATCATGATGGGCCTGGCCCTGGGCGCCTTCTCGGTGGCGGTGCTGCGCCGGGGCAATACCTCGTCGGTGGGGGTCAGCGGCACCGAGGCCAAGATTCGCCAGGACCTGCAAGACGCCATTATCCGCCCGCGTTTCAAGGAGGTCTTCGGCCACCCGCTGCTGCTGCTGGGCCTGTCGGGCACCTTGCCCGGTTACTTCACCATGCTGGCACTCCTGGGCGGTCTGGAAGGCCAGGCCAGCATCCTCAACACCTTCTCGCACTTTCACACGCCGCTGCTCATCAGCGCCCAGCGGGCCTTCTACGGCCTGGCTTTCGGATTGGCCATCGGGCTGGTCGCCATCTGGCTGGTGCGCCTCGTCATCAGGGTCTGGAACAACTACGGCGGCTGGAACGCCTCGGCGCGGCTCCAGGCGAGCGCAGGCAGCCTGCGTCCGGTCAGTGATACCACCGCCAATGCCAACAAAGTCAGCTCGGACTGATGAACGTGACCGTCAGCGGCTATTACGGCTTCGGCAATACCGGCGACGAGGCGATTGCCCTGGCCATTTCCCGCGAGCTGATCCGGCGCGGGCACTCGCCGCTGCTCCTATCGCAGACCCCGGCCCAGACCGCCCGGCTGTACGGCTGCCGCAGCGAGGCGCGGACGAGTCCCTTGCCGCTGCTGCGGGCGGTGGGCGGCGCGGGCGTGCTGCTCTCCGGCGGCGGAGGCTTGCTGCAAGACAAAACCAGTGCCCGGACGCTGAGCTACTACCTGGGCGTCATCCGGCTGGCCCGGACATTGGGCAAACGGGCGGTGGTGTTCAACCAGAGCGTCGGGCCGCTGAGTGAGCATGGGGGCGCCAAAGTGGCGCGGGGCCTGCGCGGCGTGCGCTGCATCGTCCGTGACCGGCGCAGTCTGGAGACGCTGGCGGCGTTGGGCGTGAAAGCCGAGCTGGGCGGCGACCCGGCGCTGCTGCTGGAGCCGTCCGGCGGGCTGGAACGCGATCCGGACACGGTGATCCTGGCGCCACGCGGCGACGTGACGGGCGC
>NZ_JANYGJ010000061.1 GCF_025362455.1 Deinococcus sp. | reverse complement strand
GGTGTAGGAGCTGGCCCCGGCGCGTCCACCCGCCTTGAAGGGCGCGGCTGCCGACAGGACCGGGAGGCTGGCGTACTGCCCGCCTGAGAGCGCCGCCTTCACATAGGCGATCTGGGCGTTACTCACGAGCTGCACGCTGGGATCGTCCTGGGTCAGCGCCCAGTAGGAGTTGATCGGGGCCGAGAGGTCGGCGACCTTGCCGCGCACGTAGGCCAGCGTGCCCGCGTGAGCCGTTTTGACGGCGGCGGCGATGCGCGGATCGGGTGTCACTAAGCTCTTTTTCGCCGCCTTGTCCCAGATCGGGCGCAGCATCGAAGACGAGTCCACGATCTTCCAGACCTGGCCGTCTTTTTGCAGTTTCAGGTCCACGATGCCCAGGTTGTTGCCCCAGAATCCGGCCATGACCACCGCCTTGCCGTTGATGGTGCCCCTGGTGATGTCGGCGCCGGGAATGCTCGTGTAGATTGGCCCCGGAAATTCCTGGTGGCTGTGGCCCGACAGCACCACGTCGATGCCCGGCACCTTGGTCAGCTCGGTGGCGGCGTTCTCCTGGCCCGGCTGGTAATCGGCGGCCAGGCCACTGTGGGCAATCGCCACGATGATGTCGGCGCCCTGGGCCTTCATCTGCGGCACGAACTTCCTGGCCGTCTCTACGATGTCGCGGGTCGTGACTTTGCCCTGCAAATTGGCTTTGTCCCACTGCATGATCTGCGGCGGCAAAAAGCCGATCACACCCACGTTGAGCACCTGCGGGCGCCCGGCGCTGTCGGTCATGATGCGGCGCTGAATCAGGTACGGCGTGAAGGCGTTCTTGTCATTGCCTGGGTCTGTGTCGCCGTCATCAAAGTAGACGTTGGCGTTCACCATCGGCATCGGCGCGGCGGCCATGACCTGCTGGAGAAACGGCAGGCCGTAGTTGAACTCGTGGTTGCCGAGGTTGCCCGCGTCGTAGCGTAGCAGCTTCATGGCGGCGTGCATCGGGTGGAGCTGGCCGGGAGAGAGGGGCCTCACGCGGGCCACGTAGTCGCCCAGCGGGTTGCCCTGAATCAGATCGCCGTTGTCGTACAGCAAAGTGTTGCGCTGCTCTTTTTTGGCGGCCTGGATCAGCGTCGCGGTGTACTCGAAGCCGAATTCCCCGGTGGGCTTGTCCTGGTAGTAGTCGTAGCCGAGCGCGGCGGTGTGCAGGTCGGTGGTTTCCAGAACCCGCAGGCTGACGGTGGGCGCGGCGGTGACGGTGGGCGCGCTGGGGCTCGGTGCGGTCTGTGCGCTTGCCACTCCGCCCAGGGCCAGGGTCAACATCAACGTCGATTTGAAGTTCATCCTGCCGTTATAGCGGGCCGCGAGTCAGGGCTGGGTGAGGCGGAGTGGTGGGCCTGAAGGTTGGATGAAGATCAGGCGGGTCCGCGTCCGGCCATCTCGAACGCTCGGCCATAATGCGAACTTCTCACGTTTAGCCGCTACAACGTCGGTATGAAATCTGCCCTGCTCCTGGTCATCACAGCGGCTTTGCTGAGCGCCTGTTCGTCCGAAACCGGCACCACCGCCCCGCCGGACACCACCGCGCCCAGCACGGGAACAGGCACTGGCACGAGCGTCAGCACCGACAAGACCGCGCCCACCGTCAGCCTCAAGGCCACGCCCTCGCCGCTCACCACCGCGCAGCCGCTGGTGCTGGAGGCCACCGCCGCTGACGACACCGGTGTGGCCCGCGTGGAGTTCTACCGGGGAGGGGCGCTGATCTCCACCGCCACCACCGCGCCCTACCGGGCCAGCGTGACTGGGCTAAGCCGCCTGGACAATGGCCCGCTGACCTTCACCGCCAAAGCCTATGACGCGGCGGGCAACGTCGCCAGCGCCGATACCACCGTCACGGCCAGCATCAGTACGCTGTATCAGGGCAAGTGGACCTGGACGGCCACCGACGCCATCAGCGGCAGCGCCGTGGACAGCGGCACCATCACCTTCGACAGCGAGGTTGCCGAGAGCGGGCGCACCGCCGCGCTGGGCCGCTACAGCGCCGCTGGCGGGCAGTCGGGCCGGGCGGTGCTCGGTCCTATCGCGGCGGCGGGCAACCTGCAAGTCCTGCTGGGCGTGGGCGATTCGCTGACTGGCTACATCGCTGCCCAGGACGCCGACAACACGCTGACGAACGGCACCTTCGACGGACCCGGCACGCTGGTTGGCACCGGCAACCAGATCGGCCAGCTTCTGCGCGTAACCATGCAGCAGGTGAGCACGCAGCCGTAGAGGGGAAAAGCTGGTGTTGAGGTATTGCCGGGCTAACATGTACTTACGAAGAGGACGAGAGCCGCCCTGTTTCTCGCCGCTGCCCTCCTGCTCAGCGCCTGTGGAACGCAACCCGCACCGTCGGTTCTCCAGCCGGGCTGCCACCTGCAAGACGACGGCTACATGCTCTGCGTCGATCCGCCGCCGCCCGGTCTGAACTGATCAAAAATGAAGGAGAGGGCACTTCATCTGGCGTGCCCTCTCCCCCAAACCCAATGCTCAGTCCGCAGCCTGCTCCGGCGGATACACTTCGATAATTCCCGCTGCGCCCATGCCGCCGCCGATGCACATGGTGATCAGCGCCTTGCCGCCGCCCCGGCGCCGCAACTCGTGAATGGCCGTGGTGGTCAGCTTGGCCCCCGAACAGCCCAGCGGATGCCCCAGCGCGATGGCCCCGCCGTTGACGTTGGTGATGTCCTCGTTGAGCCCCAGCGTGCGGATGACCGCCAGGCTCTGCGCCGCGAAGGC
>NZ_JANYGJ010000059.1 GCF_025362455.1 Deinococcus sp. | reverse complement strand
TTTGACCTGATAGCTGCCGCATTTTTTGAGCGGCGCACCGGGAATCAGGGCGCGGGTGCAGTCGAGCCGGTCAAAACCCCAGCGCCAGTCGTATGAAGAGTAACCGGACTTGCTCAGGTACAGGGGCCGCTCACCCAGATAGACGCCCTGAAGCCCCCCGGAGCCGCCCGGCGGCGGCGCAGCCCTGACGCGGGCGGGTTGCAGATACGTTTCGGCGGTCTCGGCGGCCTGCATCATCTGGGTGGGCGATTTGCGAACAGTGGAACCTTTACGGTGGCATTCGACGGTGTTGATCCAGTCGCCCCGGCCCTGTGTATCCAGAATGACGACCAGGCGACCATCCTTGCCGGTTTTGTAGTAGTTGGGCTTGTCGTCAGAGGTGGTGTAGCTTCGCTCGAAACGGCCATTGTAGTCGCCGTAACCGCCCGTTTTCCAGTCGATCTGATTGACGTTGGCCTCGTTATTGAAGTAAGTGACGTAGCGGCCCATCGTCTTCGGCCAGTCGAGCGGTGAGGAGGGCAATTCGATGCTGGTTTTGCTTTCATACGAATACTCACCGTTGGCAAACAGATCGAAGGTGCCCCAGGGCGCGGCACTGTTCTTGGGCACCGAGTCGTATTTGAGGGCGAACGCTTCCCCACTGGCCGTCCGCACCACGTATTTGGTGCAGTCGTAGTGGCCGCTCTCCAGCTTGAGCGTGCCCGCAGCGGTTGAACTGCCGCTCTGTGGCGGCATCGTTGTGGCCGCAGGTGTTCCACTCATGGTCTGAGCCAACTGGGCAATTTCAGCTTTGTACTTCTGGCCCACCTGGGTTGCCGGGTCTTTAAGCAGTCCAGGCAACTGGCCGCAATAGTTGGCTTCTTTTCCTGCCGCCGACTGCTTGACCTTTACGAGCATTTTGGACCGAATCGCCGAGAGCGAGTCTGACACCGACGGCAGCTTCCGGGTAAATGTGACCGTCAGGCTTTCGATCTGGGCCATGTTGTTGGCCGTTTTCCAGGCGCCCAGGGCGGCGGTATTGGCGGCCTTGCTGGCGGGTACGGCACCGTCGCAAAACCCCTTGACGGTAGCGACGTAACTCACCACCGTGTAGACCTTCACGAAGTCGCTGGATAACTGTTCACTGTCCTGGGCGCGGGCCAGGCTCGAAGCTCCCACGATCAAACCCAAGAAAAAGAGTAGGGTCGTCCGTAACTTCATGGGGGTTCTCCTTGCTCTCGTCATCAACTTCGCTGTCGTCATCCACTTCCGAGTCAGGCACACCTTCAACATTCGCCGCCGCCCCACCAATAGGTGCCCTTGAAGAACACATCGCGTAGTTTGGTTTTACTGCAAACTTCGGACACGCCAAACACGAATCTTGAGACCGTTCCATCAGCGAATTTTATGGTGAGAGCATAGCCCTCGATGTTGTACTTGCCGGTACTTTCGCTGGTGCTGGGAGTGGTTGCTGCATAGCCCGACCCATCGCCGTTGGTGGTGACCGTGCTGCTTGAGCCGCCGCCAGTGACGCCGACATCGCCACCGCCGCCAGCCGTTTTGCCCGCAATCCCCGCGTAGCCGAAATAACTGAAGGTGCCATCAGATTTGAACCCGATACTTCTTCCGGAATACGTTCCACCACTCCCGCTGCTGTCAGAGCCGTACGAGCGGTTAAGGGTGAAGCCCTTGCTGAAGGGCAGGATTTTCCAAGCATCCTTAAGTGTCTGTTCCAGCTCAGCGCGGGACTTCCATTTCTTGGGTTCTGTGCGCTTGGACAGCGCCGCATTGAAATCTTCAGGTGGGAAGCCCCAGTAGTAGGAGTAAACGCTGCCGTCACGCAGGGCCAGGTAGGTGTCTTCGTCTACTTTGAGATAGCTGTTGCCAAAACCGTCCATCTTCATTTGCTGCTTGCGGACGTAGTACAGCCCCTCGATCTGGCTGAGCTTGAGCCCCGCGCCAGGTTTGGTCTTGAATTCTGCCCCCTTCACGGCGGTTGCCGATCCGGCAGGCGGAGTGGTGCTTGAGCTGCCGCTCTGTGCCGTCGTTGTGGCCGTAGGTGTTCCGCTCACCACCTGAGCCAACTGGGCAATTTCGGCTTTGTATTTCTGGCCCACCTGGGTATCCGGGTTTTTCAGCAGCCCTGGCAACTGAGCGCAAAAGGCGGCTTCCCGGCCCGCCGCCGACTGCTTGATCCTTACGAGCATCTTGGAGCGAATCGCCGAGAGCGAGTCTGACACCACGGGAAACTTCTGAATAAATTTGACTGTTATGTTTTCAAACTGACTGGTGTTGTTGGCCTTCTTCCAACTATCGAGAGCAGCGGCGTTGCTGGCCTTGCTGGCGGGTACGGCACCATCGCAGTAACCCTTGACCGTCGCCACGTAGCTGACCACCGTATAGATGTTGACAAAGTTGTTAGAGAGCGTTTCGGCGTCCTGGGCACGGACTGGAGCAGACAGCACCACCAGCAGCCCAAGGCAGAAAGACATCCGCGCTTTCATTCGGCGGCCAGCTTCTCTAGCTTGGCCTGATCGAGTCCAAACTGCTCCAGAACGGCCAGCGCAGACTTTCTGGCGGCTTGAGGACTGCGCCGGTTCTGCTCAACAATCCTCTGGGCTTCCCAGGCCAGGTACTCCGACATCTGCTGTTTCACCGTGTCGCTGGAGCGTGCGAACACCTTGCCC
>NZ_JANYGJ010000031.1 GCF_025362455.1 Deinococcus sp. | reverse complement strand
TGGTCGCCGCCGTGACGGCGACCCTGGTTGGCAGACCCTCTGGCGCGGTTGGGCCTGGCTCACTCAGGCCGCCTGGCTGCTTGATCTTGACGTCTCTGTCAGCCTCTATCCCACTTCTGGGTAACGATAAGCCGCTGGGGGTGGGGGAGCCGACGCATCTGCTCAGTGCCAAAGCCCCACCAACGTAACCCAACCGCCAACCGCCCAGCCAGCCGCCGTTCCCACAAGCTACCCCCCAACCCGCTCCCGCCCCGCATACGTCACCACCGTTCCCCCCACATCGTGAATCTGCTTCACGGCGTCGGCGAAGTGGTAGCCCACCTCGGCGGGGGCGTGGGCGTCGCTGCCCAGCACGAAGGGAATGCCGCGTGCGGCGGCGGCGCGGACCAGATCGGGCGCCGGATAAGCCTCGCGCACCGGTTTGCGCCAGCCTGCGGTGTTGAAGTCCAGGCTCAGGCCCTGCATGGCGATCACGTCCAGCGCGTGCAGGGCGCTCATACCGCCCTGGTCGAGGTGGCCGAACTTCTTGGGCAGGTCCAGGTGCCCAATCGAGTCAAACAGGTTGCTGCGGGCCGCGCCTTCGATCAGCGCGTAGTAGTGCCGGTACAGGGCGCCCAGGTCGCGCCGCTCGTATTCGCTGACAAACTCCGGGTTGTCAAAGCCCCAGGCACCTATGTAATGCACGCTGCCGATCACGTAGTCCCAGGGATACTCGGCCAGAATCTCAGCCACGTAGCGCTCGGTGCCCGGATGAAAGTCGGCCTCCAGGCCCAGGCGCACCTCCAGGCGGCCCCCGAATTCCTGCTGCGCCTCGCGGACCATCTGCACGTACTCGCCGAGCTGGTCTCGCCGCATCCGCCAGGGCGCGTCGAACCACTCCGGCATGGGGATGTGGTCGGTGAAGGTCACGCCCGCCAGGCCCCGGTCCAGCGCGGCCTGGGCGTACTCGCGGGGATGGCCAACGGCGTGGTTGCACAGCGGCGTGTGCAGGTGCGAGTCGAACAGGTGGGGCGTCATGCCCAAGAGTAGCAAGGCGTGACAGGTCATCATCAGTTGCTCATCACGCTTTTGTTACGCCCCGTGAAGATACTGGTTTCAGGCAAGTAACCAGAGTTCCGGTAACCGAAGTTCCAGTAACCAGAGCCACCGAGCAGGGCGTGAGAGCTTTCGCGCCGGAGTAGGGGGAGAAATGCAGATGACCAGCGTCCAGACCAGCACCGTACAGACCAGCACCGTACCGAATGGCACCGTCCAGACCAGCACCGTCCAGGCACCGCTCACTGAGCCGCAGCACGGCGCCCTTCAGCTCCGGGTAATGGGCACGCCCTCGGTGCGGCTGGGGGGCCGGGAGCTGCATTTCAAGACCCGCAAGGCGCTGGCCATGCTGCTGTACCTGGCGCTGGAAGGCCCCCAGGCGCAGGGCCACCTCAGCGAGCTGCTGTGGCCCGGCGCGGTGGGCAGCGGCTCCCTGCGCACCGCCGCGCTGCATCTGCGCACGGCCCTGGAGGGCGATGCCTGGCGACTTCAGACCAGTTGGTGCGGGCTCTCGCTCGACCTGAGCGGCGCCTGGCTCGACGTTCACGACGTAGCAACGCTGGAGGTCCGGAGTGCCCTGAACGCCCGCCCCGGCGAGTTCATGGCCGGGCTGTACCTGCGCGGCAACGCCGCCTGGGACGACTATATTTCGCGGCGAGGCGAGGAGTTGTGCACCGACTTCGACCTGCGCCTGGAGGGCCTGGCCACCGACGCGCTCGGCAGGGGAGAGGCCGCCCTGGCGCTGGCGCTGGCCACCCGCCGCCAGGAACTCGACGCCTACTCGCAGGACGCCTGCTGCCAGCTTCAGGAGGCCATGCAGGCTGCCGGGCAGGGCCACCGGACCGCCGCCCTGGCCCTGGCCTTCAAAGGGCGCTTCGAGCGCGAATTCGGCCCGCTGAGCGAAGCGGAGTTGCGCCGCCTGGGCCTGCCGGATCAGGAGAACATCCCGGTCCAGCCGGTGCGCCGCTGGAGCCTGCCCCGCTTTGGCAGCACAGGTCAACTCAGCCTGGCGTGAACTGTGGCGGTCTGGTGTTTGGGTGAAGGTCTTATTCTCTTTGGAGATCAATCGCTTATAGAAACCGAGATTTACTGGCTTAGAAGACCCGAAGTGGACATAAAAGTCCACCACAAACCACTGAAATCTGTCATCTTGAACTCCGTTACGGATGACAACAGTTACGGATGACAATAATGGGGAGAGGCGTGCCGTTTTAACGAGCCTCGGCGGCTCAAACTGGAGCAGATTCTTGTTCCAGCACTCCCGCCCACTTCTCCAGGTGAGCACAGTCGCCCAGGCTCAGTACTTCCCAGCCGTGCGGCGTGCGGCGCAGGCGGGTCAGGCTGGTGTGTTCCAATTTGATCTGGAAGGGAAACGGGTAGGGATGCTCCGGGCGCTGCTGCACCGGCCAGCCGAGCAGATGGTGCAGCAGCGCCCGGATGGCCAGGCCGTGACTGAAGGCGATGATTCGTCCGTTTGGCAGCTCACCGGCCCAGGCGCCCAGCCGCGCCGCTACCTGCGCCAGACTCTCGCCGCCGGGTGTGGCCTCGTTCCAGGGATCGGCCCGCCAGGTCGGCCAGCCGGGGTGCGCCGTGTTGGTCCCCAGCTCGCGGCCCTCGAAGGCGCCGAAGTGGAGTTCGCGCAGTCTGGCGTCCAGTACGGGGCTCACCGCTTGCCCCAGCGCCAGCTCGGCGGTGCGCCTGGTCCGCAGCAGATCGGAGCTGTAGGCGGCGTCGTACTCCTGGCCGCGCAGCCGTTTGCTCAGCGCCCGGCCCTGCGCCTCGCCCTGCGCCGAGAGCGGAACGTCGCTGTGACCTTGCCAGCGCCCGGCGGTGTTCCAGGCCGTCGTGGCGTGTCGCACCAGCGTCAGGTCGAGCAGCGGCATCAGTGGGCGGGGTCGGGGAGCGGCGGCCCAGACAAAGGTGGCACGGGCACGGGCACGCCGTCCGGGCCGACGGCCACGAAGACGAAGGTGCCGTTGGTGGCCAGTTGCTGCTCGCCGGTGGTCAGCGTCTCGCGGAACACGTCCACCCGCACGGTCATGGAGGTGCGGCCCACCCGGATCACCTGGGCTTCGAGCGCCAGCGCGTCGCCGACCCGCACCGGCAGGTGAAAGTCCACGGCGTCCATGCGGGCGGTCACCACATGATTTTTGGCGTGGCGCACGGCGGCAATCGAGGCGGCCCGGTCCATCAGCGACAGCACGAAACCCCCGAAGGCCGTGCCGTGGTAATTGGTGTCTTTGGGAAACACCAGTTCGAGCATCCGCGCCCCGCTTTGCGGCTGATCGGGCTGCGGCTGGTCGGGACGGGTGGAAAACGGGTCGTTACGTGTCATGCGGGCCAGTCTAGCGGGCGCCGGGTCAGGCGTGGGCAGGGCCACAAGCTGCTGGGCGGGATCTGGGCGCAGGCGAATGACGTTCCGGCCCTGTGAACGAGGGAAGCACAAGCGTCTCGGCGGCGCACCGTCAGGCGTGTCAGGACGCTGCGCTCAGGTATCGAGCCGCCAACTGTTCTGCTCGGCGCCAGTCTTTTCTTCGTCCAGCCTGTGTGAACTGCTGCGCTATCCGCTCGACTGCGCTAGGCTGGGATCATGTCCCGCTCCGAGCCACACGCCGAATACGTCGTCTTCGATCTGGAAACCACCGGGCTCAGTCCGGAAAAGGACGCCGTGGTGGAAATCGGGGCGCTGAAAATCAGGGGTGGCCAGATCTACGAGCGCGAGCGCTTCGAGTCGCTGGTTCGCCCGCAGCGGCCCGACGGCTCGGTGATGCCGATTCCCTGGCGGGCGGCGCAGGTCCACGGCATCAGCGATAGCATGGTGGCCCGCGCCCCGACGATGGCCGAGGTGCTGCCCCGCTTTCTCGATTTCGTGGGGGGCGCAGCGGTGGTGGCCCACAACATCAGCTTCGACGGCGGCTTCATGCGGGTGGCCGCCCGGCGGCATAACCTGCTGTGGCGCCCGGCTGCCGAGCTGTGTACCGTGCAACTCTCGCGCCGCGCCTTTCCCCGCGAGCGTGCCCACAACCTGGACGTGCTGGCGACGCGCCTGAACCTGGAATTCGGGCGCGGTGGCCGTCACCGCAGCTTCGGCGACGTGCAGGTCACCGCCCAGGCGTTCGTGCGGCTCAACGCCATGCTGAGCGCCGAGCCGGTGCGTTAGACGGGTGTTAGAATAACTGACACACTGCGCATAAGCTGCAAAAAACCTTCACAGACCTGAGCGACACTGAGCAGGTCATGAAGTGGCCCCCCCTCTTTTCTCCCTTTGCAATCCGTCCCGTGAGGCGCCAGCGACACCTCGAAGGCGTGCTGGGCACGGCGCTGGAACTCCAGATCGTGGCCGACACCGAGGCCCAGCTCGGCGCCGCCGAGGCCGCGCTGCTGGCCGAAGTGGACCGGCTGGAGGGCGTGTTCAGCCGCTACCTGCCGGGCAGTGAACTCAACCGCTGGCAGGCGCGGCGGGGTTTGCCGACCACTGTTTCAGCCGACTTCGCCGCGCTGCTCTCTCGCGCGGAGCACTTCATGACCCTGACCGGCGGCGCCTTTCATCCGGCTGCCGATACGCTGGCCCGGCTGTGGCAGCGCGGTAGACCCGACGCGGGCACCCTGCAAGGCGTGCTGGAGCAGATGAAAGAGCCGCTGTGGACCCTGGAAGGCGGCCCTACAGGCGCACGGCAGGTCACGCTGCACACGGCGCTGAGCCTGAATTTCAACGCGCTCGCCAAGGGGTTCATCACCGACGCGGCGGCGCAGGCGGCCCTGAAGGTGCCCGGTGTGCGGCAGGTGATGCTCAACATCGGCGGGGACGTGCGGCATCTGGGTCAGGGTGAGGTCAGCGTGGGGCTCGAAGCTCCGGGTCAGTGGGCCGATAACTGGCCTCCGGTGGGCTTCGTGACCCTCAGCAACCAGGCCGTCACCACCAGCGGCCAGATGCACCGGGGCGCCCACCTGCTCGACCCGCGCACCGGGCAGCCGACCAGTGCCGAACGCACGGTCTCGGTCATCGCCCCAAGTGGCGCCGAGTCCGACGCTCTCTCCACCGCCCTGTGTGTGCTGGAGGTCTCCGAATGCCTGGCGCTGGTGGGCGGCCTGGAGGGTGTGGGCGTGCGGATCGGCGAGGGCCGTTTGTTAGCCACAACTACCTTCTGGCAGCAACATGAAGGCCACACTAAGGCCACCGACACCTGAGCGACTGGTCTGTAGCCGCCGCCCCCACAGTTATTCCCCGGAGGAACCCCATGACCGACCCCACCGACCTGAACGGCACTGGCCCAAACAGCACCGGCCCGAATAGCACTGGCCCGAATAGCACTGGTCGTCGCTCGCTCCTGAAGGCGTTCACCGCTGCCGCCGCCAGCCTCTTTCTCTCACGGCTGGGCCTCGCCTCGGCGCAGGGGAGTGCCGCCGCCAAGACCGCCGCATTGCCGGGCACGATGGAACTGGCCGTCAATCTGGAACTCGCCGCGCCCAGCGGCTCCCGCTACGAGCGGCCCTACGTCGCCGTCTACATCGAGGACGCCCAGGGCAAAGCGGTGCGCACCGTCAGCTTATGGGCACAGCCCTCCAGGCGCGGCCAGCGCTACCTCAGCGACCTGCGCCGCTGGTTTTCGGAAAGCGGAGGCGCGGCGCTGCTGCCCACCACCACCAGCCCGACCCGCAACCCCGGCAAATACAGTCTGGTCTGGGACGGCAAAACCGACAAAAACG
>NZ_JANYGJ010000009.1 GCF_025362455.1 Deinococcus sp. | reverse complement strand
CCTCCATTCAGCGGGGCCGGAGGGCCAGGACCATCACGCGGCAGGCCGACTGGCGGGCCGGGTCGCCCTGATCTCCGGCGGGGCGGGCGGTGTGGGTGAGGCCGCCTCGCGCCTGTTCGCCGCAGAGGGAGCCAGCATCGTCATCGTGGACCGGCAGGCCGAGGCAGGCGAGGCCCTGGCCGCCGAACTCCGGGCAAGTGGGGCGCAGGTGGTCTTCGCCCGCGCTGACGTGTCGATTGCCTCCGAGGTAAGGGCGGCGGTGCAGGTGGGCCTGGACGCCTTCGGGTTCATCGACGTGCTGTTCAACCACGCTGGAACCATCATCATCAAGCCCTTTCTCGACACCACCGAGGCCGACTGGGACGCGCTGATGGCCGTGAATGTCAAGAGCATGTTCCTGATGACGCGGGCGGTGCTGCCCTCGATGCTGGCGCGGGGCAAGGGCTCGGTGGTCTGCACGTCGAGCATCTCGGCGGTGGCCGTCACCCCGATGGAGGTGCTGTACTGCGTGACCAAGGCGGCGGTGCATCAGTTTGCCCGCGCCATCGCCGTCGAGTACCGTGACCGGGGCATTCGCTGCAACGCGGTGTGCCCCGGTTTCATCCGCACGCCACACGGGCTGCGCGAGGTGGCCGAGTTGCAGGCGCTGGGCGTGGACGCCTCGGAGGCCGCCATCGCCGCGCAGCAGGGGCGGCTGTGCGAGCCGGTCGAGGTGGCCCGCGCCGCCCTGTTTCTGGCCAGCGACGAGGCCAGCTTCGTCAACGGCGCACAGTTGTTCGTGGACAACGCCTTCACGGCGGTCTGAGCGGGCGGGGCCGAATTTCCGCTGAGGTGATGCACGGTTTAGAGCAGATGTCATAAAAAAACCCCTTTTATGGCCGAGCGGAGCGAGTAGTTTTGACTGAGCAAGGCGCAGAATGGAGGCGCGGGGAGGCTGTTTTCCCCGTGGCGTAATTCGGAGTACTGCTCTAAGCCATGTTCGAAAGGGGGCTTGCATGTACCACACCACGCTGGGCCAGACCCATTTCAGTTTCGCCGACCTCAGAGACCTGCTGGCCAAAGCTTCTGTGCTCAAGTCCGGCGACGAGCTGGCGGGCCTGGCCGCGAGCAGCGCTGCCGAGCGCGAGGCCGCCCGCTGCTGCCTGGCCGGATTGCCGCTGAATCTGTTTTTATCTGAACTCCTGATTCCCTACGAGACCGATGAAGTCACCCGCCTGATCGTGGACAGCCACGACGCGGCGGCCTTCGTGCCCGTCTCCGGCCTGAGCGTGGGCGCCTTCCGCGACTGGCTGCTCTCCGACATGGCAAGCCCGGCGGCGCTCTCGGCCCTCTCTTCCGGACTGACCCCGGAGATGGTGGCGGCGGTCTGCAAGCTGATGCGCAATCAGGATCTGGTTCTGGTGGCCCGCAAATGCCAGGTCGTGACCCGCTTTCGCAACACCATCGGCCTGCGCGGGCACTTCTCGACCCGGCTGCAACCCAACCACCCCACCGATGACCGGCGCGGCATCCTGGCCAGCACCCTCGACGGGCTGATGTTCGGCGCCGGGGACGCGGTGATCGGCGTCAACCCGGCGCTCGACAGCGTGGACGCCTGCACCGGGCTGCTCCACATGCTCGACGAGCTGCGCCAGAGTCTGAACATCCCCACCCAGAGCTGCGTGCTGACCCACGTGACCAACACCATTGCCTGCATCGAGCGCGGCGCCCCGGTGGACCTGGTGTTTCAGTCCGTCGCCGGAACGCAGGGTGCCAACGCGGGCTTCGGTATCGATCTGAGCCTGCTCGATGAGGCCCACGCGGCGGCGCAGTCCCTTCAGCGCGGCGCCGTGTTTCCAGATGGGAGGCGGGGCCAGAACGTCATGTATTTCGAGACGGGGCAGGGGAGTGCGCTCTCCAGCGGCGCCCACTGCGGCGTGGATCAGCAGACCATGGAGGCCCGCGCCTACGCGGTGGCGCGGCGCTACCAACCGCTGCTGGTCAACACGGTAGTGGGGTTCATCGGCCCGGAGTATTTATATGACGGTAAGCAGATTATCCGGGCGGGCCTGGAGGACCACTTCTGCGGCAAGCTGCTGGGGCTCCCGATGGGTTGCGACGTGTGCTACACCAACCACGCCGAGGCCGACTCCGACGATATGGACGTGCTGCTGACCATGCTGGGCGCGGCGGGCGCGAACTTCATCATGGGCGTGCCCGGCGCCGACGACATCATGCTGAACTACCAGTCCACCAGCTTCCACGACGCCTGGTACGTGCGCAAGGTGTTCGGGCGGCCCCCCGCGCCGGAGTTCGCCGCCTGGTTGGAGGGCGTGGGCCTGACCAGCGGCGGTGAGCTGCAACTGCCGTTTGCCGGGCTGCTGCGTGAGCGTCTGCTGGAGCTGGGCAGATGAGCGACGAGCCGGGCACGCTGACGCCCTGGGACAACCTGCGCCGGTATACCGACGCCCGCATCGCCCAGGGCCGGGTCGGCACGTCTGTGCCAACGGCGGAACTCCTGAAATTCCAGCAGGCCCACGCGCTCGCCCGCGACGCCGTGCATGCCGAGGCGGATTTTTCGGCGCTGAGCCAGTCGGGTCTGGGTCAGTACGCCGCGCTGCACGTCCGGTCCCGCGCCGCGCACCGCTCGGAGTATCTGCGCCGCCCGGACCTGGGGCGACGGCTGCACCCGGACTCGGCGCGGCTGCTTCAGGCCGCCCGCACCGACCCGCCGCCCGACGTGCTGATGATGGTCTCGGACGGCCTCTCGGCGCTCTCGGTCCGGCAGGCCCAGCCGCTGCTGGACGTGCTGCTGCCGGGCCTGCTGGCGCTGGGTCTGAATACGGCTCCGCTGCTGCTGGCCACCCAGGCCCGCGTGGCGCTGGCGGACGAGGCGGCGGTGATTCTGGGCGCCCGGCTGGTCATCCACCTGATCGGCGAGCGCCCCGGTCTCAGCAGCCCCGACAGCCTCGGCGCGTACCTGACGTACCAGCCGACCATGCAGACCCTCGACTCGGCCCGCAACTGCGTGTCCAACATCCGTCCGGCGGGGCTGGATGCGGGCACGGCGGCGCGGCGGCTGCTGTATCTGGCCGCTGAGGCGCTGCGGCGTGGGCTCAGCGGTGTGGACCTCAAGGACGAGAGCGCTGGCCCCAACACCGTGCTGAACCCGACTACTCCTTGATGAAAAAGCGCTCGCTGGCGTAGACCCCGGCGAAGGCCCGGCAGGCGGGCGCACTGCTGAACAGCCGCAGAAAGCCGCTCAGGAGTACACCGCTGAGGTCACACGAGGTCTTGCCGTTCAGCTTGCCCGTCGCCAGGAAGACTGGCCCCACGCCGCCGTCCAGCTCAAGCGTGCCGGTCAGCGTGATGGGGAGTTTACCTGGCCTGTTGAATTCGGCGGCAAACGGGATGAGGTCTTTACTGCCCATCTTCAAATTGAGAATCAGTCCCTGATTGCGCACCATGATCCAGGTCGAGGGCAGATCCTGGATGCCGGGGTCGGTGGCGGGGTCCAACCCGGCGTTGTCGAGCCAGCCCGCGTACTCTTTGCCGGTTTCGCCGATGTACAGCACGCAGGCGCCGTAATCCTTGACGTTACGCACGGCCACGAAATCGCCCTTGACCACGTAGCGCCCGGTCTGCTTCTGGAGGTCATCCCTGAAGTAAAGCCGGTCAGCGAGCACCACCGTCACGCCGGAATACGCAAACGTTCCCGACGTGTCGCAGGTGGCCCCCTCGGCCAGCGCCGCGCTCGCTGCGGCACAGACCAGGGTCAGCACCGGGGTCAACAGAAGTCGTTTCATGCCCGACGATACCCCACCCGGCAGGCTCTGGCGAGCGGATCATTTTATAGAGAGAGCGGCGAGATAGGGCCATGTTAGGATCAGCGTTGACGGTGGAGCCAACGGCTGTCAGCGGCACCATCTTGCGTGGAGCCTCAGCGGGTAGAGGGTTCTCCCGTTCGGCGATGGTCAGTTGGTCAGTGCAGAATCAAGTCAAGGAGATAACGTGAAGAGACTGATCGTTTTCGTAATGTTCTTTTCCTTTTCTGTCACTTTTGCCCAGTCGGTTGAGTTTTACCAGAACTACGACTATTCGCGCATTATCTACCAACAAATGGACAGAGTCGCCGAAGACAACCGGGATATCTACGAAGACAAGAGCGGAGGCAAGAGCGCTGCTGGCACGGTGCCGGGTGCAAATTCCGCTTCATCGGCAGCAGCGCTGAGTTTCAAGCCGTCGAGCAGGGTGAGCGAAGCAGTCACGAAAGTGATGCTCAGCAGTCTGAGTAAAGCCGAGAACAAACCCATTGCCCAGGTACTTTCCGAGATCACGGCTCAGCAAAACGAAGCGTTGCCTCCCATTGTCATCGCCCAGGTTATCAGGGCCAAAAATCTACCAGTCAACAACGTGGCCAGCTACTTCAATGCCTTTGTGGCCGCTTCTTATACGGTAATCTCAGGTAAATCCTTCGTGAGCACGCAGAGGCAGATGTTCTATACGCGGAGCAGCCAGCTTCTGGGCAAGGTGTTCGCACGCTCCAGCGACACGGTGAAACAGCAGATGTCGGAGTACCTGGCCTGGGAAGCCCAGAGGATTGTTGAGCAGAACCGGCGCAGTCCTCAAGCCGCCAGAAAGTCTGCGCTGGCCGTTCTGGAGCA
>NZ_JANYGJ010000229.1 GCF_025362455.1 Deinococcus sp. | reverse complement strand
GTGATGCCCGGCGATAACGTGACGTTCACCGTCGAACTCATCAAGCCGATCGCCATGGAAGAGGGTCTGCGCTTCGCCATCCGTGAAGGTGGCCGCACCGTCGGCGCTGGCGTCGTGACCAAGATTCTCGAATAAGCGAGTGGAGTGAGTGAAATGGTAACCCCTAAAATCCGTATCAAACTGCGTGGTTTCGACCACAAGGCGCTCGACCAGTCCGCCAGCAAGATCGTGGACACCGTGCGCCGCACCGGCGCGGACGTCAGTGGCCCCGTGCCGCTGCCGACCCGCATTCGCCGCTTCTGCGTTCTGCGCTCGCCCTTTATCGACAAGGACAGCCAGGAGCACTTCGAGATTCGGACCCACAACCGGCTCGTCGACATCATGAACCCCACCAAGAAGACCATCGACAGCCTGATGACGCTCGACCTGCCGACCGGCGTGGACATCGAGATCAAGACGGTGGGCGGGCGCGCATGAAAGGCATCCTCGGCACCAAGATCGGCATGACCCAGATCTGGAAGGGCGACCGCGCCATTCCGGTGACGGTCGTGCTGGCTGGCCCCTGCCCGGTGGTTCAGCGCAAAACTGCCGCCACCGACGGCTACGAGGCCGTTCAGGTCGGCTTTGCGCCCAAGTCGGAAAAGCGCATCACCCGTCCCCAGCTCGGCCATCTCAAGAAGGCGGGCGTGGACGGCGTGCGCTACCTGCGCGAGTTCCGTGACTACGCCCCCGAAGGCGACACCATCATGGTGGACATCTTCGCCGAGGGCGAGAAGATCGACGCCACCGGCACCAGCAAGGGGCGCGGCACGCAGGGCGTCATGCGCCGCTGGAACTTTTCCGGCGGACCCGCCAGCCACGGCTCGAAGAAGTGGCACCGTCGTCCCGGTTCCATCGGCCAGCGCAAGACGCCAGGCCGTGTGTACAAGGGCAAGCGCATGGCCGGTCACTGGGGTGTGGAGCGCGTCACTGTCCAGAACCTGGAAGTGGTGGAAGTCCGCCCCGGCGAAAACCTGATTCTCATCAAAGGCGCCATTCCCGGCATGACGGGTAGCCTGGTGATGCTGCGTCAGGCGGTCAAGGGAGCGAAGTAATGGCTCAGATTAACGTGGTGGGCAACCGTGCCCGCACCATCGAACTGGAGTTGCCCAAAGCCAACGCCAACCTGCTGCACGAGGTCGTGACCTGGCAGCTCGCCAAGCGCCGCCAGGGCAGCGCCAACACCAAAACCCGCACCCAGGTCAGCGCTACCAGCAAGAAGATGTACAGCCAGAAGGGCACCGGCAACGCCCGTCACGGCGACCGTGGTGCGCCCAACTTCGTCGGCGGCGGCACGGCCTTCGGCCCCAAGCCGCGCAGCTACGCCTACACCCTGCCGAAAAAGGTCCGTCAGCTCGGTCTGGCGATGGCGCTGTCCGACCGCAGCGAGCAGGGCAAGTTGCTGGCCGTCGACGGTTTTGGACTTTCCGACGCCAAGACCAAGAGCTTCGTCGCCTGGGCCGCCCAGAACGGTATGGACGGCTCCGAGCGCGTGTTTCTGGTCACCGACGACGCCAATGTGCGCCAGGCGGCCCGCAACCTGAGCTGGGTCACCGCGCTGCCGGTGGCGGGCCTCAACGTCTACGATATTTTGCGCCACGAGCGACTGGTGATCGACGCCCTGGTGCTCGAACCCGCCCAGCCTGACGTGCAAGGCACCGCTGAAGGAGCTGCCCAGTGAGCGTTTACGATCTGATTCAACTTCCCGTGATGAGCGAGAAGGCGTACGCGGGCATGGAAAAGGGCGTCTACACCTTCTGGGTCAAGCCCGGCGCCACCAAGACCGATGTTCGCAACGCCGTCCAGCAGGCTTTCGGCGTCAAGGTCATCAAGGTCACGACGTTCAACGTCGAGGGCAAGGTCAAGCGCGTGGGCAAATACACCGGCCAGCGCAACGACCGCAAGAAGGCCATGGTCAGACTCGCCGAGGGCCAGAAGATCGACGCCCTTGAGGGCCTGGTCTAAGGAAGGTTGGAAGCATGGCTGTCAAGAAGTATCGTCCGTATACCCCGTCGCGCCGTCACATGACGACGGCTGATTTTTCGGGTCTGACCAAGAAAAAGCCTGAGAAGAACCTCACCGAAGGGCTGCCCAAAACCGGCGGGCGCAACAACAATGGCCGCATCACCAGCCGCTTCATCGGCGGCGGTCACAAGCGCACCTACCGCATCATCGACTTCAAGCGCCGCGACAAGACCGGCGTGGCCGCCAAGGTCGCCAGCGTCGAGTACGATCCCAACCGCAGCGCCCGCATCGCCCTGCTGCACTACGTCGACGGCGAGAAGCGCTACATCCTGGCCCCGGAGGGCCTGGTCGTCGGCCAGATGCTCAGCACCGGCCCCGAAGCCGAGCCGAAAGTCGGCAACGCCCTGCCGCTGCGCTTCATCCCGGTGGGCGCGGTCGTACACGGCGTCGAACTGGTGCCCGGACGCGGCGCCCAGCTCGCCCGCAGCGCTGGCACCTCTATCCAGCTTCAGGGCAAGGAAAGCGATTACGTCATTTTGCGTCTGCCCAGCGGCGAGCTGCGCCGCGTGCATACCGAGTGCTACGCCACCATCGGCACGGTGGGCAACGCCGAGCACAAGAACATCAACCTGGGTAAAGCCGGACGCTCACGTTGGCTGGGCAACAAGCCCCACCAGCGAGGCAGCGCCATGAACCCCGTCGATCACCCACACGGCGGTGGTGAGGGCCGTACCGGCGCCGGACGCCAGCCGGTCAGCCCCTGGGGCCAGCTCGCCAAGGGCCTCAAGACCCGGCGCAAGCGCAAGACTTCGGACCGTTTCATCATCACCCGCCGTGGCGGGAAGTAAGGAGGGTAGGACATGCCCCGTAGCCTGAAGAAAGGGCCGTTCGTGGATGACCACCTCCTGAACAAGGTGGACGCCCAGAACGCCAAGAAAGAAAAGCGCGTCATCAAGACCTGGAGCCGCCGCAGCACGGTGGTGCCCGAAATGATCGGTCACACCATCGCCGTCTATAACGGCAAGCTGCACATCCCGGTGTTCGTCAACGACCAGATGGTCGGTCACAAGCTTGGCGAGTTCAGCCCCACCCGGTCTTACCGGGGACACGGCTCGGACAAGACGGCCAAAGGGAGCAAGAAGAAATGAGCCGGATTCAGCTCTACTCCGGCCAGTCGGGCCTGTGTCAATCGAGGCTGGGCGCCCGCCTGTCCTCCATGCCGCAGAACCCGGCTCTCATCCCAGCTCGCTCCGCTCGGAACCCTTCCGGTGAGCGGAAAGGTTCGGGAGAGTTTTAATGCAGGCTAAAGCGATTGCCCGGTACATCCGCATGAGTCCCCGCAAGGTTCGCCTGGTCGTGGACGTCATTCGCGGCAAGAATGTGCGTGACGCCGAAGACCTGCTGCGCTTCGTTCCCCGCGCCGCCTCGACCCCGGTGGATAAGGTGCTGAAAAGCGCCAAGGCCAACGCGGTCAACAACCACGACATGATCGAGGACCGCCTGTACGTCGCCCAGATCTTCGTCGACGCTGGCCCCACCCTCAAGCGCCTCATCCCGCGTGCCCGTGGCAGTGCCAACATCCTTAAAAAGCGCACCAGCCACATCACCGTCATTCTGGAGGAGCGCGCCTAATGGGAAATAAAGTCAACCCCAACGGTTTTCGTCTGGGCATCACCAAAGGCTGGAACAGCCGCTGGTACGCCGGGAAGAAGACCTACAGCAAGTTGGTCCGCGAGGACGAGATGATCCGTCAGCTCGTCACCAAGGAACTCAAGGCCGCTGGCATCGCCCGCATCGAGATCGAGCGGGCCGGTCAGCAGGTCAACGTGATTATCAGTGCCGCCAAACCCGGCATCGTGATCGGCAAGGGCGGCGAGAGCATCAAGCGGCTGCGCGGCGAGATCGAGAAGATGGTCACGGCGGGCACCGTGGCCGTCAACGTGGCGGAGATTCCCAACCCCAACACCTCTGCGCCGCTGGTCGCGCTGCGGATCGCCGAGCAGATCGAGCGGCGCTTCGCCTTCCGCCGGGCCATGAAGCAGGCGGCCCAGCGCGTGATGGAGTCGGGCGCGCGCGGCGTCAAGGTGGTCATGAGTGGCCGTCTGGGCGGCGCCGAGCAGGCCCGCAGCGAGAAGGTGCTCGAAGGCCGCGTGCCCCTGCACACCCTGCGCGCCGACATCGACTACGGCACGGCCCTGGCCCGCACGACTTACGGCATCATCGGCATCAAGGTGCTGGTGTTCAACGGTGAGATCATCGGTGGCAAGACCGAGACCGTCGCCAAGCCTGCCCGTCCAGAACGGGGCGAGCGTCGTCCGGAAGGCGGCGAGCGAAACAACCGTCGTCGGCCCACCGCCCGTCGCCGGACTGGAGGTGAGTGATGCTTTTACCCAAGCGCACCAAATACCGTAAACAGATGCGTGGCCGCATGCGCGGCGACGCCAAGGGCGGCGACTACGTGGCTTTCGGCGACTTTGGCCTGATCGCCATGGAACCGGCCTGGATCAAGAGCAACCAGATCGAGGCCTGCCGCATCGTGATGAGCCGCCACTTCAGGCGCGGCGGTAAAATCTACATCCGCATTTTCCCCGACAAGCCGGTCACCAAAAAACCCGCCGAAACCCGCATGGGTAAAGGCAAGGGCGCCGTGGAGTTCTGGGTCAGTGTGGTCAAGCCGGGCCGCGTGATGTTCGAGGTCTCCGGCGTCACCGAGGAGCAGGCCAAGGAAGCCTTCCGCCTGGCCGGGCACAAGCTCCCGATTCAGACCAAGATGGTCAAGCGCGAGGTCTACGATGAAGCTCAGTGAACTGCGCGCCGTAGACGCGGCGAATGTCAGCCAAGAAATCGCTTCCCGCAAGGAAGAACTGATGAAGCTGCGTTTCCAGGGCGCGGTGGGCAACCTGGCCCAGCCGCACCGGGTCCGGCAGCTTCGTAAAGAAGTGGCGCAGCTCCTGACCATTCAGGGCGAGAAGTCTCGTGATATGCAGCGCCAGAACGGAGCACAGTAAGATGGCTAAGAAGACCCTTCAGGGCACCATTGTCAGCGACAAGGCCGACAAGACCGTCAGCGTCAAGGTCGAGCGGCGTTTCGCCCATCCCCTTTACGGCAAGGTCGTGACCCGTTCTCATAAGTACGCGGCCCACGACGAGAACAACGAATACAAGACCGGTGACCGCGTGGAGATTCTGGCGGTGCGCCCCATCAGCAAGTCCAAGACCTGGAAGGTCACGCAACTGCTGGAGCGTCCGCGCGGCATCGAGACCACCGCCGTCGAGACCGAAGGCGGCAGCGCATGATTATGCCCCAGTCCCGCCTCGACGTGGCGGACAACTCCGGCGCCCGCGAGATCATGTGCATCCGGGTGCTGAACAGCGGTATCGGCGGCAAGGGTCTGACGACCGGCGGCGGCGGTAACAAGCGCTACGCCCACGTCGGCGACATCATCGTCGCCTCGGTCAAGGACGCCGCGCCTCGCGGCACCGTCAAGAGCGGTGACGTGGTCAAGGCCGTGGTCGTGCGGACCAGCTTCGCCATCAAACGCGCCGACGGTTCGGTGATCCGTTTCGACAAGAACGCCGCCGTCATCATCAACAACCAGGGCGAGCCGCGCGGCACCCGCGTCTTCGGGCCGGTGGCGCGTGAACTGCGCGACCGCCGTTTCATGAAGATCATCTCGCTGGCCCCGGAGGTGCTGTAATGCCGCAGGGTAAATTCAGTGCGCCCAGCGCGGGCTCGCACCACAACAACAAGCTGCACGTCAAGAAGGGCGATAAGGTCGTCGTGACGCGCGGCAAGCACAAGGGCGCCACCGGCACCGTGCTGTTCGCCAGCCCTGAGGATCAGAAGATCGTCGTGGAAGGCGTGAATGTGGTCAAGAAGCACGTCAAGCCCACCCCCGGCGGCTCGGCGGGCGGCATCGACGAGCGCGAGGGCGCCATGCACGCCTCCAAGGTCCAGCTTATCGACCCCGAAACCGGCAAGGCCACCCGCCTGCGCAAAACCATCGTGGACGGCAAGAAAGTCCGCGTGGGCGCCCAGAGCGGCAAGGTCATCGACTGAACACCGGGGCGCATTCCGGTGCGTCCTGGGCGACCCGTCCGCCCGAAGAGGTCTACATGCAGCAACTCCACGAAAAATACAACAACGAAGTGCGCCCGGCCCTGGTCACGCAGTTCGGCTACAGCAGCCTGATGGCCGCGCCCCGCATCGAGAAGATCGTGGTCAACGAGGGCCTAGGCGACTCGAAAGAGGACTCCAAGGCCATCGACAAGGCCGCCAAGGAACTCGGCTTCATTACTTTGCAAAAGCCGATCATCACCAAGGCCAAGAAGAGCATCTCCAACTTCAAGCTGCGCGCGGGTATGCCGGTGGGCATCAAGGTGACCCTGCGCGGCGAGCGGATGTACGTGTTTCTGGACAAGCTGATCAACATCGGCCTGCCCCGCATCCGCGACTTCCGTGGGGTGAACCCCAACGCCTTCGACGGGCGCGGCAACTACAACCTGGGCATCAAGGAGCAGTTGATCTTCCCGGAGATCACCTACGACATGGTGGACAAGACGCGCGGCATGGACATCACCATCGTCACCACCGCCCGCAACGACGAAGAGGGCCGGGCGCTCCTCGCCGCGATGGGCATTCCCTTCAGGAAGTAAGCGGTAACAGCTCCAGCCTGGACTCCTGCGGGAATCTGGGCTACACTCTCAAGTTGCGCGTCTACACTTTTGGCGACGCGCCTGCTTGCTGAAGACCTGATCCTCAGCGGGCAAAGGAAGGAAACACAGCATGGCGAAGAAGAGCAAGATTGCCAAGCAGAAGCAGCGCGAAGCTGTGGTGGCCAAGTACGCCGACAAGCGCGAGGCGCTCAAAGCGGCGGGCGACTACATCGGCCTGAATCAGCTTCCCCGTGACGCCAGCCCGACCCGGCTTCACAACCGCTGCGAGTTCACGGGCCGTCCGCGCGGCTACATCCGCTTCTTCGGCGTCAGCCGCATCGTGCTGCGCGAGATGGCCGCGCGCGGCGAACTGCCGGGCGTGCGCAAAGCAAGCTGGTAAACACCTCGCCGGATACGAACCACTCGCTTGAGTGGTGATCGTCCGAGTCGAAGGTCGCTTCCCAAGACGAGAATGCCGCCGAGCTGTATTTGGGCGGCGCTCAGTGGGTTAAAACTTGAGGTGCCAGGCAGTAGCGGCGCTTCACCGAGTCCGCAGGAACAGTCCGTGTTCCCGGAGGATACAGATGCTGAGTGATCCCATCGCCGATATGCTCACGCGCATTCGCAACGCGACGCGCACCTTCAAGGAAACCGTGGACATTCCGGCTTCCAACTTCAAAGAGCAGCTCGCTCAACTTCTGGTCAAGGAAGGCTACGTCACGTCCGCCGAGCGCGTGCGCGACGAGGGCATGAAATTCGACGTGCTGCGCGTTACTTTGCGCTACGGCCACAAGCGCGAGCAGGTCATCAAGCACATCGAGCGCATCAGCCGCCCTGGGCGCCGCGCTTATGTCAGCCACGACAACCTGCCCCGCATTCAGCGCGGGCTGGGTCTGGCCGTCGTCTCGACCAGCCGAGGTTTGCTGGCCGACCGCGACGCACGCAAGGAAGGCGTGGGCGGCGAAGTCGTCTGCGTCCTCTGGTAAGGCTAAGGAGCATTTGAATGTCCCGTATCGGAAGACAACCCATCAGTGTGCCCAGCGGCGTCACGGCGAGCGTCAGTGACAGCGTGTTCCGCGCCAAAGGCCCCAAGGGCGAGCTGGTCGTGCCCTTCAACCGCGAACTCACCGTGCGCCAGGACGGCGATCAGATTCTGGTCGAGCGTCCCAGTGACCGCCAGGACCACCGCTCGCTGCACGGCCTGACCCGCACCCTGGTCGCCAACGCCGTCAAGGGCGTCTCGGACGGCTACGTCATCAACCTGGAGCTGCGCGGCGTCGGTTACCGCGCCAAGCTGACCGGGCGCAACCTGGAAATGTCCATCGGCTACAGCCACCCGGTCATCATCGAGCCGCCTGCGGGTGTGAGCTTCGTGGTGCCGGAACCCACCAAGATCGACGTGACGGGCATCGACAAGCAGCTCGTCGGTCAGGTCGCCGCCAACGTCCGCAAGGTCCGCAAGCCCGACGCCTACCACGGCAAGGGTGTGCGCTTCCTGGGCGAGAAAATTGCCCTCAAGGCCGGTAAAGCCGGAGCCACGGGCTCAAAGGGTAAGAAATGAGCGTCGCCAACCAGACCAGCATCCGCCGCAAGCTGCGCAACCGCCGCAAGGTCCGCGCCGCCGCCTCGCCGGAGCGCCCGCGCCTGAGCGTGTTCCGCTCCAGCAAATACATCTACGCCCAGCTCATCGACGACCAGACCGGCACCACGCTGGCCCAGGCCGGTGGCAAGGCGCTGAGTTCCGGTGACAAGACCGCTTCGGCGAGCGCCGTGGGCAAGGCGCTGGCCGAGGCTGCCGTGGCCAAGGGTGTCAAAGCCGTCGTGTTCGACCGTGGCGAGTACCGCTACCATGGCCGTGTGAAGGCGCTCGCAGATGCGGCGCGGGAGGGTGGCCTTGACTTTTAATCGTCGTAATGACCGCAGCGAAAACAGCGAGTTCGAAGAAAAGCTCATCAATGTCAACCGCACCGCCAAGACCTATCAGGGTGGTCGCCGCTTCCGCTTCGCCGCGCTGGTGATCCTGGGTGACCGCAACGGTCGCGTGGGCATGGGCATCGGCAAGGCCAAGGAAGTGCCGGTGGCCATCGAGAAAGCCAAGTCGGTGGCCCGCAAGAACATGATTACCGTGCCCGTCGAAAACGGCACCATTCCGCACGAGGTCGTGGGCGTGTCCACCGCCAGCCGGGTGCTGCTCAAGCCCGCCAGCGCGGGTACCGGCGTCATCGCGGGCACCGTGCCGCGTTCTATTGCCGAACTCGCCGGGATCACCAACCTGCTGAGCAAGGAACTGGGCTCGCGCAACCAGATCAACGTCGCCTACGCCGTGTTCGACGGCTTCAAAAACCTGCGCACCGTCAAGCAGATTCGTGCCCTGCGCCCCGCGCCAACACAGACGGCGGCAACACAGACTGCGGCAACACAGCCAGTCGCAGCAGCGGCGCCCGCCCCGGCTGCCCCCGCACCCACCGAAGGAGGAGCGCCTCAATGAAGATTACCCTGAAGCGCAGCGTCATCGGGCGTCCCCAGTACCAGGTGGACACCGTCAAGGCGCTGGGCCTGAGAAAGATCGGCGACAGCCGTGAAGTCAGCGACTCTGCCCCGGTGCGCGGCATGATCCGCACCGTGCAGCATCTGCTGGAGGTGGAGGCATGAAGCTCAGCGATCTCAAGCCCACACCCGGCTCACGCAAGAACCGCAAGCGCGTCGGACGCGGCCCCGGCGGCACCGACAAGACCGCCGGACGCGGCCACAAAGGCCAGAAGTCGCGCTCCGGCGCCGGTAAAGGCTCCTTTTTCGAGGGTGGCCGCTCGACCCTGATCAGCCGCCTGCCCAAGCGCGGCTTCAACAACGTCGGCGTCACCTTTGAGGTGGTCAACCTCTCGCAGCTCGACGCCCTGTCGGGTGACACCTTCGACCGCGCCGGGCTGGAGGCCGCCGGTCTGGTGCGCCGCAAGGCCAGCCCGGTCAAGCTGCTGGCACGCGGCACGGTCAGCCGGGCTTTTACCCTGCACGTGGACGCCGCCAGCGAAAGCGCTATCAAGGCGATTGAAGCGGCGGGCGGCAAGGTCGTGCTGGCCGAGCCCCCGGCGCCCCACTCCGTCGAGACCAAACCCCGCTGATGCTGCGAGCCTTCCGCGACGCCTTCCGTATTCCGGACTTGCAGCGGAAGATCGTGTTCACGCTGCTGCTGCTGGCGATCTACCGGCTGGGCAACACCATTCCCACGCCGGGCGTGAACACGGAGAATCTGGCGCAGTCCACCTCCAACGGGCTGTTTAGCTTAATCAGCATGATTTCGGGCGGCAACCTGTCGCAGTTCTCCATTTTTGCGCTGGGTGTGCTGCCCTACATCACCGCCAGCATCGTCATTCAGCTTCTGACCACCACCATTCCGGCCCTGGAGAAACTCTCCAAGGAAGGCGAGGAGGGCCGCAAGAAGATCAACGCCTACACCCGCTACGCGGCGGTGGGGCTGGGCGCTTTTCAGGCCACCGTCTTCTCGATTTTCGTCGCCAACAACCCCGGCAATATCGCCGTGGGCTGGACGCCGGGCATCTTCACCCTGCTGGTGATGGTGCTCACCCAGGTGGCGGGCATCGCCTTCACCATGTGGTTGGGCGAGCGCATCACCGAGGTGGGATTAGGCAACGGCATCAGCCTGATTATCACGGCGGGCATCATCGCCCGGTATCCGGCGGAGATCAAGGCCACCTCCGAGCTGTTCAAGCAGGGCAACCTCAGCGTGCTGAGCCTCCTGGCGTTTGTCGGCATCACCGTGCTGGTGATCGTGGCCATCGTGTATGTGTATCAGGCCGAGCGGCGGGTGCCGGTGCAGTACGCCCGCGCACGCGGCGGCACCCCGGCGGCTGGGTCTGGCCGCAATTACAGCGGTCAGGCCACCTACCTGCCGATCAAGCTCAACCAGGCGGGCGTCATCCCGGTGATCTTCGCCTCGGCCATGCTGATCTTGCCGAACCTGCTGGTGCAGGCCACCGCGACGCGGGCGCCCGGCGTCTCGACCTTCTTGCAGCAGTACCTCTCGCCGGGCGGCGTCTGGTACACCGCGCTGGAAGTGGTGCTGATCATCGGGTTTACGTACCTGTACAACAGCGTCCAGTTTGATCCCAAACGCATCAGCGAGCAGCTCCGCGAGGCGGGCGGCTTCATTCCGGGGGTCCGGCCCGGTGCGCCCACCGCCACCTTCCTGGGCACCATCAGCAGCCGCATTTCGCTGTGGGGTGCGCTGTTCCTGGCGCTGCTGGTCGTGATTCCGCAACTGATTCAGCGCTGGACCGGCGTGACCACCTTTCAGTTTTCCGGCACCGGACTGCTGATTATCGTGGGCGTGGCGCTCGAAACCCTCAAGCAGTTAGAGGCCCAGCTCACCGTGCGCCGCTACGACGGCTTCATCAGCAAGGGCCGTCTGCGCGGACGCCTGTAAGGGTTGACCAGCCGCAGATGCCAGGGGCGCACCTCACCGTGCGCCCTTTGCTGTACCGGCAGCCGAACTGGCCGGAGAGGTAGCCTGCACGTTCATTTTGACGACACTATGGCTGAGCTTCGTCAGTACTGAGAAACAGTGCTGAAAAACAGTACTGAAAAACAGTACTGAAAAAGAGGTAGAGCGCTGGAAACGATCTTTCTCAGTACCCAGTACTTTTTTTACTCAGCACTGATAATCAGCACCGGAGGAACACGCGTGACTCAACACAAGCACAGAGTGGTGATTTTTCTCGGCCCGCCCGGCGCGGGCAAGGGCACCCAGGCCGAGCGGCTGGCTGGCGAGCAGCACCTGGTCAAAATCAGTACCGGCGATATTCTGCGCGACCACGTGGCGCGGGGCACCGAACTCGGACAGCAGGTCGCGCCGCTGCTCAAGGCGGGCAAACTGGTGCCTGACGAGCTGCTGATGGCGCTGATCCGGGACCGGCTGGCCAGCATGGAAAGCGTCCGGGTCATCTTCGACGGCTTTCCGCGCACGCTGATGCAGGCCCAGGAACTCGACATGCTGCTCGAAGAATTGGGCGCACCGATCACTGCCGTGCCGCTGCTGGAGGTGCCCGACGAGTTGCTGATCGAGCGCATCGTCGAGCGCGGCAAAACGTCGAGCCGCAACGACGATACCGAGGCGGTGGCCCGTGAGCGCCAGGAGGTCTACCGCCTTCAGACCCAGCCGTTGATCGACTACTACGCGGCGCGGGGCCACCTGAAACCCGTGGGCGGCGTGGGCAGCATGGATGAGGTTTATGCCCGCTTGCTGAGCGTGCTGGGCGACAGGTAACACCACGACCGGGCTGGGGCCTTTGGTCTGGTCCCGGCAGGAAAAGCCAGGCGAGACGTCCCGCACAGGGCCCAGGGCTGCTGCTGGATAATGCACGGCCTTCACGAATGGCCTGCAAAGTTCAGTCGTTACAATCTTCCCGGCAATCGTGCTGAACATCCTCTTGTCTCTCACCGCCCCACGTGCTAGCTTTACGTTTGGCTTATTCCAAGCCTGGAGGGTTCGTGGCGAGAAGAAGAGCACCAGACGGGCGGGAATCCAAACGCAAGAAGGAAGACGCCGATACCGTACGCGCCGAAGGCGTGGTCGAAGAAGCGTTGCCCAATACCACCTTCCGAGTGAAGCTGGATACCGGGCATGACCTCCTGGCGTACATCAGTGGCAAGATGCGAATTCACTACATTCGTATTCTGCCCGGAGACCGCGTTGTGCTGGAGATCTCGCCCTACGATACTTCGCGTGGACGCATCGTTTACCGGCGCTAAGCGGGAACAGACGTTGTGTTGAGCCGTATCCATACTGAGCTGTACCCATACTGAGCTGTATCCAGCCGTACCCGAACTGCCCAGGCCATCAGTGTGAGCAGTTCAACCCAGATTCCCCGTGCCCAGCACAAGCTGCCGGGGGGTCGAGCGTCGGCCAGGTGGCAGTGCCCACCACGGCGGCGCGAGGAGGAAGGAAATGAAGGTTCGTTCGAGCGTCAAGAAGATGTGCGAGAAGTGCAAGGTGATCCGCCGCCACGGCGTCGTGATCGTGATCTGCGAGAACGTCAAGCACAAGCAGAGGCAGGGTTAATGGCCCGTATCGCTGGCGTCGACCTCCCCCGCGAGAAGCGCATCCAGATCGGCCTGCGCTACATCTACGGCATCGGCCCGACCCGCGCCGACCAGGTGCTGGCCGCCACCGGTATCAGTGGCGATACCCGCGTCAAGAACCTGACCGAAGCCGAGACCACTCAGCTCCGCGAGGCCATCGAGAAGGTCTACAAAGTCGAGGGTGATCTCCGCAGCGAGATCGGCCAGAACATCAAGCGTTTGATGGACATTGGCGCCTACCGTGGCCTGCGTCACCGGCGCGGCCTACCGGTGCGTGGCCAGCGGACCAAGACCAACGCTAGGACCCGCAAGGGGCCGCGCAAGACCGTGGCGGGCAAGAAAAAGGCAGCGAGGAAGTAAGTCATGGCCAAGACCACCAAGAGAGCGCCCCGCGCCAAGCGCCGCAACATCAGCGCAGGCCGGGCTTACATCCACGCCAGCTACAACAACACCATCGTCACCATCACCGATGTCGACGGCAACTCGGTGGCCTGGTCGTCGGGCGGCACCATCGGCTACAAGGGCAGCAAGAAGGGTACGCCCTACGCCGCCCAGCTCGCCGCCGCCGACGCCGTGAAAAAGGCCCAGGGTTTTGGCATGAACATCGTGGACGTGGTGGTGCGCGGCTCAGGCTCAGGCCGCGAGCAGGCCATCCGCGCCATCCAGGCCAGCGGCATTGAGGTCAAGTCGATCATGGACGACACCCCTGTGCCGCACAACGGCTGCCGCCCCAAGAAAAAGCACCGCACCTAAAACCTGCTGCGTTGCCCCTGGCCCGTCAAGGCCCTGCTGTTTTTGCGCCAACCCTCAGCAGACCAGCGTCCGCGCCACGCGGCGACGGTGACCAGAGCACGCCAATTCCGGCCACCGGGCAAGATTCCGGTCAGGCCGCACCCTGAGGAGAGAAATGGGTCGTTTCCGTGGTTCTATCACCAAACAAAGCCGCCGCGAGGGCATCAACCTGGCGGAGACCGAGAAGGTCCAGAAGTATCTGGACAAGCGCCCCTACGCGCCCGGCCAGCACGGTCAGCGCCGCAAGGGCCGTCCCAGCGACTACAGCGTGCGTCTGCGTGAAAAGCAGAAGCTCTCGCGCCTGTACGGCATGAATGAGCGGCAGTTTCGCAACCTCTTTGAAGAAGCCAGCAGCGTTCCCGGTGTCACCGGCACCGTGTTCCTGCAACTGCTGGAGCGCCGACTCGACAACGTGGTGTTCCGCATGGGCTTCGCCAGCACCCGCCGTCAGGCCCGGCAATTCGTCGGCCACGGCCATATTCTGGTCAACGGCAAAAAAGTCGATATTTCCTCGTACCGGGTCAAAATCGGCGACCAGATCACCGTCGGCGAAAAGAGCCGCGCCATGGGATTCGTGCAGGAAAACATGGACGCCCTCAAGCGTCGCCGGGTCAGCCCCTGGATCGAGATGAGCCCGGAGACCTTTACCGGCACCTTCTCTCGCCTGCCCGCCCGCGAAGATCTGGCCTTGCCGATCAACGAAAACTTCATCATCGAATACTACTCGCGGTAAGTGGTTGGCGGCTACGGTTCCGGTCGTCCGGAAACAGCACCCGAACGCCCTCCACCTGCGCCCCCAGCTACCCTTGGTTACTCGCTCCGCTCGGAATGATGACGCAGTCATCACCCGCCAGCTCCTTAACGCCGGAGGTTATACGTGGATCAAAAGCGTCCCCAGCTCAAGGCCCGCGTCGATGGCGACTACGGCGAATTTACCCTGGAACCGCTGCGGCGGGGCTACGGCGTCACGGTGGGCAACCCCCTGCGCCGCATCCTCCTGAGCAGCATTCCCGGCAGCGCCGTGACCAGCGTTTACATCGAAGACGTGCTGCATGAGTTCAGCACCGTTCCCGGCGTAAAAGAAGACGTCATCCGCATCATTCTCAACCTCAAGGAGCTGGTGGTCCGCTTCCACGCCCCCGGTCCCAAAACCCTGACGCTGCGTGCCCAGGGCCAGGGCGCCGTGAAAGCCAGCGCTTTTGAGGTGCCCTCCGACGCCGAGATCGTCAATCCCGATCTGGTGATTGCCAATCTGGCCGAGGACGGCAAACTGGTCATGGAAGTGCGCGTCGAGGAAGGCGAAGGCTACGTGCCCGCCGACAAGCACTCCACCAAGGACCGCATCAACTCCATTCCGGTAGACGCGGTGTTCACCCCCGTGCGCCGGGTGGCCTACCACGTCGAGAACACCCGCGTGGGTCAGCAGACCGATTTGGACCGGCTGATCCTGCGGGTTTGGACCGACGGCAGCACCTCCCCCCAGGACGCGCTCGACAAGGCCGTGGATATTCTGCGCGACGAGTTGACCGTCTTCGGCAACGTAGAGACCGTGCAGGCCGAACTGGTGCCTGTGCCGGTGATGGCCGCCTCGCAGCCCAGCAGCGCCAGCTCCGGTTTGGGCGCCTACGACTCACCCAGTGGCGTGTCGGCCAGCACCATCAGCATGGGCGACTACAGCTCCGGCAGCGAGGTCAGCAACCCCCGCGTCACGCTGGAGGGCCTGGGCCTGACCACCCGTGTGCTGCACTCGCTCAAGGAAGAGGGCATCGACTCGGTGGACGCCCTGTGCGCCTTATCGGACCGCGACCTCAAGAAAGTGCCCGGCATCGGCGAGCGTAGCCTGGACGAGATCAAGCAGCAACTGGCCCAGTTCGGGCTGGCCCTCAAAGACTAATCAATGTGTGGGCCGCTCTCCGGAACTTCCGGTGCGGTCCGCTTTTAAGGAGACATCATGCGTCACGGACGTTCCGGTCGCAAACTTAACCGCAACAGCAGTGCCCGCACTGCGCTGGCCCGCGCTCAGGCGACCGCCCTGCTGCGCGAAGGCCGTATTCAGACGACCGTTGCCAAAGCCAAAGAGCTGCGGCCCTACGTCGAGAAGATCATCACCACGGCCAAGGGCGGCGACCTGCACGCCCGGCGTCTGTGTGCCCGCGACATTCAGGACAACGCCGTGCTGCGCAAACTGATGGACGAGGTGGCCCCCAAGTACGCCGAGCGTCCCGGTGGCTACACCCGCATCCTGAAAGTCGGCGTGCGCCGGGGCGACTCTGCGCCGCTGGCGTTGATCGAACTCGTTTAAGCCCTAACAAGCTGCCATAACAAGCTGAACGCCCCTGCCGGAATGGTGGGGGCGTTCTCGTCATCCTCTCAGCGCCACCAACCCAGGGCGAAGGCCACGACCAACACACCACCCAGGGCAGGCTTGAGCCAGCGGGGCAAGTGCTCCCCTAATCTGTTTTGCCCCCACCGGCTCAGGGTCGCCGCGCTCAGCGCCAAGACGCCTAGGCCCAGCAGCACACTGAAAGCTGACCCGCTATGGATGATCTTGGCCGCGAAAAAGCACAGTTCGGTGAGTACGACGGCAACAAGCACTTTCAAATAAAGCGGCTGATGTGAAGCCGTGAACTTGGTCATGACCTACCCCCCGACTGATGTCAGCTCAGCCTACGCCTTTTGTCGTCGGAGGACCATCTGACGAATCTACCTCATCTTCGCGCTCTGAACGTTCCCCCAAGCCCGCCCTCGCCCCGACTCTGTACAATGAATCCACAATCTCGTTCACTGAACGGGTTCCGGCGACCATACGCCGAACTGGAGGAGTCTGCTATCGGGCTCCTCCCATGCTTTTTCGACTTATTCGCGGCGCCCGGAGGTTCCCATGCAACTGCTCGACCTGAGCGCCACGCTGGTCATTATCACGGCGCTGATCGCCGTCCTGAACGCCCGTTACCTCAAGTTGCCCGCCTCCATCGGCGTGACGGTGGGCGGGCTGGCATTGAGCCTGGTGCTGTTGCTGCTGGTCGGCCTCGGCGTGCCGTTCGCCCAGCAGGCGGTGGAGCTGGTGCGCCGCATCCAGTTTGACGACTTCGTGTTTCAGGGCGTGCTGTCGTTTCTGCTGTTCGCGGGGGCGCTGGGCGTCAACTCCCATGCGCTGTGGGTGCTGCGCGGGCCGGTGATGCTGTTCGCGCTGCTGTCCACCGCCATTTCTACCGGGCTGGTGGGCGCGCTGCTCTACGGCCTGACCGGGCTGTTCGGGCTGGATGTGCCGCTGGTGTATTGCCTGCTGTTCGGGGCGCTGATCTCGCCCACCGATCCGGTGTCGGTGCTGGGCGTGCTCAAGCAGGCCAAGGTGCCCAGGCGCATCGAGACGCTGGTGGCGGGGGAGTCGCTGTTCAACGACGGCGTGGGCGTGGTGGCCTTCGCGGTGCTGGCCAGCGTGGCGGCTTCTGGCGCCGCCGGGCACGGGCCAGCGCTGAGCACCGCCGGTCTGGGCCTGTTTTTTGCCCAGGAAGCGCTGGGCGGGCTGCTGCTGGGCAGTGTCGTGGGGCTCATCGGCTGGATTTCGCTGCGGCTGGTCGACGATTTCGTGGTCGAGGTGCTCATCACGCTGGGTGTGGTGATGGCCTGCACCGCCGTCGCCGCCCATCTGCACACCTCGGCGCCGCTGGCTGCCGTGGCCGCCGGTCTGCTGGTCGGCTTTCTCAAGGAGCGCGTGCCGCATGGACTGACCTCACGCGAGAAGTTCGACGGCTTCTGGCACCTGACCGACGAGCTGCTGAACATCTTCTTGTTCGTGCTGCTGGCGCTGGAAGTGCTGGTGGTGCAGTTCACCGGGCTGCGGCTGCTGCTGGGCGTGCTGGCCATTCCGCTGCTGCTGGCGGTGCGGGCCATCAGCGTGCAGGTGCCGGTGATGCTGCTGGGCCGCCGCTACCGCTTTACGCCCTACACCCGCCGTCTGATGGTCTGGGGCGGGCTGCGCGGGGCCATCAGCGTGGCGCTGGCCTTCAGCGTGCCTGCCGGGACACCGCGTGAGCTGTTTTTGGTCATGACCTATGTGATCGTGGTCTTCTCGATTCTGGTGCAGGGCCTGAGCGTGGGCAAGCTGGCGCGGCGGGCCGCCGAGAGAGCGCCGGAAGTCGCGCCAGTGAATCTGCGGGGGTGAGCGTGGGAGAAGGTGCCTGTTCAACGCCTCACGCCTCATACGGGATTAAAAAGACTCCTGAACATGGAGCGGAAACGCTACCCCGTCGCCCCCTCACCCCGCCGCTGCGCGGCTCCCCTCTCCCACAAGGGCTTATCGTTACCCACAAGTCAGTCATCGACCGAAGAAGAGCCGAGACTGAAGGATGACAACGGCACAATGGCAGGATGAAGTGACGTGGGCGGCGGGGATCTGGGGTGCAGCGGATTTAGGTGATCCACGACGCACCA
>NZ_JANYGJ010000226.1 GCF_025362455.1 Deinococcus sp. | reverse complement strand
AACACGGCCCGGCTGCTCGATGCGCCGGGCCGCTCGCTGTGCTGGCGAGGGCGCATGAGGGTTTTACCAGCGCCGGTAAAGTGCTCTGCACCCGCACTGGGCGCTGCGATCTATCATCTTGTCCCCTCCGGCAACATGGTCTGAGCGCCGTGAGTGATGCTCACGCCGGGGCAGTTCTCCCGGCGGTGGTATTACCAACGGCGATGAAGTGAGGCTGCTTCACCTCACCGAAGGGCCGCGCCAAAAACGGGGGGGCAGCACCACCCGCGTTTGAAACGGAAGTGAGTTCAGAGGGCAGCTCGCACCTGAAACAGAGGGTGTCCACCTGCCGGACAGCCCAGCATCATTCACCACTTCTACTTGTGGATGGCTGGCTTGTTTTGGACTGCTAGTTCTTCCGTTTGAAACGGAAGTATTCCAGAGCCTCATGCCCGCGTGCGCGTGGGGCTGCCGCGTCGTCCGAGAAAGACGAAATAATTTCGTCTCTCACGCCCGCGCCCGCGTGGGGCTGCCTCAACTGGATCAAGGCCAAGTCGAATAGCAACCCTCATGCCCGCGCCCGCGTAGGGCTGACACCACCGTTAGGATTACTCACGGTGCGCGAGGTTGTCACACCCGGTTACAACCTCCCCGCTGCCCGACCAATCCCGATTTCAAATCCAGATACTGCCCTGTTCAGGCCCGCCCCTGAAAAGGGTACTCAGCGGGCCGCACGTCATTCTGTGTACCGAGTACCCCGGCCAGCGCCGCATCGAAGCGGCAGGTGGTCGCGTACCAGCCGACCACCCTCACCCCCGCTGCCCGGTCCACTCCATCCGGCAGCGCGGCGCCCGCTTCCAGAGACAGGCGCAGCTCATCCCCGCGCCGGGCCTCATCCCCGAAGTACCCGGCGAAGACCTCCGGCTCAGCGGGCAGTGGGTACGGGGTGCCGTTTGGGGTCACGTTCAGAGCTTGTGCCCACTGATCCGCCGCGCCCTTCGCCGGATGAGCCGAAGGCCAGTTCAGCGCCTGCGCTGCATGGCAGGCGGCTTCCCAGGCCGCGCCGCCCGTCTCCCGTTCCTGTTGCCAGTCTTCGAGGGTCTTAAAGTCGGCTACGCTGAGTCGGGAGAGGGCCGCTGTGGTCTGCTGATCTTTGCGCCCCTCCACCTGGGCAGCCCGTTGCTGGGCCTGGGCTTCGAGCACCGACAGCCGCGCCAGCGTGCCACGCGGCTTCATGCCTTCAGCCTCGCTTGTGCTGTCAGGTACAGCGCTTCGACGCGCTCCGCTTTCTGCGCCACGATGTGCCACAGAATCCGCTCAGCCGCCGCCGGGCTGTACTCTTCGCCCACGATTCTCAGCAAGTGACAGAGGAAGGCTGTGACCTCAGCCGCCGGGACGTGGTTTGCCTCCCACTCCCGCCGCGCTGCTTCGAGCACCGAAAGCCGCCGCGCTTTGCTGCTCACGCTGAGCCGCCGTCAGCAATGGCCCGCAACTCACGCTCTACCCTGGCGGCCAGCCCTGGGAACGCCCGCACCTTCTCGGCACGATCAAAGCGCAGCCACACGGCCAGCTCAGGCCACACACCAGGCTGGATGCGGCGCGGGGGGCGTGCTGCTTCCTTGCTTCGCCGCTGGGCTTCGAGCAGGGTCAACCGCGCCGCCTTGCCGCTCACAGGCCACCTCCAGCCATGACCGCCCGGAGTTCATCGGGGGTCATGGCCTTCAGCTTCGCCCAGTCTTCAAGCGGCAGGGGGGCGCGTGGCCCGCTCATGTAGGCGTCAAATTCTGCATCTGTCAGGCTGCTGGCCCAGGCTTGCCAGCGGGCAGCCTGCCGGTGTTCCAGGGCTTCAAGCCGCTTCCCCTTCGTGCTCACGCGGCCCCCCTGCCCAGTTGTGGGCCGCTGGGCTGAGGCTCGCTGCTGACCGCTTCCAGGGCTGCCAGTCGGGCTTCTAGCTCGCCTACTTCGATGATGCGGGCGTAGGCCGCTGCGCCCTGGGAGATGGCGTGGATAGCTCGGAGGGCGGTGTGGGTGTCCGGCTGGCCTTCAGCGTCCTCAGCGTCCAGCAGATCACCCGCACGGCTCAGGGCACGCCACAAGAGGGCGCGGGCGTCACTCAGGGTGCCAGGGGTGCCGAGTTTCTTCTTTCGCCGGGCCTGCCGGGCTTTGGTGGGGTTGGGGTTCATACTGCACCGCCTATAGAACCGGGGGGGGTCAGGGCCAGGCACAGGGCTTCACGCGCCGTCTGTACGCCCTCCGGGGTGAGGGTGTGGTGTATCAGAAGGCCGCATTCGTGCAACATCTGGGCCGCTTTGTGGTGGTCTTGCGGATGTGGTTCAAGGTGAGCCAGCCAGGCCAGCCAGACGGGGCGCTGATTCAGGGGCAGACAGTCCAGCAGGGCCAGGCCCAGCACGTACCCAGCCGCGTTCATGACCTCACCGTGACCGCATACGCTTCTTCGAGCCGCCGCAAGACATGAACACGGTCACCCGGCCAGCACTCCGCCCAGGCCGTCACGTAGCCGCCCAGGTCGGTCACTAAGCCGCTGGCGAGGTGAGCCACGCCGCCGGGTAACTGGCCCGCCTTCGCCGCGTCCACCATCACGGCCAGGTGTGCGGGCAAGGGCTCGGTGAGTGGCTGAACAGGGCGTGGGCTGAGCGGGGCAGGTTCGGGGACCGCCTTCCCCTCAACTGTGGAGAGCAATACGGGCGGTTCGGTGCTCGCCAGACTCAGCGCGGCCAGCAGCTCGGCTTTACTGGCCCGCACCTCACCCAGCAGCGCCGCCGGGGGGCGCTTGCCGGATAGCTCCAGCCCCCCGGCCTCGCCCAGCACCAGCCGCGCCCCCACCGCGTCGAGCCGGGCGAGTAGGTCCGCCGCCTGGCCGGTCACAGCGACACCACACCCGGCAACTCTTCGCCCTCCAGGGTGTCGGCCAGGTCATCGAGCGTCAGCCGCAGAGGCGACGGCGAAGGTGAAGACACAGGCCGTTTAAGAGAAGGTGTCCCCATTGTCCCCAAGACCTCTCTAAAAATATTAAAGCTGGGGACAGCACTGGGCACCGTGCCAGACGCTCTTCCTTCGCCGTCTGTCCCCATTGTCCCCACTGTCCCCACATTATAGCTATCGAGGTTTATAGGGAGCCTCAGCGCCACGAAACGCAAACGCTGCCCGCGCACGGTGGCTTTGTAGTACGGGCGCACCCGTCCCGGCTTCCCTTCACCGCCGTTCTCCACCTCGCAGCGCATCAGGCCGCGCCCGTGGAAGCGGTCTTTCATGTTGCTGTAGAGCGTCGAGGCGTCCGGCAAGGCTGAGCCTGCCTGACCGCTGACGGCCCGCTGCAACGCGGCGTGCAGGGCGTCCGGTAGGAAGTAGGCCCACTCATCCCCGCCAGACTTCGAGTAGTACCCCAGCAGCTCCGCACCGTGCCGGGTTTTCAGCTCTACGCCCTCGCTGTGCTCGGTGTGCCAGGTCTTCGCCTGCCAGCCCAGCAGCGGGGCCACATCATCCGGCGGCGGCCCCGCCTCTTCCTTCGCCGCGTCTTCGAGAAACACACGGCCCTGGGCCAGCAGCCCGGAGAGGACCGATAGCGCCGCGTCCACCGGGTCGGCGTCTCGCAGGTGTTCCCCCTGGGCCGTTGAGGTGTCTTCCAGTGCGGCCACTACCCGCGCCCACAGCTCGCCCGCCCGGTCTTCCGTGACGGCGCCCAGGTCTACGGCGAAAGTCAGGAAGCAGGCCCAGCCGTAAGCCAGCTCCGCCGCCGCTGGGCCGGTGCGCCCGTGGGCACCCTCGAAGCGCGGGGCCAGGGACCGGGTGAAGGCGCGGTGGGCTGGGCTGCCCACCACCACGGCGCTGTAATGCTGCGCAATGAAGCGCACGTATCCGGCCAGGGCCAGCGCGTACACGCCCTGTCCGGCCAGATCTTCCGCCGCGTGAAAGGCTTCACTCTTCGCCGGGCTGTCAATCAGCTTGCGGGGTACGTCCACCACTACCACCCGCGCCCGGTTGCTGTGGCCGCGTGGCAGAGTCTCACTCGAAGACATGACCGTCCCGCGTGGGAACTTCCCGGTCTGCCGCTTGCCGGTGATGCCCATGCGCCCCCGGCCCGCGCCGTCTGCCACGCCTTGCAGCGTTCGGGTAAGGTTGCCGTGCATCCGGTTTACGTCAGTCTGAGAGCCGCCGGGCTTGAAGTCGTCAATCACTAGCAGCGCATCTTTGACCGCGTGGGCCGCCGCTTCCAGGGCGTTTGCGGTGCTGTTCCAGCCTTCCGGCAGGCGGTGACGGTTCCACCCCTTGCCGTAGTGCGACTGGACCGGCCCCATCAGCGCCGTCTTATGGCGGCCCGTCTCGCCCACCGGCCAGACGGCGAAGTCTGAGCGGCCCAGAGCGGCCCGGTAAGCAGCGCCCAGCACCGGCACGGCCACGGCGTCCGGGGCCAATTCCAGCAGCGCCAGTGAGGCCCGCACGGCGCCGGGCAAGTCACCTTCAGCCGGGTCCGGCAGCGCGTAGGCGTTCAGGCCCGCCCCCAGGTCCACATCCACCCCGGCCACTGCGCCCGCCGCCCCGATCACCGCGCCCGCACTCAGGTAGACGTGGCCGTGTTCAGGGTGCTCAAGCCAGCCGGTATGCGTGTAGACCGTGCGTTCCTCGAAGCCGCGCTGCTCGCTGAGGCGCTGGATAGCTTCGCGGGCCTTGTCTTTCTTGCCCTGGCCGTTGACCACAATGGCGCGGGCGCCCCACTCGCGCACGGCCCAGTTCATGCCGCCGAACTCAGCCGCCGTGACCCGGATGCGGGCCGGGCGCATCGGTTGACCACCTGAGCGGTGCCCTTCCAGCTCGAAGGTGCGGGCCGCCTCGCCCGTGCCGTCCTCTTCCGTGACTTCCGCCGTGATGAAGGCGGCGAAGTTGCACAGCGGCTCTGCGCTTTCGCGGTCCTCGCCTGTCTCTTCGTCCTTCTTCACCGACAAGGCGCACAGCACGCCGCCGCGCAGTCCAAAGCCGCTGCGTTTGGAGGTCCACACGTCCCCGTCTTCGCGGGTAGGTTCCGCTCTAGCCATCTGCGGCGCGTCTTGCATGGCCTGTATCACCTGGGCACCCAGCTCAGCCGCGCTCAGGGTAGGCAACACGTCGCAGGCGTCCCCCGCACCGAACAGCCCGGCGGGCAACTGGTACACCTTCGCGCCCAGGTGGGCGGCCAGCTCCGCCCAGGTCTTGCGGGCCTTCTCACCGGCGGCGTCCCTATCGGCATAGATGTAAACCTCACGGCCCGCCGTCAGGTGCGAGACGTGGGGCAGGGTTTCAGACCCGGCCACGCCCTGCACGCCCACCGCGCCGCCGTAGCCTGCCGCTTCGAGCATCACGGCCACCGCCACCCCGGACAGCTCACCTTCCACCCACACCTCAGACTGAGCCTCAGTCAGCCCAGGGCTGCACCATGCGGGCGTGCCCTGGCCTTTGCCCAGGTAGACGTAGCGGGTCGCCTTCACCGCTTCCAGCTCGCTCTTCTCGCCGGGATTCCTGACCTTGAAAGCCCAGGGCTGAGCGTCTGGCCCCGTCACCTCGAAGAGCACCGCGCCGGGCAGGATGTGGCCCGGCAGGCTGAAGACCTTACCGGGCTTGGTGGGGTCTGTATGTTCCCGGCCCGTCCATGCGTAGGCAGTGAGCAGACCTGACGTAAGGGCCACGCTCAGGCCGCGCCGCGCCAGCTCGCCCAGCTCCGGCCCTTCGTCTTCACCGGTCAACTGGACCCAGCCGCGTAGGCGTTTGGTGCCTTCTACTTCGTCGAGCGGCTTGAGCTTGCCCAGTCGGGTCAGCAGTGAGGCCGCGCCCTTACTGGCCTTCACCGTGGGGCGTGTGCCGTCGCCTGGCCCGGTGTCCACAATCCCGGCCCGCTCGATGAGCAGCCGGGCCGCTTCACCCTTGCCGACATTCAGACAGGACGCGGTGAAGTCGAGGGCGCCACCGATCCGGTCCCCGCCGTGCCGGTTGAAGACCGTCCCACCGCTGCCCACCGACACGCTCAGCGAGGGGTTGTGTTCCTCGAAGCCGGGCCGGAAGTCACAGATCAGCCCGCCGCCGTCCGTCAGGCCGCGCAGCTCAGCACCGGAGTTCACCGACCCGGCCAGCCACTCGCACAGCGGGCGGGGCCGGTTGTTTGGGTGCAGCAGCGCATCATGCAGGGCGCTCACAGGCCCACCGCCGCAAGGCCCAGGGCTTCGAGTGCCGACCACGCCCGGACCCGGTGGGCGTCCATCTGGGCTTCACGGGTCAGCTCGGCATACAAGAGAGGATCACAGGCCCGGCCCTGGGCTTCGAGGGTTCGTAGGGCTTTGGTGCGCTCAGTGATGCGGGCGGTGAGGGTGCGGACTTCTTTCGCCGCGTTTTCGAGGGTGACGGGCTGCCCGTCCAGGTGGAGGAAGCCCAGGGGAAACGCTAGACTGAGGGTGCCTCGCCCGGTCTGCACGCCGGGCGCTTTCATTTGGTCCCCACTCGAAGGGACGCCAGCCAACTTTCAACGTCGTCTATGTAGACCAGAAAGGCCGGGCGGGCTGGGCTGCCCACGTCGTAAGCGGGCAGTTCATGGCTGTTGATGGCCTTGTAGATGCGGTCACGCGGCAGGCTGTAGCGGGCCACGATCTGAGAGGGGCGCAGCGCCACGCGGGCGGGCGGCTGAGTGCTGGGGTATGTCATGAATGGTCCTGTGACCTGAGCGGCGTTCGTTCGCCGGGCAGGGGTGCCGGTCTGATCCGGGCCGCGCTGTCGTAATACAGACAGCAGCGGGGCTGAGCGGGCGGGTGCCGTCGCTCAGATCACAGGTGGGGCAAGGGGTGCGGCTGGGGCCGTAGGCGGCCTGGGAAAAACAAGCGGACCCATGTTTATAAGACTAAAGCTGGCTTCATAAAATAGTGCTAAAGTCACTAGCTGCAAGCGATCTAGAAATAATCGCCTATCTATTGCAGGAATGTACCTTGAGATAAAGTAATCGAAGGTTATAGTCATAGACCTCAAATCTGATAAACCGGACATTAAAGTATCCACGGCAAACTGCGTTGAATCTTTGGCCCAAAGGCGCTTTCCACCTCTACGATGCACGCTACCTAGCTTGACGGCCTTACGTTTGGCACTATTTGATCTCATGAGAAGCATGTTCAAATGATTCGCTCGTTGATTGAAAATTACACAAACCCGCTTAGACAGCTTGAATATGTGAAATTTTAATTTTAATATTTGCCTTTTTACTTCTGATGTGAATGGAAGCCAGCCCCACCAATCAATATGTGGCACAAGAATGAAAAGCGCCTCAGTCTGTTTTCGTCCATTCAAATTTGTAGACGAGTGAGTCAGAAAGCGGCGTGTGAGCTGAATGATTTTGCCTAGCGGTGTAGGGCTCACAATTTTTTTCGCTACCCTATCAAGTGCTTGCTGTTTGAAACTAGCCCAGATAATCAGTGGGCCAGCATCTTTTTCTGTCATGAGCTTACCGCCCGCCTTGGAACGGTGAGCCTTGCCTGCCGTCCTTGCCGCCGCTTCCGCCCAGGGGTGGGCGTGAGCCAGATTCAGGGATGAGGCGGCGTTCATGCCCACAGCATAGCTCAAAATCAGTAAGTACGGATGTAACCGGGCGTCTCAGACAGAGCCGCTAAAAGCGTGGCCCATTCGTGGCCCATTTGCAGCCGGGCAGTTGGCTCAAAACCGGACAGTAGAATTTCTCTATTTCGCCATATCTGTCGTCTGAGACACGATTTAGCTCAACGTGCCCGCTCAGCTCCGATAGGCCCGGATGTGCCCGCCACCATTTCGTAATCAGTAGGTCGTCAGTTCGAATCTGACCTCTGGCTCCAATAGATGAGCCCGCCCAGTGCGGGCCTTTTTCATAGTCTGGTCGCTGGCGGGGCGTTGTGCCTTGAGCTGATGTGTTCGGGCGCTAGACTGCCCTCAGATGACCGCTCGGTCATCCCACCACAGCCCTGCCCGGAGGCCACGCATGAAACCACTTTTGTTTATCAGTGTCGCTCTGCTCGCCGCCTGCGCTCCGGCCTCGACAGGTCCGGCCATCAATCCTGTCCTGACCAAAATGATCGGTACCTGGCAGGGCAAGGACAGTGCCGACGGAAGTACCGTAACGCTCACCATCGCGGCGGGCTCCGGGTTGCGCCTGAATCTGAGTGCCACCGACGACGCCACCCAGGGCTGGTGTGGCGTGGCGGCCACCGGCAGCGCTGCGGGCGAGCTGAACGCCAGGAACGAACTGCCCGTGGACGTATTGTGGACCTGCAACGATACGAGCAAGCCCAGCCAGACCTATTCAACCGTGATCGTCTACGGGGCGGCCAGCGACACCATCACCGCCTATGGCAGCGCCTACAGGCGCTTGAAGTGACCGATGTGACTGCGGTTTAACAGCTTATGCGTACCGTAAAAATATGATCAGGCTCGCCCGCATACTGATTCCGTTGCTGCTGACCGCCCTGTCTGCCTTCGCTGTGGAGGCTAAACCTGCCCCCCAGCTCAGCATTCGCACCTTCCAGTACGGCTGCGCCGCCGGAAAACGCATGGCGGTGTCGTATGTCCGCTACGGCGAAAACGGGCCGGGGTCCGCCGTGCTGACCTGGCAGGGTCGCCAGTACGGTCTGGCCGAAGCCCTCGGCGCCAGCGGGGCCAGGTACGCCGCGCTGAACGGCCCGGCGGGTACGGGTGGCCTGGAGTGGTGGGAACACGCGGGCGAGGCGAGTCTGAGCGCCTTTACCGGGCAGGGTACAGGCGTGACCAGGGTGCTGCTGAGTGGCTGCCGCGTCAGGGGTTAATCGTCCGTGTCGGCCAGGCGGTCCTGCGTTTCGTCCGGGTAGGTGACGCGCACCCGCCAGCGAAAGCGCTCGCTGGGCAGCTCTTCGGTAGTGCCCGCGTGCTACCCGTTCCGGCCCTTCCCTTTGGTCGTGCAGGGCAGCTCAGCACCGCCCAGCGCGGCCAAGCTGACCGCTTGCCCAGATCAGTAGGGCGAGGGGAAGCCCGTCCCCATGAGCGTGACAGCACTGACGCAGTTCCTAGCCCAGTCGCTTACTTGCCCGCTTGTACACGTCGCTTTTGTGACCCTCGCGGCGAATCTCGATCACCACCACCGTCACTGCGCCCTCACTCACGGCCACCTGATAGACCACCCGGTAACGCTGCCCGGCGGCCCGAATACTCCGGTACGTCTTGAGGTCGTCACGTAAGGGCTTGCCCTGGCTCAGCGGTTCATGGTTCAGCTCCAGGGCACGGCGGATGATGACTTCACGGGTGCCCGCGTCACTGATGGCGGCCAGGTCGCCGTCTGCTTCCTCGCTGAAGCTCACCTGAAAGTCAGTCGCCGGGGTCTGTTCCGCGTGGGGAATAGCCGGGTCAGGAGGAGGTTCGGGCTGCTTCGCTCGCCGCTTGCTCATGGGCGCACCCTGCCACGCGGGGCGGGCACCAGCTCCAACCTCACAGCTTCAGGCCGTACTTGGCTGCTATTTCCTCGATGGGGATGAGCCGGGACTCGCCGCGCTCCAGGCGGGCCACGCGCTCCAGAATGTCGGGGAAGTCATTGAGTACCGCGTCTGTTTCGGCGTCCCCGGTGTAGGGCACCCCGGCAGCAGTGAGGCGGGGCGAGGCTTCGCCAGGCGCGAGTGGGGCCACCGTCAGCTTGAGGCCCAGCTCTGTCAGCACATCGGCCAGGCTCTCAGGGATGCGCCCGGACTGCCGGGAGAGTACCCGTGAGACGTGCGGCGGCTTGACGCCCAGGCGGCGGGCCAGCTCGGCATTGGTCAGCCCCTTACGGCGCATCTGTTCTTTGAGAGCGCTTTCCAGCGAGTGTTCGAGGTCAGTCATACCTTCAGTCTATTACCTGATAAGAGTATTGACAACATTACTTGAATCAGGTAATATACAGACAGCAGTAAGGGGCGCGACTTCCGCGAAGAAATGCGCCCCCACTGACTCCCCAAGCACCGAAGGAAGCTTGTGAACGATACCAGACGCCCGGCCTTGTCCCGCACCTGGGCCACCGTCACCACCTACCGCGAGTGCGGCGTAGTGGTCGAGGTCAGCAAAGACACTGTGACTCTGAGCTCCGGCGTGACTTACCGTAGCGAATTCGGTACGCTGGCCGGACGCTGGACCGAGGTGGAGATTCCGCTCAGCTCGCTGCGGCCTACCCGTTCGGGTCAACCGGTGCGGGGTCCGGCCCTCGATCTGCGCCAGGTGGCCTTTTTCGGCCTGGTCATCGGCAATGGCCGCGCCGAGCGCTTCGCCCTTGAGGTCGACTGGATCAGGGGTCAGTGAGGGGTGATACGGGACGTACCGGGCGGCGCTGGCGCCCACCCGACTTCCCGCTTCCCCCGGTTCATGAACCCCGGCTTGGTGAGGCCCGGTGCTTCACAGCTCAAAGGGCAGCGGGTATGCTCTGTCCATGACGCTCAGCCTGCTGGTGGCCACGCCTCAACTGGCCGGAAGCCTGTTCGAGCGCAGCGTGCTGCTGATGCTTGACCAGGCGGACGGGGCGCTGGGACTGGTCATCAACCAGCCTGCCGGGTTCAGCTTGTCGGACCTGCTGCCGGGCAGGAGCCCGCCAGACAGGGGCGCGGCGGGGCGTGGCCTGAGCGCCTACTCCGGCGGCCCGGTGGAGCGCTCCAGCGGCTGGTGCCTGTACGCCGCGCCGGAGGGCACAGCGGGCAAGTCAGCCGGGCACGATCAATCGACCGAACACGAGCTGGCGCCGGGGCTGTGGCTCTCGCGTGACCGCGAGGTACTCGATCACCTGATGGGCGGCGACGCGCCGTTTTACCTGCTGCTCGGCTACGCGGGCTGGGCGAGCGGCCAGCTCGAACGCGAGGCCCGCGAGGGCGCCTGGCTGTGGGGCGAAATCGAGGCCGCTCACCTGGAAACGCTGCTGTGGCATACACCCGACGAGGGCAAGTGGCAAGCTGCCCTGGCCCTGCTCGGCACCCCGCCGCAGAATGTGGTGGGCGGCGCGAGGGCCTAGCTGCTCAGATTGCTTGTCGCTCAGGCTACTTGTCGAACTTGTCGTAGCCCGCCGACGCACGCCGCTGGGCGCCACGGGCGTAGTCGAGCTGCATTTCCACGTTTTCGTGATGGCCCTCGCTGAAGGTGGTTTCGTGAATCCAGTAGTGGAGCCGGTCCTCGCCGAGCTGCACCCAGTACTTGCTGGCGTCCTCGGCGTCGCGCCAGAAGGTGATGTGCTCAAAGCCGTTCGTGGCGGCCCAGGCCCGCACGTCGCCCAGCACGCGGGCCGCTTTGGGCTGAGTCATCTCGAAGGCGCTGCCGTCCGATTCGTTGCGAAACAGGATGTCGGTCATGTTCTATAGCGTACCCCGCTTCTCATAAAATTGGGCCTGAGCGGTGCATACCTGGCCTTGAACTCGGCTCAGACTCAAGGCGCAGGGTCAGGCGGAGAAGCAGGCAGTGCCAGTGCTCTATGCTGCGCCCATGTCCGCCCACACGATGCTCGGCCCTCTGGGCGCGGCCCCCACCAGGATCACTACCCTGAACGTCAACGGCCTGCGAAGTGCCCTTAAAAAAGGCCTGCTCGCCTGGCTGGAGGCCCAGGCACCGGGCGTGGTGCTGCTGCAAGAAGTCCGCGCCGACCCGATGCCGGAGGTCTTCGCCGAGCTGGGTTACGTCTCGGCCTGGCATCCGGCCCAGAAGGCGGGCTACAGCGGCGTGGCGATCCTCAGCCGACATGGCCTGGAGGACGTGCAGATCGGCATGGACGACCCCGAAGTCGACGCCGAGGGCCGCGTCATCTCGGCGCTGATCGGCGGCGTGCGATACGCCAGTATCTATCTGCCCAGCGGCGCCAGCCACCAGCACCGCCAGGTCTTCAAGGAGCGCGTGCTGATCGATTTCGCCCGCTGGACGCGCACGCACCTGAGCGGCCCGCTGGTTCTCGGCGGCGACTTCAACGTGGCCCACACCGAACTCGACATCAAGAACTGGCGCAGCAACCGCAACTCGCCCGGTTTCTTGCCCCATGAACGCCAGTGGATGACCGATTTTCTGGCGCTGGGCCTGCGCGACAGCCACCGCGACCACCTGGGCGAGAGCGTGGAATACACCTGGTGGAGTCAGCGGGGCGGCGCCTACGCGGGCAACGTCGGCTGGCGCATCGATTACCTGCTGGCGGCGGGCGTGAGCATCCGCGAGGTCTGGGTCGAGCGCGAGGCCAGATTCTCGGACCACGCGCCGCTGAGCGGAACCCTGCTGTCCCAGGAAAACATCGTTCCGTGAGCCTCCCCGTCCTCGAAGCCCTGCCCCGGCTGCGGCAGGCGTTGGCCGGTGCGAATCTGGCCCTGCTGCAAGCCCCGCCCGGCGCTGGAAAGAGTACCGGCTTGCCCCTGGAACTGCTGCACGAACCCTGGATGGACGGGAAAACCATGCTGCTGCTCCAGCCCCGGCGGGTGGCGGCCCGTGCGGTGGCGGCCCGGATAGCGCAGAGCCTGGGTGAGTCGGTGGGCGAAACGGTGGGCCTGCGCGTGCGCTTCGAGAGCCGGGTGTCCAAGCGCACCCGCATCGAGGTCGTCACCGAGGGCATTCTGATTCGCCGCCTCCAGCACGACCCGGAACTGGGTGGTAGTGGGCTAGGCGGCGTCGGCCTGGTCCTCTTCGACGAGTTCCACGAACGCAGCCTCAACGCCGACCTGGCCCTGGCCCTGGTGCGCGAGGTGCAGGGGGCCTTGCGCGACGACCTGCGCGTGCTCATCATGTCGGCCACCCTCGACCCGTTGCTGGGCCAAACACTGATGGGCCAGATGCTCGACGGTGACGCCGCCCTCATCGAGTCGCGGGGTCGGGCCTACCCGGTGGAGATCCGGTATCTGAGCAGCGACCCGGCGGACCCCTCGGCCTCGGTGCCGGGCGCCGTGTCGCGGGCGCTGGAACAGTCTCCCGGCGACGTGCTGGCCTTTCTGCCGGGTGTCGCCGAGATTCGCCGGGCCATGCGTGCCGTGCAGGAGGCCCACCCTAACATCTCGGTGCTGCCCCTCTACGGCGACCTGCCCCTGGCCGAGCAGAACCGCGCCCTGGTGCCCGATCCTGCCGGGCGGCGCAAGGTGATCCTGGCGACCAGCATCGCCGAGACCAGCCTGACCATCGACGGCGTGCGGGTCGTGATCGACAGCGGATTGTCACGCGGTCAGCAGTTCGACCCCGGCAGGGGGCTCAGCCGCCTGGTCACGTCCCGCGTCACCCAGGGCAGCGCCGAGCAGCGGGCCGGACGGGCGGGCCGCACCGCGCCGGGCGTGGCCTACCGATTATGGAGCGAGCGCACCCAGCCGCTGCTGAGCGCCTCCAGACCGCCCGAAATCATGACCGCCGACCTGGCGCCGCTGGTGCTGGAGGTGGCGGGCTGGGGCGCCGAGCTGACCGAATTGCCCTGGCTCGACGCCCCGCCGCTGCCCCGCGTCAATGCCGCCCGGACCCTGCTGGGCGAGCTGCACGCGCTGGACGGAGAAAAAATCACCCAAGGGGGCCGCGCCCTGCTCGACTTCCCGACGCATCCACGGCTGGCGCACCTACTTTCACGCGGCGCCGAACTCGGCCTGGGCTCACTCGCCGCCGACCTGGCCGCGCTGCTGGAGGAGCGCGATCCCCTGCCCCGCAGCGCCGGAAGCGACCTGAATCTGCGAATATTGGCGTTGCAACACTTCCGTGAGGGAGGCAGAGTCGGTGAATCCGCGCCCGTGCTGGAGCGCATCGAGCGCCTGAGCGTGCAGTGGCGCCGGTTATTGGGCGTGCCGGTGTCCAACACGCCGCCCGCCGAGGGAGCGCTGGGCCGTCTGCTGTTTCTGGCCTACCCCGAACGCGCCGCGCAGCTCCGGCCCGGTACGTCTGAGCGCTACTTGCTGGCCGCCGGACAGGGTGCCCGCTTGCCCGAAGGTGACGCCCTGAACAATGAGCCGTACCTGGTGGCCGCCTACCTCGGTGCCCCCGAAGGCACCTCATCGGAAGGCCGCATCGGGCTGGCCGCGCCGCTGGACGCCCGCGTGCTGGAGGCCGAGGCCGTCACCTCCGATCAGGTGAGCTGGGATTCCCGCACCGGCACCCTGAGCGCCACGCGGGACGTGAAATACGGGCGCCTGATCCTGTCCAGCCAGCCGCTGAGTCCGGTGCCTGAAACGTTGCGGGTGGAGGCCGTGCGGAGCGCTGTGCAGAAGGAGGGTCTGGGTTCGCTGAACTGGACGGACGACGCCCGGCAATGGCAGGCCCGCGTGCGGAGCCTGCATGCCTGGCACGGCGACCCCTGGCCCGATCTCTCGGACGCGGCGTTGCTGGACCGGCTGGGCGACTGGCTGACCCCGCACCTGAGTACGGTTCGCAGGCGCGAAGACCTGGGCAAGATTCACCTCCCCAGCGCCCTGCATCCGCTGTTGCCCTGGCCGCTGCCTCAGCAACTGGGTGAGCTGGCGCCGACGCATCTGGACGTGCCCAGCGGCTCCCGCGTCCGGCTGGAGTACCGTGACGACGGCTCGGCGCCGATTCTGGCCGTCAAGTTGCAGGAACTCTTCGGGCTGGCCGACACGCCTGCGGTCAACGCTGGGCGCACCCCCGTGCTGCTGCATCTGCTCTCGCCCGCCCGGCGTCCGGTACAGATTACCCAGGATTTGCGCTCGTTCTGGCACAGCGGTTACTTCGAGGTACGCAAAGACCTGCGCGGTCAGTATCCCCGTCATCCCTGGCCGGACGACCCCTGGACGGCGGTGCCGACGAGGGCGACGAAGAAGCGGATGTGAGATCAGTCAGAGCGTGATGACATCGAGCGTCGGGAAGCCCAGGCGGTAATGCTGAGGGTCGAGCGTGACCAGTCGGGTACAGGTCTGGAAGGCATGGGCACCCACCACGAAATCGGCCAGCAAGCGCCGGGGTAAGCCGCCGCCACTCTGTTTTCGTCTGAGCGCATAGTCGCCGTAAGCTTTTCCGGCAGCTTCCCAGATGCTCAGTGGTAGGTGTTCATCAAGGATGATGCCGGTGCTGGTAAGAAACGACTTCAGGAGGTCGGGTGTCGCGCTTGGTCCAGCCAGGAGTTCGGCGTACACGACAGGGCAGATGGTCAGACCCTGTGTCTGCTGGAGCTGGCCGAGCAGAGCTGCGATCTGGGGTGCGGTGGCTTCTCGCCGGAGCAGGGCGTTCAGAATGTTCGAGTCCAGCGCCGTGCTCAAGCCGACTCGTCCGTCTCTCGCAACTCGCGGGTGAAGCTCACGGCGTCCTGGCCGTCTGGCAGCGGTGGCAGGCGACCAATCCAGGCGGTGAACGGGTTGTTGCTGGCCGAACCCAGCGCCGCCGTCAGCAGCTCACCGGGCACGTCCACCGCGTCGCCTTCGTGCAGACCGAGTTGCTCGGCGACTTCTGCCGGGAAGACCAGTTGTCCGTCCTTGACCGTACCGCGAAAGGTCGTCATAGCCCCTGTAGTGTATCGCCCTCCGCCACCTGGCCGATGCCTTCCCCACTTGACCCGCTTACCATTGCCCCATGACCGAACACTCGACCATCGAACGCACCGAGCAGCCCGGCACCCGCGCCAGTTTGAGCGCCGACCTGACCCGGCTGGGTCTGCCACGCGGCGCGACGGTGCTTGTCCACAGCAGCCTGAGTGCCCTCGGCTGGGTGGCAGGCGGTCCGGTGGCGGTGGTGCAAGCACTTCTGGACGTGATCGGGCCGGACGGCACGCTGGTGATGCCCAGTTTCAGCGGCGACCTGAGCGAGCCCTCAATCTGGCAGCATCCGCCCGTGCCGGAGCACTGGTGGCCGGTCATCCGCGCCCAGACGCCCGCCTTCGATCCGCTCACCACGCCGACCCGCATGATGGGCCACGTCGCCGAAACCTTCCGCACCTGGCCGGGCACGCGCCGCAGCGCCCATCCGCAGTCGTCGGTGGCGGCGCTGGGACCGCAAGCCGAATTCATCACCGCGCAGCACCCGCTGGCAGACTCGATGGGGGAGGGCTCCCCGTTCGCCCGCTTGTACGACCTGAACGCCTGGGTGCTGCTGCTGGGCACCGAGCGCAACTCCAGCCTGCACCTGGCCGAACACCGCTCCGGATTGCGCGGACAGGTCCGGCAGGGCGCCCCGGTGATGGTCAATGGCGAGCGCATCTGGGCCGAGTTTGGTGATCTGGAGTATGACGACGACAGTTTCCCTGCCGTCAAGGCCGCTTTCGAGGCGAGTGGGGCGGTGCGAGTCGGTCAGGTCGGTGCTGGAACGGCGCGGCTGATGCATCAACGCGAACTGGTGGATTTCGCGGTGGCGTACTGGGAGGCTGGAGCTAGCTAGCTAGCTGCCGCAACTCGATCCGCAACTGCTGCCACCATCCGAGTTACCGCCGTCTGAATCGCCACTGTGGCCGCCGCCGTCATGGCCGCTGGCTCCGGCGTCGCTGGCATCGCCGCCCAGGAAGCCCAGAAAGAACAGGCCAGCGTCGCCGCCATCACCACCTGAGCCACTACCGGAGCGGCTTGAACGGCGTCTGCGGGGTCTGGTCAGTAGATAGGCGAGCAGCAGCAGGGCCACCACCAGGCCGAAGCCGACCCAGGGCTTTACAAGCGTGGCGAGCAGCAGGCCCAACGCCGCGATTCCGAACAGCACCCAGAATTGAGCGCTGCCGCCCCGGCGCCCGGCTACCCGGCCCGGCGTCCGCGACGGGTCCGGCCAGATGCGGCTGTCCGGCTCACCGAAGCGCTCACGGTACAGCTCCAGCGTGTTTTGGTACTGCGCGGCGAAGCGTGTCGCCTCACCGGGCTTACCCTCGCCGGGCTCGTGGTGCAGCGGTGCGGGCAGTAGCGGAGTCAGGTTCAGCCAGTAGTCGCGGGTGTGGGTCAGGTGCTCGTGCCAGGCGGCGTCCACCGTCTGACTCGGCGTCACGCTTTGCCCGGAGGTCGCCGCCAGCACCAGGAAACGGCGATACTCGCGCAGCACGTCCTCGGCGAAGGCGAGCGTCCAGCCGTGTTCCTTTGCCAGTCGTCCGGCGAAGGCGGCGGGGAATTCGTAGGCGAGCAGTTGCGCTTCGGGGGTGGCGCCGGGGATGCTGGGTTGCCTGGCGGGTTTGAGAAGGCTGAGCTGCGTCATGGGGCCTCCGGTATCAGGTGAGCGTCAGTGGATGATCGGTCTTGCCGTCATGCTTGGCCTGACGCATCAGCCGTATGTCAGCCACGTTCCGGGGTCCGCTTGGCCGACTTCACAGCATAAGCCGGGGCCAGATTTGCTAGACTTGGAAAGTTGCGCGGGCCACTCCAGATTGGGGCGGCCCGCTGCCCTTTGCCTTCCCGCTCCCTTTGCCCTAAACTCTGAGTATGATCCGCTCTGCGCTTACCACCAGGGGCCGCCGCAACGAGTAACGCACTCGCTTGCCCGCCCCCGGCTGCCACGCCGGGGCATTTTTTTGTCTTCATCTCTGGCTGTTTCCACAAGCCACAAGCCACGCGCCACAAGCCCTCCGCAGGAGCCCCCCATGACCTCACCCGACTCGCATGCTCCCACCATCGACAGCCCCGAACCCATCAACATCCCCGAACCGCGCGCCGAGCGCTACAACCCCCACGCCATAGAGGCCAAGTGGCAAGCCCAGTGGGACGCCGACCACCTCTACCGCTTCGACCCCGCAGCGAGCGGCGAAAAATACTACGCCCTGACCATGTTTCCGTATCCCAGCGGCAACCTGCACATCGGGCACTGGTACTCGTACTGCGCCCCGGACGCCCGCGCACGGTATCTGCGGATGAACGGGCGCAACGTGCTGTTTCCGATGGGTTTCGACAGCTTCGGGCTGCCTGCCGAGAACGCGGCCATCAAGAACAACCTGAACCCGCGCGAGTGGACCTACGCCAACATCGACTACATGACCGGCCAGTTCAGGCGGATGGGCACCATGATCGACTGGAGCCGCCAATTTGCCACCTCCGACCCGGCGTATTACCGCTGGAACCAGTGGTTTTTTACCGAGATGTTCCGGCGCGGCCTGGTCTACAAAAAGGAGGGCCTGGTCAACTGGTGCCCCAGAGACCAGACCGTGCTGGCTAACGAGCAGGTCGTGGGCGGCCACTGCGAGCGCTGCGGCGCCCCGGTCGAGCGGCGCAACCTGAGCCAGTGGTACATGAAGATCACCGACTACGCCGACGAGCTGCTGGATTTCGGCAGCACCGACATGCCGGAGCGCGTCCGGGCCATGCAGACCCACTGGATCGGCAAATCGGTGGGCGCCGAGATCGACTTTGCCACGCCTGCTGGCCTGGAGACCGTCTTCACCACCCGTCCCGACACGCTGCTGGGCGCCACCTTTCTGGTGCTGGCGCCGGAGCATCCAAAAGTCGCGGCCCTGACTACCCCGGAGCAGCAGGAAATCGTCCGCGCCTACCTGGAACTCGCGGGCGGCAAGACCGACGTGGAACGCCAGCAGAGCAGCGAGAAGACCGGCGTGTTCACCGGCAGTTACGCCACGCACCCCATCACCAACGACCAGTTGCCGATCTGGGTGGCCGACTACGTGCTGGTCAGCTACGGCACCGGCAGCATCATGGCCGTGCCCGCCCACGACGAGCGCGACTTCGAATTCGCCAGGGCCTTCGGGCTGAATATTGCGGAGGTCATCCGCCCGGCGGGTGGCGAGCCGATGGACATGCAGAGCGCCTACAGCGGCGAGGGGCTGATCGTCAACTCCGGCGAATTCGATGGGATGCCCGGCGGTAAGGCCAGCATCGCCAAGGTCATCGCCCGAATGGAAGCCCTGGGCTTCGCCCGCGCCCGCACGACCTTCCGCCTGCGCGACTGGCTGATCAGCCGCCAGCGCTTCTGGGGCACGCCGATTCCGATCATCTACTGCCCGGAGCACGGCGCCCAGCCGGTGCCCGAATCCGAGTTGCCAGTGCTGCTGCCCGCCGACGTGAAATTTGCGCCGAGCGGCCAGAGTCCGCTGAAAGGCGACGCCGAATTCCAGAAAGCGACCTGCCCCGTCTGCGGCGGAGCTGCCGAACGCGACACAGACACCATGGACACCTTCGTGGACAGCTCCTGGTACATGTTCCGCTTCACCTCGCCAGATTTTGACGGCGGCCCCTGGGACCGCCATGTGGCCGACGCCCTGATGCCCATCGATCTGTACACCGGCGGCATCGAGCACGCCATCTTGCACCTGCTGTACAGCCGCTTCTGGACCAAGGTGGCCCGCGACCTGGGGTTGAGCACCATCTCCGAGCCGTTCAAAGTGCTGCGAAACCAGGGCATCATCCTGGGGCCGGACGGCGAGAAGATGAGTAAGAGCCGGGGCAACGTCATCGACCCCGACGATCTGGTGCGCGAATACGGCGCCGACACGGTGCGGACCTACCTGGCCTTCATCGCGCCCTGGGAAGTCGGCGGTCCCTGGGATAAGAGCGGCATCAACGGCCCGGCCAAGTGGCTCAGCCGCGTCTGGGCGCTGTATTTCGACTCTATCCGTGGCCCCGCTGAGACGGTCAGCGAGCATGATCTGCGCTACGCCGTCCACAGCACGCTGAAAAAGGTCGGCGGCGACTTCGAGCGGCTGAGCTTCAACACCATCGTCGCGGCGCTGATGGAGCTGACCAACACGCTGGTGAAGGCCAAGCGCTCCCCGGTGGCCCACACGCCCGCCTGGGCCGAGGCGCTGGAGATCTTCAACCTGATGCTGGCCCCGCTGGTGCCGCACATCGCCGAGGAAATCTGGACGGAAACGGGGCACAGCCGCAGCGTTCACCTGCAACACTGGCCCGCCGTGGATGAGGCCGCCGCCGAGCGAGACACGGTGACCATCGGTGTGCAGGTCGGGGGCAAAGTGCGCGGCGAGGTGCAGATTTCGCGCACGGCCACGCAGACCGAGGCCATCGACGCCGCCCGCGCCAATCCGGACGTGGCGCGGTACGTAGAGGGCAAGGAGACGGTGAAAGAGGTGTACGTGCCGGGGCGGATCATCAATATCGTGGTGAGGTAGGGGCAATAGAGAGGGCCGCTGGCGGAGTGATGGCGGCCCTTTCGAGAGTATAGAAATTCAGTAAGGGTAAGCCGTCCACTTCGCCAGCTCGGCGGCGGGGAGGGCTGTCCAGGTCGTTGTGTACGAGCTGAAGCCCCGCTTGGCGTCATAGATAGCGCTCTCCGTGCCGATCAGGGCGTTCCAGCCGCGCTCCAGTCTGATATTGACGAGTGTGTTGATCTGCTCGACGTTTTGCTGGGGCGGGCTGATATCAAGCAGTTGTGTGCCGCCCAGACAGCGCTGCTCTCCCTGAACGATGACGGTTTCCGGTGACCAGATCAGGCGGTCTCGGCGCTCCGGAACGCTGCTGGCAAGGCGCAAAAAGCCGAAGATGGGTACGGGACTCGTCTGCGGCCTGACTAGGCTGGCGACTGGAACTTGACGGTCCTTCAGAAAATAGACGAGGTTGATATCCAGCGCGTTGACCTTCACTGTGTCGCTCAGTTTGATGGTATCGACGGGGCAGTAACTCGTTCCCCCCCGTCCTTGAAGCGTCCCCATCAACGATTGTTCCGGTTTGGCCTGGGCCAGCCGCTTCAGCGAGGCAGCAAGTTGGGCGTCGGTGCCCAGAACGCCGTCGGCGGTGACTGGAGGTGCGGCGCTGGTTGGGCTGAAATAGAGCTTGAGCGGTGCAGTCGCCTTCCACCCCGTCACTGAGCCGCTGAAGTCGTAGTCTTCGCCCAGTGACGTGCTGCTCTGAACGGGCAGTGTGGTTGGAGGAGTCTCGGTATAGAGCGCCTTGAGTTCCACTTCTGTCAGCGAGCGGTAACCAACGCCAGGCCCGTCCGTATCACCACAGCCGCTCAGCCCCACCAGCCCCAGCGTGAGCAGCCCCGCCGCCCAGCATCTGAGCGCTCGTCCTGACTTCATCATCTTCATTGTTCAGTTAAGCACACCGGGGCACCCTCAGCGCGTGCGTTTGAACCAGTACGTGTCGGTGACGGTCAGGGTGTGGGTCTGGGCCTGGTAAATCGAGTCACTGGCATCTTTGTTGTGCGAGGCCAGCTCCCAGCCTTTGTCGCCCAGCGCGTCGAACACCGGCAGCTCGCAGGTCACGCACGAGAGCCTTGATTTGCCGGTCAGTTTGCGGGCAAACCGTTCGTAGCTGCGGTCGTTGACGGCGTTGTTGAAATTCAGGGCGGAGGCGCCGTTTTTCCACGAGCCGGACGAGTACTGCAAGGTGCGCACGCCGTCGCCGGAGACCCCGTAACGGGCGACGACGGTAAATACCCCGTATTCCCAGCGCTGCTGGCTGAGCCCACCCGAAGCATCGGCCACCGACGAACCGACCACTGACGAACAGACCACCGACGACAGCGCCGCTGCCAGGACGAGTTGAACAACGCGGGTTTTCAGTAAAGCGGCCCGTATTGGATGTAATGGTGGCGTCAATGTATTCACTGTAGATGTACGTGCTGTAGCTGGAAGTATGGCGGCATCCTCCTGATGATTGGCAATCAGGTCAACGCTTCATCTGGGCTTATCTTGTCGACGACATATATCTGCACCACTCTGAAGCCCGTCGCGCTCAGTAAGCTAGCGTGCCCAGGCGGCTCAAGTGTATGAATTGTATTTGTAAGATGCGCTCCAGATGAGCCTGGTCCGGTAAGCCTGGTCCAGAGCGCCAGCAGCCGGAGCCCGCGCCCCAGCGCTGAGGGGTATACCGCATGCGTCGGGCCGCCGTGGTCGCTCGATGGGCGCTCGTTGTGGTGCCCAACCCCAACTCTAGAGCAGATGTCATAAAAAGACCCTTTTTATGACCGAGCGGAGCGAGTAGTTTTGACTGAGCAGGACGCAGAATGGAGGCGCGGGGAGGCTGTTTTCCCCGTGGCGTAATTCGGAGTACTGCTCTAAACATTTCCGCGAGACTGTTCTCTGAAAATTCTAGAAAACTTTAGGCTGAACTTATCTCCGAAGTCGGGCGCCGGGCGCAGACTGACGGCATGACCAGAACGATGCGCGATCAGCCCGGCGTGGTCCGTAAGGTGTCAGCCGAGGCGACCCGGCGGATGGCCAGCCGACCAGCCTTCCGGCCCAGCCTGCCTGCCGGGGCGGGTGAGCGCACCGAGCAGGGTCTGAGCGAGGCTGGCCCGCACGGGGTTGGCCTGAACACCGGGCACGGCCTGGTCGGTTCAGCTCTCCAGCTCGGCGCCATGCTGCTGATGCTGCCGCTGGGCCTGGCCCTCGCCACGGGCGGCGCCTGGCCGTCGGTGCTGTGGCTGGGCGCTGCGCTGGTGGCCGCCGGGGCGTGGACCATCTATGAGGACGCCAGCGAGCGCCGCTATATAGAAAGGGTCGAACGGGTCGAACGGGCTGGGGTTGAATGGGCCGGGGCCGAACGGTCAGGCGGACCGGGCCAGGGGCGGCGACAGTTGACGGTGAGCAGGCCGCTTACGCCGGACCACCGCTCGCTGAATTGATCCGGTGTGTCTGCGGCGCCTGGCAACCAAGCGCAGACACCACCTGGCCTGAACAAGCTAATGCAGCAGGGCCGACGCCTCACACGCTTGCGTCGGCCCTGTTCGGGTCCAGTGGCAGGTCAGGCTCAGTTGCAGGTCAGGCTCAGTTGCGGTTCAGGTGGGGGGCGAGCAGCTTGTGGAGTTCGTCGGCGTCCACGTTGCTGCGCGGGTCGATGTGCAGCAGGGGCAGGCGGGCACTCTGAAAGGCCATCACGCTCAGGGCGGCGTCGTCGGTGTGGCGTTTGCTGCGCAGGCGCTCGGTATCCCCGAAATAGGTCAGGGCGATGCCCACCACCGGGCGGTATTCCGGCACCTCCACGATCAGGAATTCCACCGTCTGGCTGCTCAGGCGCCCGGCCACACTGGGCGGCGCGTCGGGCAGCGTGTCGAAGATGAAGTCCAGGCGCACGTTGGGGAAGATGCGGTAGGGCGAGCCCGCCAGCGTGGCCAGCAGTTCGGCGTACAGGCTGCTCTCTTCGTGGCCGAAAAAATACTGCCTGATCTTGACCGACAGCGCGTTGCCGGGCATGTCGTTGCCGCTGCTGAGGCGAAACTGCGGCGGCGGCGCAAAGGCGTCCAGGGCGTCGTTGGACACCGCATGTGTATCGCTGCCGGGCTCGTCGCCGGGCGGCTGAGTGGGGGTTGTCACCAGCTTCAGGCGCCGGGCCGGGCCTGCTTTGAGGCTCAGCCACAGCCCCAGGGCGGTCACCAGAACAACCAGAACGAAGATCGTCATATAGCCCCTAGCTTAACGACTCAGCCCTGACAAGTTGCTTGCACCGCCAGCGTCGCCACGTCTTCATCGGGCGCCGGGTAGGGCAAACCTGGCCGCTCAGCGCCTGATGGTAAAGGATTTGACGAACGCGGCCATCACGGGTGCCAGGGCGGCTTCCTGCCCCTGAAGGGTGGTGCCGGTCAGCAGGTGGGCGTGCTTGCCGACCACCGTGTAGGTCTGGGTGAAATACAGCTTGTAGTTGCCCTGGGTGGCGGTGTAGTTGAGCTGGGTGGCACCCAGGCCGCTGAGCGTCGTCGCCCGCAGCACCACGACTTTGCTGCCCGGAAGCGCTGCTTTGAGTTGCGGCAGCGACACTTCGGTATACCGCCCCAGCGTGAAAGCGGCGGGCACGTCCTGCACCACCACATTGATGTTCGGGTTGAAGCCTTTGAGTGGCTTGGGCGCCAGGTACACCACTGCCGCGCCCTGATAGGTCGACTGTTTCCAGCCGCTGGGCGCCGCCGAGCTGAAGCCGGTCCTGGGGTCGGTGAAGGCCAGCACCGGGCCTGATGCCAGCAGCGCGAGGGTCAGCGCCAGATTTGGTCTGTTCATGCGGCACTATACCGGGCGCTACATTGAGTGTATGAAGCTGCTGGAGTTATGAAAAAGCTGGAGTTATGAAACTGCTGAGCGTCAATATCGGCCAGCCGCGTCCGGTGGAGGCCAAGGACGGCCTGAGCGGCATCTTCAAGCAGCCGCAGGTGGGCGCGGTGTGGCTCGCCTCTCTGGGGCTGAGCGGCGATCATATTCAGGACAAACAGCACCACGGCGGCCCCGACCAGGCGGTCTACGTCTATACCCAGCCGGATTACGACCACTTCTCGGCGCTGCTGGGCCGCGACCTCGCCCCCGGCACCTTCGGCGAAAACCTGCTGATTCCGGAGCTGGAGTCGGCGCCTGTGGCCATCGGTACCCGCCTGCGTGTTGGGGCGGCGCTGCTGGAGGTGACTGCCGCCCGCATTCCCTGCGCCACGCTGGCCGCCCGCATGAGCGACCCGCAGTTCGTCAAGGTGTTTCGGGAGCAGCGCCGCCCCGGCCTCTACGCCCGCGTGCTGGAGGAAGGCCCCGTCCAGGCCGGGGACGCCGTGCAAGTCGAATTTGCGCCCCAGGAAGGCGCCGCCACCGTGCTCGACACCTTCGAGTACTTTTACGCCAAGGTGCCGACCCCGGCCCAGATAACGAAGTTGCTGGCCGCGCCCGCCCTGCACGCCAAGATGCGCTCGGAGCTGGCGGCCAGGCTGGCGAAAGTCGGAGGGTAGACACCTTTGCATGCAATTGTCGGTCTTCTTTTTGCCGGTGAATCCGCTAAAATCCAACACTTGCAAAATCCAACACTTGCAAAATCCAACGCTTGTCATCCTGAGCGTAGTGCAAGGATCTCGTCGTCAAACCGACATTGCTCGCAGCGAAGCTCAGAATGAAATGGTTGTTTCACTCCACTTGACCAGAACGCCCGTGTCGCCTGGCAGCAACGCGGCCTGCCCCTGCGCCCACCGCCTCAGAATTCCCTGCGCTCCGTGCTAGCCTGCCACTGGCATGAGCACGGGCAGGGGAGAGGTCTACAAGACGGCGGTGGTGGTGGGGGTGGGCCTGATCGGCGGCAGCGTGGCGCTGGGGCTGCGTGACCGGCTGCTGGCGCACCGCATCATCGGGCTCGACGCCTCGGCTCAGGCGCTGGAAGAGGCGCTGGCGCTGGGCGTCATCGACGAGGTGCGGGCCACGCCCGGCGAGTGGCTCAGCGCCGCCGACCTGGTGATCCTGGCCGTGCCGGTCAAGGCCCTCTCGCCGCTGGCCCGCGAACTGGCGCCGTATCTCCCCAGCTCGGCGCTGGTGACCGACGTGGGCAGCGTCAAATCCGCTATCGCCGCCGAATTCGAGGCGCTGGGCGTGCGCAACTTCGTGCCCGGCCACCCGATGACCGGCTCCGAGCGCGGGGGGGTCGCCAACGCCTCGGCGGGCCTGCTGGAGAACGCCATCTGGGTGCTGACGCCCACCGAGCGCACGCCGTTGCGGGCCTTGTCGCGGATGCGCCGCCTGGTCGAGCACCTGGGCGCCGCCGCCGTGGTGATGCCGCCCGACGCCCACGACAACCTGGTCGCCACCATCAGCCACCTGCCGTACCTGGCCAGCCTGGCGCTGACCCACATGGTCGCCCGCGACGAGCGCCTGAGCCTGCTGGCCGCCGGGGGCTTTCGTGACCTGACCCGCGTGGCCAGCGGCGACCCGCGCATGAGCCGCGACATGGTGGTCGAGAATAAACTGGCGCTACGTGAGGCCATTCAGCGCTTCTCGCGCCAGCTTGAGCACCTGGCCGACACCCTCGACGACCCCGAAGAGCTGCTGGTGTCCGCCGTGGAGGGCAAGCGCACCCGCGACAACCTGCCGGTGGTTAAACGCTCGCTGCTGCCGCCCAAGTACGACCTGGTGGTGGCCGTGCCCGACAAACCCAACCAGATCGGCGCGGTCAGCCGGATTCTGGGCGAGGCCAGCATCAACATCAAGGACATCGAGGTGCTGGCCGTGCGAGAACACGGCGGCGCCCTGCGCCTGGGCCTGGAAGAAGAGAGCGACGTGCAACGCGCCGCCGAGCTGCTGGGCGCCGAGGGGTACAAGACGCGCAACCGGGGCTGAGCGGCTGTGCCTGCGCCGCTCTAGAGCAGGACTCCGAATTACGCCACGGGGAAAACAGCCTCCCCGCGCCTCCATTCTGCGCCTTGCTCAGCCAAAACTACTCGCTCCGCTCGGTCATAAAAAGGGTCTTTTTATGACATCTGCTTTGTCCAACGCTCAGTTGAGCTGCCTACCGTCGCTGGGCACGAAGCCCACCAGCGTTTCCAGCCGCTCGCTGAGGGTCGGGGCTTCCAGGGCCTGCTGGCGCTCCTCGCCGCTGAGGGGCAGCAGGGCCGAGGCGAACGAGGCCAGCAGCAGCGGCTCGCTGGGCGCGTGCTCGCGGATGGCGGCCTGGTCTTCGGGGCGCAGGCGCAGCAGGTCGCTGAGCAGGCGGCTGGCCAGCGCGGTGTGGATGGTGGCCGTACTCTCACCCAGTTCTTCCGTCAGCGGCAGCAGCCGGACCTCGGCCATCAGGTAGTCCTGGTCGTCGATGAGCTGCACGATCTCGAAGCGCTCGCCGCCCGTGACCGTGATCGACGAGGTGCCGTCCTCGTGCGGCGCGATCTCGCGCAGGTGCGCCAGCGTGCCGATGGCGGACAGCCGGGCCTGGAGCGGGCGCGAGTCCTCGGTGGAGGGCGTCAGAATCTGGGGCATACCGAACGCCTCGCCGCTCTGCTGCACGCGGCTGAGCAGGGTCCGGTAGCGCTGCTCGAAGATATACAGCGGCACCACCTGGCCGGGAAACAGGACAAAATTGGGCAGCGGAAACAGCGGAATCAACATGGTCCCCGCATGCTGGTCCTGATTGCCAGCCAACATATAACCGGAGCATACAAAGCCCTGGCTGTGCAGGCCAGTTTCGCTATGCTGGACGTTGAAATGTCAGGCTCAAGGTCAGCCCCAAGGTCAGGCTCGTCGCGCCCGGTTCCGTCACAGCCGACGGCCCTGCCGTTCGAGTCGCTGGCGGTGGTGCTCAACGCCCAGGCGGGGCGCGGCCTGGCCGGGCGCGAGTGGCCCCGGCTGGAGGCGGCCCTGGCGGCGGCGCATCTGCCCTACACGCTGCTGGAGGTAGGGGCGGCGGCGCTGGCGCTGGCGCAGGTGTCGGCCCTGCCCGGCGGTGTGGCGGTGCTGGCGGTGGGCGGCGACGGCACGGTCAGCAACCTGCTGCCCGCACTGGTCGGCACCGGGCGGCGGCTGGGCGTGGTGCCGCTGGGCACCGGCAACGATTTTGCCGGAATGCTGGGCCTGAAGCCGGGTGATTTTGCGGCGGCCCTGGCCCGCCTGAGCCGCCCGCCCCACGCCGCCGACGCCCTGCGCGTGACCTGGCCTGCGGGACCGGGCTCCTTACGGTCCGAGAGATGGCTGCTCAACGGCCTGGGCATGGGCTTCGACGCTCAGGTGGCGGCCCGGCTGACGCAAGCCCCGGCCCGGCTCTCTGTTTTGGGGCTGCCTGGCCCCCGGCTGCCGGGCTTCGGGCGCTACCTGTGGGCGGCGCTCAGCGCCCTGCGAGGGCTCCAGGTGGGCGGCGTGGAGGTGCGCGTGGACGGGGAACTGCTCCACGCCGGACCGTCGTGCCTGGTGGCGGTCATGAACGGCACGCGCTACGGCGGCGGCTTTCGCATTTCGCCGCATTCGAGCGCCTTCGATGGCCAGCTCAATGTGGTGCTGGGCGCTCGGGTAGGTCGCCTGGGTCTGCTGTCACTAATGCTGGCGGTGTTGCGCGTCCGGCACCTGGCCGACTCGCGGGTGCGTCAGGCCCAGGGCGGGCGCGTGACCCTGCGCTGGGAGCGGCCTACACCTGTTCACCTCGACGGCGAACTGATCGGCGCCCAGACAGAACTGGACGTGGAATTGCGTCCCGGCGCCGTGCAGTTTCTGTCGTGGCAGTGACAGGCGGCGCCGGGCAGCTCAGTGCACGTCGTCGTGGCCCGCATACCCGCCGACCAGGCTAGCTGACCGTTCGGGCAGTGCGACTCAGCTCTGTGGCACGGCGCAGCTTCCGTCCTCGCAGCCGTCGCTGGACGTGGCCGCGCCGATCAGCGTCAGGGGCGCCGCCTCACTCCAGAGCTGATTCAGGGCGCCCAGCAGGGTTTCGGGCGACTGGGCGCCGCTGACGCCGTATTTGCCGCCCAGCACGAAGAACGGCACGCCGCTGATGCCGTGGCTCCGGGCCGTCTCCTCGTCGTCCCGCACGGCGGCGGCGTGGGTCTGCTCCGCCAGGGCCGTGCGGACTTCTTCAGGGTCCAGCCCGACCTCGGCGGCCAGCCGGGCCAGCACCTCCGGGTCGCCCAGAAAGGCCCCTTCGGTGAAAAAGGCCCGCAGCAGCCGCTCCTTCATGGCGCCCTGAAGGCCGTGCTCGCGGGCCAGGTGAATGAGTTGATGGGCCTGGAAGGTGTTGGTGGGCCGCTGCGCCCCGAAGTGGTACTCCAGGCCGTCCTGGGCGGCGGTCTGCGTCATGCTGTCGAGCATTTCCTGCGCCTGGGCGGGTGTGCGGCCATACTTGCGGGCCAGAATCTCGGCGGTGCCGTCAGTGGTCGTCAGTGGCGCCGCCGGGTCCAGCTCGAAGCTGTGCCAGACTGTGTCGACCTGACCTCTGTGTGGAAACTGCTCCAGCGCGGCCTCGAAGCGCCGCTTGCCCACGTAGCACCAGGGGCAGGCGATGTCCGACCAGATATCGACCTGAAGGCGGGGCGTGGTGCCGGGCACAGCGGCTAAGGTCTGAGTCATATCCAATAGAGTACCCTGCTTTGGAAAGTAAAGCTAGAGATTGGCGCACAATGCCGCCATGTCCAGCTCGCTCCACATCGCCCTGCTTCGCGGTGTCAACGTCGGCGGCCACCGCAAAGTGCCGATGCTTGCCCTGCGCGCCGTGTTCGAATCGCTGGGGCTCAAGCAGGTGCAGACCTATATCCAGAGCGGCAACGCCGTTTACGCGGGTCAGATCAGCCGTGAACCCGTTGAAGCTGCCTTGGAGGCCGAGTTCGGTTTTGCGGTGGCTGTCCTCCTGCGCAGCGCTGCCGAATGGGCCGACATGACCGAACGAAACCCGTACCCGCTTCAGGCCGCCCAGGACGGCAGCAAAGTCCAACTGGCCCTGCTGGACGCTGAACCAGGCTTGGAAGGCGTGGCGGCGATGATGGCGGTTCAGAGCGGCGCCGACGAATGGGTACTCTCCGGACGCGAGCTGTTCATGTATACCCCGAACGGCCTGGGGCGCAGCAAACTCGATCCGCAGCGGCTGAGAGTCGGCGCCACCACGCGCAACTGGCGCACAGTGACGGCGCTGTCCGACTTGCTCGATACCTCGATCTGAGATACATCGGTTTGCAATACATCGGGTCTGGAGGTATACTGCGTCCATGAAATCCCAGGAGCAACTCCGGATGCTGATTCTGGCCGTGCTGGAGCGGCAGCCGGAGCACGGCTACGCCATTGCCCAGGCCATCAAAGCCCGCTCGGAGGGCCTGCTGACGGCCCGCGAGGGCACCCTTTACCCGGTGCTGCACGCCCTGGAAGCCGAGGGGCAGATTCAGAGCGAGGAGAGCGAGGTCGCTGGCCGGGTGCGGCGCGAGTACCGCCTGAGCGAGAAGGGCCTGAGCACGCTGAGCAAGCTGCGCGGCGACTGGAAGCGGCAGGTGGGCGCAGTGGGCGCGGTGCTGGG
>NZ_JANYGJ010000201.1 GCF_025362455.1 Deinococcus sp. | reverse complement strand
AGCGTGAACATCATCGCCGTGTGGGCGAAGGTGCCGCCGAGGACGAACAGGTGCCAGATCTCGTGAAAGCCGAAGACGCCGGGGCGCGGATTCCAGCGCCTTGTGCCGTAGATGACGGCGCCCACCGTGTACAGCACGCCGCCCGCCGCCAGCCAGAAGAGGGCCGCCCCGCTGAGGCGCTGCGCGAGCTGGGGGATGAACGCCAGCGCGGTCCAGCCCAGCGCCACGTACAGCACGGTGCTGATCCACCTGGGCAGCCGCATGGTCAGCAGCTTGAGCAGCATTCCGGCAATCGCCACGCCCCAGACAACCCACAGCACCACGCTCTGCCACACGCCGCTGAGCCCAAAATACGCCACCGGGGTATAGCTGCCCGCGATCAACAGAAAGATAGCGCTGTGATCGAGCTTGCGCAGCCGCAGCAGGGCACGTTCACCCACCCGGAACGAGTGGTACGACGCAGAAGCGGTGTACAGAAACAACATGCTCAGCCCGAACACCACAAACGGCCAGATACTCAGCTTGTGGGCGGCGGCGTAGGCGACCAACCCGATCAGCGCCACCAGCGCCGCGCCCGCCCCGGCCCAGTGCGTGAGGCTGTTCCACGGCTCGCGCAGCGAAGAGTAGAAGGAGGCGAAGGCGCGTTTCATAGGGGCAGTATACGCTTTCGTGGAGCATAGTGACAATTTGTCAGTTGTAACTCGGCTCATGTCTGGGATGCTGTGGCAAAGGCCGGGGCACGACGACTCCGGCCTCGGTGAATCCAGACTTACTTGCTGTAGTTCGGCGCCTCCTGGGTAATGGTGACGCCGTGCGGGTGGCTCTCGATCAGCGAGGCGGAGCTGATGCGCACGAACTGGGCGTCGCGGCGCAGGCTCTCCAGATCGGGGGCGCCGCAGTAGCCCATGGCACTGCGCAGCCCGCCCACGAACTGATACACCACCTCGCCCGCCGTGCCCCGGTAGGCCACGATGCCCTCGATGCCTTCGGGCACGAACTTGCGGGCGCTCTTGTCCTGGCTATTTTTTTCCTGAAAGTATCGGTCCGCGCTGCCCTGGTCCATCGCGCCCAGACTCCCCATGCCCCGGTAGCTCTTGTAGCGCCGCCCGTCGCGCAGCACGACCTCGCCGGGGGCCTCGTCGGTGCCCGCCAGCATGCTACCCATCATCACGGCGCTGGCGCCCGCCGCTATCGCCTTGGCCGCGTCGCCGGTCTGCTTGACACCGCCGTCGGCGATGACCGGAATCCCGGCTTCCAGCGCAGCCTCGGTGGCGTCGAAGATGGCGGTGATCTGCGGCACGCCGACGCCGGTGACGATGCGGGTGGTACATATAGAACCCGGTCCAATGCCTGCCTTCACCGCGTCCGCCCCCGCCGCGATCAGTGCCTGGGCGCCTTCCCGCGTGGCGATGTTGCCCGCGATCACGTCCACGTCGAAGCGGGTCTTGATCTGCTCTAGGGCGCTGAGAATGCCCTGCGAGTGCCCGTGGGCGCTGTCGAGCACCAGCACGTCGACCCCGGCCTGCACCAGCGCCCCGGCCCGGTCCATCAGGTCCGCGCTGACCCCGATGGCGGCGGCGACCCGCAATCTACCCAGGTCGTCTTTGGCGGCGTGCGGGTACTTGACCGTCTTCTCGATGTCTTTGATGGTAATCAGCCCGCGCAGAAACTCGCCTTCGGTGACCAGCAGTTTTTCGATGCGGTTGCGTTTGAACAGCTCGCGGGCGTCCTCCAGATCGGTGCCCACCGAGACGGTGACCAGGTTCTCGCAGGTCATCACGTTGCCGATGGGCTGATCGAGGTTGTCGATAAAGCGCATGTCGCGGTTGGTGATGATGCCCAGCAAGCGGCCTTCGGCGTCGGTGATCGGCACGCCGCTGATCTTGTATTCGGCCATCATCCGGTCGGCCTCGCGCACGCTTGAGCTGGGCGGCAGGGTAATCGGATCGACGATCATGCCGCTCTCGCTGCGCTTGACCTTGCGGACCATCTCGGCCTGGCGATCAATCGGCATGTTCTTGTGAATCACGCCGATGCCGCCCTCGCGGGCCATCGCTATGGCCATCGCCGTTTCGGTGACGGTATCCATCGCCGCCGACACGAAGGGAATGTTGAGTCGCACGCGGCGGGTCAGTTGGGTCTGCACGTTCACCATATGCGGCAGCACCAGCGAGTGCCGGGGCAGCAGCAGCACGTCGTCGAAGGTGACGCCCTCGCGGCTGAACTTGTAAGCAAAGCGGTCCATCGGGAAAGCTTACTCTGTTTATCCAGCCTGGATGGGAAGGCGTATCAACTCGCCTGGAGGGCCGCCCAGCCGCAGGATAATGCTACGGCGTCTAAGTAATCTGGCCCCATCCTCTTGCACGCCCACAAGGCCCGTGCTAGGCTCTCTGTCGCTCAGGCCGAGAAGTCGGCGCAGAGCGAAAATGGGGCCATAGCTCAGCTGGGAGAGCGCGTCGTTCGCAATGACGAGGTCAGCAGTTCGATCCTGCTTGGCTCCACCACAAAGAGCTTCTTAAGCCTAGTGCCGTAGAACCATGAGAGGTGAGGGGCCGCCCCCGAACGGGTAGGAACCCAAAGCTCAGTCCCCTGTCAGGGTGTAACCCAGAAAGCCAGTCTCTGTCAGGGGCTGGTTTGCTGCTGTGAAGACAGCTTGAGTGAAAGCCTTGAGTCGAGAGGGGCCGTCCCCGAACCTACGCGACCAAAACTAAGTCGACTGTCAGGGTTTAGATCAATCGGAAGCCAGTCTCGATCAAGGGCTGGTTTTTCCCATCTATGCTGAGCGGCCAAAACCCCAGCCACCGCGTCGCCCCGAAGTTCATACGCTCAGGACACCGGCAGTCCTCTGTCATGCTGAGCGCCGCGAAGCGTCTCCCGACTCCCTGGCGAACTCCTGCGGTAAAGCACACCGTTCAGTGCGAGTTGTAGGCCCTTTTTCGGTGTGCTGGCAAGCCCCCTGGCCACGTCAGTCCTTCACGGCGTTCAGGAGAACCACAGTTGAGTTTGCCCCCCGCCCTCGCCGCTCACCGCGTTTTTGTCACCTTGCTCAGCAGTGGCGGCGCGTCTGGGTTTAAGCCTTTATGCAGCGCCAGGTGGGCGCCGAACAGATAAAAGGCCAGGGCGCTGGCCACCACGTCGGTCAGGGGGTGACCGGTGGCCGGGGTCATCAGGCTGCTGTGCGCCGCCGGGCCGATGGTGCGCAGGTCGGCGCCGCTGGTTTTCAAATCGCGGTAGGCGGCGTCGGTGGCGTCCTGGGCGGCGTCGGTGGAGGTAAAGCCCAGAATCGGCAGCCCCTCGGCGATCAACCGGCGGGGGCCGTGGCTGAACTCGGCGGCGCTGTAGGCCTCGGCGTGGATGCCGCAGATTTCCTTGAGCTTCAGCGCCGCCTCCTGGGCCACGCCGAAGTGCAGGCCACGCGCCAGGATCAGCAGGTTGTCGGCGAAGCGGTAGCGCTCGGCCAGATTGAAAGCAGTGCCCTCCAGCTCCAGCACCCGGCGCAGGGCAACGGGCAACCTCTCCAGGGCAGCGCTCAGGGTCTGGTCGCCGTTCAGCGCCGCGATGACCGGAAAAAAGGCGCTCAGGGCCGCCAGGTAACTTTTGGTGGCGGCCACGGCTTTTTCGGCGCCGCAGCGCAGCGGCAGGGCGAATTCGGCCTCGCGGCCCAGGTCGCTGCCCTCCACGTTGACCAGGGCCACCGTCACGGCGCCGCTCAGGCGGGCCATCCGCAGGGTTTCCACCACATCCGGACTGGCCCCCGACTGCGACACGGCGATCACCAGGGCGCCCTTCAGATCGAGCTGGGCGCCGTACAGGGTATGCACGCTTGGCCCCAGCGAGGCCACCGGCAGGGCCAGTTGCGTTTCCAGCGCGTACTTGAGCACCGAGCAGGCGTGGTCACTGCTGCCCCGCGCCACCGTGACGGCGTAGGTCGGGCGCCGTGAGCGCAGCACCCCGGCGAGCTGGGCCACCGCGTCGGCGTTCTGGGCGGCCTGGCGGCTCATCACTTCGGGGGCTTCTCTGGCCTCGCGCAGCATCAGTGGGTCGGTGGGCAGCGTGCTCGGTGGTGTCGGTGGTGTCGGTGTCGGCGGTGTGGTCATGGTGATCCTCGTGAAGCGGGGGAGACGGGGCAAACTGGACCGTGCTGGGCAAACTGGACCGGTGGCAGACCGCTGGCCTGGACGCTGGCGCCAGCATGGGCGGGCAACGAAGTGGCCTTCAGGTTGCCTCAGCCTATGACCTGAAGATAGCCTACGGCCTGAAAATAATTTTTGTCAAATTAGCTGTGTAAGATAGAAATTTACAAAAGGGGCTGAGCCCGGTGTTCAGATCAGCCCGGCGGTCAGATCGGCCCGACGGTCAGGTTGTTGACATCGAACTCCGGCTCCGGGTACTGCGGGTTCATCTCGCGCAGGGTTTCGAGCAGCAGTTCGGTAATCACCCGGTCTCTGTACCATTTGTGATTGGCGGGAATGACGTACCAGGGCGCGGCGTCGCTGCAAGTGGCGCTCAGGGCGTCCTGGTAGGCGCGGTCGTACTCGGCCCAGTGGGCGCGTTCCTTGAGGTCGCCGGGGTTGAATTTCCATCTCTTGCTGGGCGTGTCCAGCCGGTCTTGCAAGCGGCGGCGCTGCTCCTCCGGGCTGATGTGGAGGTAGATTTTGATGATGCGGGTGCCGCGCCCACTCAGCAGCGACTCGAAGGCCCGGATGTGCTCGAAGCGTTTTTTTGCCTCCGCGTCGTCGATCAGATGATGAACCCGCGTGACCAGCACCTCCTCGTAGTGCGAGCGGTTGAACACCGCGATCATGCCGCTCTCCGGCGCCTGAGCGTGGACCCGCCACAGAAAATCGTGCCTGGCCTCCGTTTCGCTGGGCACCTTGAAATTGACCACCTTGACGCCCTGCGGATTGATCGGCGCGAGCACATGTTTGACGGTGCCGTCCTTGCCGCCGCCGTCGCGGGCCTGCAACACCACCAGCAGACTCTGTTTGCCCTCGGCGTAGAGGCGAGCCTGCAACTCGGCCAGCTCGCCCGCGAAGCCCAGCGTCTCGGCCTCGGTGACGGCCCGGTCCTGGTCGTCGCCGCCGTCGGTGCGGATGTCTTTGAGCCTGAATTTCTTGCCCACCCGGTACTGTTTGAGATTCATGCCACTAATCGTAAGGCAGACAGCATTCAGTCGCCCTCAAGTCGCAAGAAACGAAAACCCCAACCCAAAAAAACCCCAACCTAAAAAAACCCGGCGAGCCGTCATCGGGCTGCCGGGGCTTTGAACTCAGCTTCAGAGCTGGTCGATCAGTTCCTGTACGCGGGCCTTGAGATCGCCGCGCTCCTGGGGGGCGCCGAGCTGGTGCAGGCCGCCGTGGTAGGCGTCGGGGTCGCCGAACAGCTTGCTCAGCAGCTCGAACTGGCGCTGGCTGCGCAGGCTGGCGTCGTCGCGGAACATGTTGACGTAGCGCTCCTGAAACTGCCAGTCGGGCAACTGGCCGTCCACGAACGCCTGCATCAGTTGGCGGTAGGGCTCTACGTTCCCCTCAACCACACGGCCTTCGGCGGCGACCTGCTCACCCCTCAGCGGCACGCCTTCTTCAAAGACCGGCCCCAGCGCCTCAGCCGTGATATTCCAGTTGTCCACGTCGAAGGTCGGCTTGCCGTGATCGAACAGAATAAATTGCGGCGAGGCGTGCTGGATGCCGGTCAACTCGGCAATGTGGTTGCTGGCCGGGCGCCAGTCGACCACCCGGATAAAGCCCACCGGTAGCTCATGGCGGGCCAGGAAGGTTTCGAGCACCCCGAAGCCCTGCATGGTCTTGTGGCAGGTTCCGGCCTTGAACACGGCGGCCTGCGGGTACTGCGCCAGGAAGGTATCGACTTCTTCGGGCGTGGTCAGGGCGACCAGGGTGGGGGACTGCTGGGTCTGGGTCATGGCCCGATGATACTCCCTTGCTTTACATTGCAAAGTGTGGAGGGACGGGAAGTGGGGCGCGGCAGGCGGGAAAAGATCGGGCGCCGTTTCCACAAGCGACACGCCACACGCCACAAGCCTCCCTCACGCCCTCGCGCGAATCTGCGGGGCGTCCAGGGCGGCGATCTCGTCGGGGCTGATCTGGTAGTGCTCGTTGCACCAGTGGCACACGACCTCCTGGCCGCCGCCGTCCATCATCTCCTGGCGCTCGGCGGCGCCGAAGTAGGTCAGCGACGACACCGCCCGGTCACGCGAGCAGCGGCACTGAAAGCGCGCACTCTGGGCCTCGGCGGCGGCCTGGAAGCCCAGCCCCTCGGTAGCGCGTTCCATGACTTCGAGCAGAGACACGGCCCGCAGGTTGTCGGTGAAGCTGCCCATCTTCGCGATGTTGACTTCCAGCGCCTCCAGGGTCTCGCCCGTCACGCCCGGCATGGCCTGGACGATCAGGCCGCCCGCCCGCGCCACCCGTCCGCCCTCCTCGTAAACGCCCAGTTGCACGGCGCTGGGAATCTGCTCGCTGGAGGCCAGGTAGTAGGCCACGTCCTCGGCCAGCTCACCGCTGACCAGCTCGACGCTGCCGGTCCAGGGCTCGGCGTTGCCCTTCAGGCGGGTCACGGCCAGTTCGCCGGTCTTGCCCACCAGGCCGCTGACGTCCAGCTTGCCGTCGGACTCGCGGATGGGCAGGTCGGCGCCGGGTTCGCGCACGTAGCCGCGCACCAGACCGTCGGCGCTGCCCTCGGCCACCAGCCAGCCAATCGGGCCGTCGCCCTGAATGCGCAGCGAAACGCGGCTGTCGATCTTCTTGCCCAGGATGATCGCCAGCAGCGCGGCGGCGCTGAGTGCCCGGCCCAGCGCGGCGGTGGCGGTCTTGCTCAGGTCGTGGCGCGTCCTGGCCTCCTCCACGATCTGGGTCGCGTCGATGGCGACCACGCGCAGGGTGCCACCGGCAGCCACGCCGCGCAGGATGTACGAAGGGGTGTTCAATGAATCTTGCATCAGGAAATCCTACACGAACGCACTCAGGTATAACGTGGGAATCACCCATATTGGAGGATGGGGAAGTGGGAAGTGGGAAGTGGGAAGTGGGAAGTGGGAAGTGGGGCTGGAACTTGTCGGAACTCACGCTCCAGGGGACAGGACAGTAGCCATCGGTCAGGCGCGGTTGTGTTTTTTCTGCTCAAAGCCCGGAACGCCGCCACCAGAAGCGTCCCCCGCTGTGCCCACTTCCCACAACCCACTCCCTACTTCTGCGACGTGATAAAACTCAGGTTCCTGTCCTGCTGCGCCCGGTCCAGGCCGTAGCCGTAGACGAAGGCGTCGGGAATGGTGAAGCCCAGGTAGTCCACAGGCACCTCGACCTTGCGGCGAGACGGCTTGCTCAGCAGCGAGGCGACCCGTAAGGTGGCCGGGCCGCGCTCGTGCAGCGACCTGAGAATGTAGTTCATGGTGATGCCGGTGTCGATGATGTCCTCGACCAGCAGCACATGGCGCCCGGAGAGCGGAAAACTCAGGTCCTTGACCAGCCGGACCTCGCCGCTGCTCTGCTTGGCGTCGCCGTAGCTGCTGGTCTGCATGAAATCGATGGTCAGCGGCATGTCGAGCAGGCGCACCAGATCGGCGTGAAACAGGAACGCGCCGTTGAGTAGGCAGATCAGGTGAGGATTTTTGCCTTCGTAATCGCGGCGAATCTCGTAAGCCAGTTCACGGACGCGGGCGAGCAGTTGCGCCTCGCTGATCTGGACCGGGCCGTCGCTGGGAAGCAGGTTGTGCTGCTGGAACACCGTCATGAGCGTCAGCCTAACAGAGAGAGGGCTTGTGGCGCGTGGGCAGGGCGAAGGGCTGAACATGTATGCGGAGTGGGAAGAGTCTGGGGGAATCACTCCCTAAAAACTGGGTCACACGTGCTTGGAGGTTTTGGCTCCCGTTGAGGGGAGCTGGCTGCGAAGCAGACTGAGGGGTTATACCGAGCCTCCCTTGAATCTTCTGCGCCGTCTCGCCCAGCTCTGTTCCCACAAGCCACAAGCCACAAGCCTCCCCTCTATACTTTCCCCATGACCCCCGGAGCCTTCCCAACCCGCACCTACACCGCACCTGGCGTGCTGGGCAACATCGTGGCGGAGCGCAGCGCGGATTATACCGGAACGGCGTTCGAGCCTGGACCGGCGCGGCCCCGTGCCCGGCGCTTTTACGAGGCCCTGCGTGCGCCCGGCCTGCAACTCATCGCCGAGGTCAAGCGGGCCAGTCCCAGCCAGGGCGCCATCGCGCCGCTCGATCCGGCCCAGGCGGCGCTGGCCTACGTGCGCGGCGGGGCGGCCTGCCTCAGCGTGCTGACCGAGCCCAGGCACTTTCAGGGCTCGCCGGAGGCTCTGCGTGAGGTGGTCGCCGCCGTGAGCGTGCCGGTGCTGCGCAAGGATTTCGTGATTCATCCGAGGATGCTTCAGGAGGCCGCCGACTGGGGCGCTTCGGCGGCGCTGCTGATGGTCAGCGTGCTGGGCCGTGACGTGGGCGAGTACCTGAAACTGGCCCACCACCTCGGTCTGGAGGCGTTGGTGGAAGTCCACGACGAAGCCGAGCTGGACATCGCCTTGGCGGTCGGCGCCGAGATCATCGGGGTGAATAACCGCGACCTGACCACCCTGGCCATCGACCTGCGCAACAGCCCCCGGATGATCGCCCACGCCCGCGCCGAAGGCTACGAGGGCCTGCTGGTGGCCGAGAGCGGCTACTGCACGCCGCAGGATATTGCGCCGATCCGTGCCCAGGCCGACGCCGTGCTGGTAGGCACCGGCCTGGCCGCAAGCGGCGACCTGGAAAGCGCGGCGCGGGCCTTGCTGGCAGACTGAAGCCGGGCAGATCGAAGCTGGGCAGATCGAAGCTGGGCATAGTGCAGTCGGCTGGAATGCGCCGTCCCTCCTGGGCGACCTGAGCTTCATGTGGTCTTCATTTAGTCTTAATGGATAACGAAAGACAAAGTGGTCAGTTGATGCCTGTCATGATGCTGACGAAGGGTCGGCACCTGACACGACGGGGCTCTGTCCGTGCCCTGCCCCGGAGGCCGCTCTTGAGTCACCCACCCGCACACCGACAGGCACCCGACGCACCGGCACCTGATCTACGTGAGGCCGCACGCCTTCAGGCGCTGGCCCGCTACGACGTGCTCGAAGGCGGCTCAGGCGAATCGTTCGGGCGCCATGTCCGGCTGGTCGCCCAGTTGTTCCGGGTACCGATCGCCTGGATTTCATTTGCAGACGACACCCGCCACTGGATCCGGGCCGGATACGGCATCGACCCCGGCGTGCAGGGCCGTGAGCAGGTGCTGTGTGCCCAGGTGCTGTCTGAGCCCGGCGTGTTCTGCGTGGCCGACGCCCGTCTCGATCCCTGCCTGGCTCAGAACCCCTTGGTCAGCGGGCCGCCGGGCGTGCGCTTTCATGCCAGTGCCGGGCTGCGCACCCCGGACGGCCACGTCATCGGGGCGCTGTGCATCGGCGATACGGCGCCGCGTGCCCTGCTGAGCGCTGCCGAGCAATCCACGCTGAGCGATTTTGCCGACTTCATCATGAACGGCCTGGAGCTGCGCCTGAGAAACGTCGTGCTGGAGCGGGAGAGTGCCGCGCAGGTGCAGTTGCTGCGCCACCTCAAGAGCGCCCTGGTGTCCGAGGAGACGCTGGGCGCGGTGGGCGATCTGGGCGCCCTGGAGCTGCCGATGGCGCAACTGCTGACCCGCGCCACCGAACTGGTCAGCGCGGCCATCGATGTGGACTGGAGCGGGCTGATGATCGTCAGCGGCGAGCGGGCCATGAGCCACAGCGTCTGGCACGGGCCGGGGCAGGAAAAGTTCGCCCGGCTGGCCTCGCGGGTGGTGCGGCGGGCCGATCACCCTGAGCTGTGGGAGGTGCTGGCCGCTGGGCATCCGGTCTGGACCGACGACGCCGAGACGCCGGGCGCGGCCCTGTACGACCTGACCCGCGCCGGGCTGCGCAGCGTGGCGGTGGTGCCGCTGGGTGAGTACGGCAGCTCGCGCTACGCCATGGTCTACGCCCGGCTGCACAGCCAGGGCACCTGGCACCCCGCCGATCAGGGGCTGGTGAACGCCGTGGCCCGTGAACTGGGGCACATGGTCTCGCGGCGCAGTCAGCAGGAGGCGCTGAGCCAGAGCCGCGCCCAGCTTCAACTGGCGCTGAGCACCGCGCCGCTGGTACTGTGGGCCACCGATATGGAGGGCCGGGTCACGCTCTCGGAGGGCCGCAGCCTGACCTCGCTGGGGACCTCGGCCAGCGCGGCAGTGGGCAAGTCGATCTTCGGGCTCTACCCGGATGACCCACAGGTCGGGCGCAACGTGCGCCGGGCGCTGGCCGGGGAGAGCTTCGAGGAGACCGTGACCGTCGCCGGGCTGCTGCTCGAATCGCGCTACCAGCCGCTGATCGGTGAGGACGGCCTTCAGATCGGCACGCTGGGCCTGAGCTACGACGTCACCCGGCTGGCCAACGCCGAACGCGCCGCCTCGCGGGGTCAGGGTGAGGCCCAGGCGCTGCTCAAGCTCTCCGAGATGCTGGGCGGCGACGGGCTGCTGGCCGCCGCCGGAGCCTCGCTGGACGCCCTGCACGCGGTGCTGGAGGTCGACGCCCTGGCCCTGTGGCAGACGGTGGGCGGGGTCGGCGTGGCGCTGGCGCTCAGCGGCGGTCCGGGCGGCGAGGCCGACCTGGTGTTCGAGCTGGCCCTGGCTCCGGCTTCGGCTCAAACTGATGTCTCGGCTCAGACTGGTGTGCAGTGGCCCTCCGTCCAGCCCGTCCCCGGTCTCACTGCCGCCGACCTCACCAGCCCGGACCCCACCAGCCCGGACCCCACCGGGCGGCTTCAGCGCGGCCCGGTGTATCTGCACGGCCAGGAATTGCCGCCTGAACTGGCGCGGGCCGGGGTATCCAGCGTGGCGATCATGCCGGTCTCGCCGGAGGCCCACCTGGCCCTGTGCGCCTACCGCCTGGGTGAGCCCCGCCCCTGGAGCCGCGCCGAGTCGTACCTGCTGGAAGCCGCCGCCCGCATGATGAGCGCCTCGCTGGCCCAGGAGCAGCAGCTCGCGCACCTGCGCGCCGCCGCCCTGAGCGACACCCTGACCGGCCTGAGCAACCGCCGGGCCTTCGACCTCGATGTCGCAGTCGATTTGGCCCGCGCCGGACGTGACGGCACCTTCCTGAGCCTGGTGTCCATCGACCTCGACGGGCTCAAGGCCCTCAACGACCGCGAGGGCCACCTGCGCGGCGACGAACTGCTGCGGACTTTTGCGGCCTCGCTGCGGCAGACCTTTCGCCAGGGTGACCGGGTATACCGTCTGGGCGGCGACGAGTACCTTGTGCTGGTCGCCCACCCGGCTCAGGGTGTGGTGCGCTCGGTGCGGGCCAGGGTCCAGCGGGCGCTGGAGCTGACCCGCCGCAGCGGATTTCCGGACGCCGGGGCCAGCCTGGGCGTCGCCACCTTTCCCGCCGAGGCCCGCGAGGTCACGGAACTGCTGCGCCTCAGCGACGAGCGGATGTACCTTCAGAAGCAGGCCAAGCGCGAACGCCAGGGGCGCGGGCAGAGCGGGCGCGAGCAGGATAGGCGGGCACCCGCCGCGCTGATTTTGGGGGAAGTGGGTGCTGGCGAGCCGGACTGAATGGAGTTGAAACTGAATGGAGTTGAAGATGAGTCGTCTACTTAGAGCAGATGTCATAAAAAGACCCTTTTTATGACCGAGCGGAGCGAGTAGTTTTGACTGAGTAGGACGCAGAATGGAGGCGCGGGGAGGCTGTTTTCCCCGTGGCGTAATTCGGAGTACTGCTCTAAAGCGGTAAATC
>NZ_JANYGJ010000167.1 GCF_025362455.1 Deinococcus sp. | reverse complement strand
TGAAGGATGAAGTGACGAGCTGGATTGACCAGAGAAACACCGCTGGAACGACGGTGAACTGGCACTTCACCGTAGAACACTGTCGCGAAAAGATGAGTCGTCACTACAAGGGTATCAAAATATAGAAATCAATGTACTAGGCTGATCTCGCAATCCAGTTCCAGCCGACCAGATGTCGGCAGGCAGACTTCAACAAGGCCCACAGCAGTTTCACTCCGGCGGGCAGACAATGCGGGCATGAGCGACCCCGAACGCCGCGACCTGTTCCGCCGCCAGGACCTGTTTTACCGCCAGGACGAAATGCCCGACGAGCTGTTTTACCGCCAGCCCCGCTTCGTGACCCACATCGACGAGGGCGCCATCGCCGCCGTGACGCAGCTCTACCGCGAGTATTTTCCTGCCGGGGGCCGCATTCTGGATTTGATGAGTAGCTGGATCAGCCACCTGCCGCCGGAGGCCGAGTACCGCCAGGTCGTCGGGCTGGGGCTCAACCGCGCCGAGCTGGAGCGCAACCCGCGCCTGAGCAGCGCCGTGGTGCAAAACCTGAACACGGCGCCCACGCTGCCGTTCGGCGACCACAGCTTCGACGCGGCGGGCATCACCGTGTCCATCGACTACCTGACCGATCCCGTGACGCTGCTGCGCGATCTGGGGCGCGTGCTGGTGCCGGGCGGGCCGGTGGTCATCAGTTTTTCCAACCGCTGCTTTCCCAGCAAGGCGGTGGCCGTCTGGCATGAGCTGGACGACGCCGGGCACCTGGCGCTGGTGGGGCAGTACCTGGAGGCGGCGGGCAACTGGGCGCAGATCGAGGCGCTGGACCGCAGCCCACTGGTCGGCGGGCGGCGGCGCGGTGATCCGCTCTTCGCGGTGGTGGGCCGGGCGAGAGGCTGAGCTGGTTGAAGGCGCCCGGCCTACGTGAAATGGCCTGTTCGGCGCCATCTCTGCCATCATCGGCAGTGACCGCCCCGCCATCTCTGCCATCATCGGCAGTGACCGCCCCGCCTTACCTGCCCTCACCCCAAGGACTTCAGACCGCACATGGACACACGGCACACCAACACCTCAGCAGAGCGTCCAGCCGCACCCGCTCCAGCCCGACCTCCGACTATCGCCCTGCCGGAGACGGCCCTGGTGGCGCTGATCGGCGCGTCGTCTGCGGGCAAGAGCAGCTTCGCGGCGCGGCATTTCAGGCCCTCGGAAGTGCTCTCCAGCGACTTTTTCCGGCGGCTGGTGGCGGACGACGAGGGTGCCCTGGACGCCAACGCCGATACCTTCGAGAGCCTGTATTTCGTGGCGGCCAGGCGGCTGGGGCGCGGTCTGCTGACGGTCATCGACGCCACCAACCTGCGTCCGGAGGACCGCAAAAAGCTGATCGCCCTGGCCCGCGACCACGACGTGCTGCCGGTGGCCATCGTGCTCGATCTGCCGCTGGACACCCTGCTGGCGCGGCACCAGGCCAGGGCCGAGCGCGACTTCGACCCCGGCGTGCTGCGGCGCCAGCAGCGCGACCTGCGCCGGGGAGCGGGCGGCCTGCGCAAAGAGGGCTTCCGGCACCTCTGGACGCTGGGCAGCGAGGCCGAGGTGGACGCCGCACGGCTCAGCCGCGTGCCGTTGCTGACCAACCGGACTGACCTGCGCGGCCCCTTCGACTTTATCGGGGACGTTCACGGCTGCCTGGCCGAGCTGAGCGAGCTGCTGCTGAGGTTGGACTACCCGGCGACGGGGCCGCATCCGCAGGGCCGCACCGCCGTCTTCGTGGGCGACCTGACGGACCGGGGGCCGGATTCGGCGGGCGTGCTGCGGCGCGTGATGGACCTGGTGGGCAGCGGCAGCGCCCTGTGCGTGCCCGGCAACCACGACGACAAGCTGCTGCGTTACCTGAGCGGCAAGACCGTCACGCTGACGCACGGCCTGGGCGGCACCGCCGCGCAACTCGAAGCGGCGGGCGGCGCCTTCAAGGCTGAGGTTCGGACCTTTCTGGCCGGGCTGGTCAGCCACCTGGTCCTCGACGGCGGCGCCGTGGTGGTGGCGCACGCCGGGCTGCCGGAGCACTACCAGGGCCGGGCCTCCGGGCGGGTGCGGAGCTTCGCCCTCTACGGCGACGTGGACGGCAGCACCGACGAGCACGGCTTTCCGCTGCGCGGCGACTGGGCGGCGGCCTACCGGGGCAAGCGCCGGGTCGTCTACGGCCACACGCCCGTGCAGCGGGCCACCTGGGTCAACAACACCATCGACATCGACACCGGCTGCGTGTTCGGCGGCGCCCTGAGTGCGCTGCGCTACCCGGAACTCGAACTGGTCAGCGTCCAGGCCGGGGCGCCGTACGCCGTGCCCGGCAGGCCGCTCGCCCCTGCCAGCTCAGAAGCGTCCAAGCCTGATGTGCTCGACCTGGCCGACTTCAGCGGGCCGCAGCGGCTGGACGTTCGCAGCTTCGGCAGCGTCGCCTTGCGGGAGGCCGAGCTGATGGGCGCCCTGGAAACCTTCGGGCGCTTCGGGGCCGACCCCCGCCGGGTGCTGTACCTGCCGCCGACCATGAGTCCGGTGGAGACCAGCCGCCGGGCCGACCTGCTGGAACACCCCCAGGAAGCCTTTGCCTATTACCGCCAGGAGGGACAAGGCGCCGTGATCTGCCAGGAAAAGCACATGGGCTCACGCGGGCTGATGTTGCTGACCCGCCACGAAGAGGCTACGCGCTCACGCTTCGGGCCGGAAGGCGGGCTGATCTATACCCGCACCGGGCGGCCCTTTTTCAAGGAGGCGAGCTGGCAGACGGATATTCTGGTTCGTGCCCGCGACGCTGCCGACGCGGCGGGCCTGTGGGACGAACTCGGCACCGACTGGCTGCTGCTTGACGCCGAGATTTTGCCCTGGAGCCTCAAGGCCGCCGAGCTACTGCGCGGGCAGTACGCGGCCACCGGGGCGGCGGGCCTGAGTGCTTTGGCCGCCGCACAGGCGCAGCTCGAACTGGCCGCGCACAATGGGGTGCCCATCGGCGAGCTGCTGGAGCGAACCCGGCTGCGCGGCGCCGATCTGGCGGCCTACCGGGAGGTCTACCGCGCCTATGTTCGCCGGGCCGGGGGGCCGCAGGACGTACGAATCGCCCCGTTTCACCTGCTGGCCTCGGAAGGCGCGGTGCATGACCTGAAACCTCATACCTGGCACCTGGAGCTGCTGGGCCGACTCTCTGAGGCCGCCCCAGAGCTGTTTATTCGCACCGAAACCCGCACGGTGGACCTGCACGACCCGGCCAGCGAGGCCGAGGCGACGGCCTGGTGGGAGGCGCTGACCACACCGCAGGGCACGCCCGGTGAAAACACGCTGGGTGAGGGGATGGTAATCAAGCCGCTGATGTTCCGCGATCCGGAGCGCCGACTGCTGCAACCGGCCCTCAAAGTGCGCGGCGCCGAGTACCTGCGCCTGATCTACGGCCCGGAATACCGCCAGCCGCAGCACCTGGAGCGCCTCAAGGAACGCGCCGTCAAGGCCAAGCGCAGCCGGGCCATCCGCGAGTTTCACCTGGGCCTGGAAGGGCTGCACCGCTGTGTGGAGGGCGCCGGGCTGCGGGCGGTGCATAGCTGCGTCCTGGGCGTCCTGGCGCTGGAACAGGGCGAACTCGATGCCAGGCTGTGAGGCTCAGGGGGGCGGTCAGGCGGTAGTGACGATCAAGTGACGATCCAGTCGGCATCTACTGAGCCGTGAGTCCCTGTTTTACCGACTGCGCCAGGCTTTCCAGAATGAAATAGCAACTGGTCGCCCCCGCGTCCAGCACCCCGATGGAGCGCTCGCCCAGGCGGCTGGCACGGCCCAGGCGGGCCTGAAGCATGCGGGTGGATTCCTGACCCTGCTTCGCGGCAGCCACCATCTCGTCCAGGGCGGCGGCGAACGGCTGCCCGGCCTCCAGGGCGGCGTGGTAGGCGTCGCGGGCCGGAATCAGCGTGTCAATCAGGGTCTTGTCGCCCACCTGGGCGCTGCCCACGTCCTGCACAGCGTCCACGCCACTGCTCAGCGCCGCGCCGAAGTTCTTTGCGTTCAGCTCGCCCTGAGTGCTCAGCGCCTCCGACATCGCCAGAAAAAACCCGCCGTAGAGCGGCCCCATCGAGCCGCCGATGCCTTCGAGCAGGGTCATGGCCAGGTCGTCCAGGGCGGCGGCCAGGTCAGGCGTCTGGGCGCGCCCGGCCATGCGGGTCCGGGCCTGCGAAAAGCCCTTGCTCATGTTGATGCCGTGGTCGCCGTCGCCGATGGCCCCGTCGATCTCGCTGAGGTAGGCTCGCTGGAGGGCCATCATGTCGATCAGGTTTTCGACGATGTAGGCAGCGCCCCGCATCGGCAGGCTCTGATTCTGAACTTGGCTCACCGCTCGCCCCCGACGCTCAGACCCACCGACTGGCAGGGGGCGGCCAGCAGGTCTCTGAGTTCGTCGTCGAGCTTGAGCAGTGTCACGGTCACGCCCATCATCTCCAGCGAGGTGAACAGGTTACCGACAAAGGGGCGCTGAATACCGACACCCTCGGCGTCCAGGCGGCGGGAGAGCTCACCGTAGAGGATGTACTGCTCCATCAGCGGCGTGGCGCCCAGGCCGCTGACCAGCACCGCCACCTCGTCGCCCCGGAGAATCGGCAGGTCGGGCAAGATGATGTCGAGCATCAGGTCGGCCATATCGTGGGCGCTGCGGATGTGGGTGACCTGGATGCCGGGTTCGCCGTGGTGGCCGATGCCGACCTCCATCTGGCCGTCCGGAATGGTGAAGTTGGCCTTGCCCACCGCCGGGATGATGCACGACGAGAGCCCGATGCCCACGCTACGGGTCTGGTCGATGGTTTTCTGGGCCAGCCGGATCACCTCGCCCAGACCCTCGCCCCGCGCCGCCGCCGCACCCGCGATCTTCCACATCAGAATCTCGCCCGCCACGCCGCGCCGCTTGGCGATCTCGGTTTTTGGCGCCGAGGCCACGTCGTCGTTGGCCACCACCGTCCTGACGACCAGCCCGGAGCGCTCGGCCATCCTGATCGCCATCTTGACGTTCATGTTGTCGCCCGCGTAGTTGCCGTACAGCACGGCCACGCCGCCGCCGCCGTCGGCGGCCACCACCGCGTCGTGAAAGCTCTTGGCGGTGGGCGAGGAAAAGATCTCGCCGACGGCCACGGCGTCGAGCAGCCCTGAGCCGACGTACCCCAGAAAAGCCGGTTCGTGGCCGGAGCCGCCCCCGGTGACCAGGCCGACGCGCCCCGGCTGAGCGGCGGTCCGGGCGACGATGACGCGGGGATTTTCGGCCACGCTGAGGGTGTCACTGTGCGCCCGAACGTACCCTTTGAGCATATCCTCGACCACCAGGTCTGGATCGTTGATGACTCGGTTCATAGCGGCTCCTTGAGGGGGGGGGTTGAGGTGATGTTGACATGCCAGACCGGTGCGCCCTGGTCGGCGGCGCCGCCGAGGGCCGTCCCAGGCTGAGGGCCGCCTCGATTCGCAGATGGGACGTGGTGCAGCCAGGGTCGTAAGCCCGACAGTCTTGTTCGGGCGCTGCTGCGTTGGCCTGGGCGTGCAGCTCAGCAACCCGACAGCTCACGGTCCAGGGCGTCCGACCTGGCCTGGCGGTGCTCCTGGTCGTAGGCGTTGATGCGGTCCACCTTGGCGCTGCTGCCCCCACCCTCGAATTCTGAGCGCAGAAAAGCGTCCACCACGCTTTTGGCCAGTTCCGGACCGATCACACGGGCGCCGAGGGTGATGATCTGGGCGTTGTTGCTTTTGCGGGCGCGCTCCGCCGAGTAGGTGTCGTGGGCCTGCGCGGCGCGGATGCCAGGCACTTTATTGGCAGAGATCGCCACGCCGATGCCGGTGCCGCACAGCAGGACGGCCCGCTCGAACACGCCCGCCGCGACCTGCTCGGCCACTGCGAAGGCGACATCCGGATACAGCGCTGTTTCGCCGTCCTGAACACCGAAATCCTCGGTTTCGATGCCCTGGGCGCTCAGATGACGCTTGAGAATTTCCTTGAGTTCGTATCCCGCCTCGTCGCTGCCCAGGGCGACCTTGCCGTGCTGGATCTGGCCGTGCTTGATCTGGGAGACCGGATTTGCTGAAGGTGTGGTCACTGCTGGTCCTCCTGTGTGGCTGGTGGAGCTGTCTGGCTGGTGGAGCTGTCTGGCTGCTATCGCCCGACATCCGTCCTGAGCTGGTGATCGTCCGCACCGCACCGTCCTCACCGAACTGCCGGACAGACCCGACTGCACAGACCCGACTGGACAGACCCTACTGCTCGGCACACAACCGGCCATCTGGCCCCGACGAGTGGTCCCCAAGTGCTGCGACCAGTCGACAGCCAGTCAGTTGAGAGCCAGCCTGTCGATCAAATAATCTCTGCGTGAGCGGATGTTCACTACTGAGCGAAAGTTCAGAGCCGACTCCATATTTATGGTCGCTTGCTTCAAAAAAGTCAAGGTGGGTGCAGCCAGGAATCCCCTCAGAGCGTGGCTTCGGGGGCTCGGCGGCGAAAACAGCCGGTCATCTGCCGCTATATTAAGAATTTATGATTGTACCCGGTTTAATTATCTGGAGGTGTTGACAATTCCTGAAGCGAGGCTTTAACTTACGCTCAACCAAAGCGCAATTGTTCAGCCCAGGTGGCCTACGGGTTCTGGGGTCACGCCGACCCACGCTGGGCGCACGCTTTGGACCACCTTCAGCTCAGTCTGAAGCCCTCGTTCACCCCCGTTCAGGAGGAACTACCATGGAACAGTTTCACTCGCTTCGTCGCCGCAGCGCGGCCCTGCTCGCACTCGGCCTGGCCATGGCGCTCAGCGGCGCTCAGGCTCAGGGCTTCGACTGGATGCAGGCCAAGGGCGCGACCATCAACGTGGCTCTCAACCAGCACCCCTACCAGGCGGCGATTCTCAAGAAGCTCGCCGACTTCACCAAGATGACCGGTATCACGGTGAAAACCACCGTCACGCCGGAGTCGAACTATTTCGACAAGGTGACCACCTCGTTGTTTGCCAAGAACGGCAATCCCGACGTGTTCATGACCGGCATCTACCAGTCTTGGGACTACGCCACGGCGGGCAGCATGGAGCCGCTGGAGAAGTACATGGCCGACGCCAAGCTAACTGACAAAGCCTGGAACGAAAAGGACTTCTTCGCGGGCGTGCTCGACGCGGGCAAGTGGAGCCTCAAGGTCGGCGACCCCAGCGGCAAGGGCTCGCAGTGGGTGCTGCCCCTGGGCTTCGAGAGCAACACGCTGGCCTACAACAAGAAATACTTCGACTCCAAGGGCCTCAAGCCGCCCAAGACGCTCGACGAGCTGGCGGCGCTGGCGGTCAAGCTCAAAGGCTGGAACGGCCCCGGCAGCTACGGTCTGGCGGTGCGCGGCACCCGCGAGTGGGCCACCATCCACCCCGGCTACATGACCGGCTTCGACGCGGCGGGCAACAAGGATTTCGTCATCAAGGGCGACAAGCTGGTCTCGGCGGTCGACACCCCCGGCGCCATCGCCTTCACCAAGAAGTGGGCCGACATGATCCGTGAGGGCGGGCCGCCCGCCTGGAGCACCTACACCTGGTATCAGGCCAGCTCGGACCTGGGCGCCGGTAAGGCCGCCATGCTCTACGACGCCGACATCGCCGCCTACTTCCAGAACGTGCCCAAGGCCAGCAAGGAAGCGGGCAACATCGCCTGGACCACCCCGCCCATCGGCAGCGGTAAGCCCACCGCCAACGAGTGGATCTGGGGCCTGGGCATGAACAGTGCCAGCAAGAACAAAACGGCGGCCTGGCTGTTCATGCAGTATTTCACCAGCCCCAGCTACCAGCTCCAGGCGGCCATCAACGACGCCACCGTCAACCCGCCCCGCGCCTCGACCTGGGCCGACGCCAAGTTCAAGGCGACGCTGGCCAAGGCTTCGGGCTACACCGAGTCGTTCAACAAGTACATCGGCGGCACCAGTATTAAATTCACGCCGCAGCCGTACTTCTTCGAGACCACTACCGACTGGGCCGCCGCGCTTCAGAAGATGGTCGTCGACAAGGCCGACCCGACCAAGACCATGCAGGAACTGGCCGCCAGCATCAACAGCAAGGTCGGTAAACTGAAAGTCGGTCAGATCGGCAAGTAAGGCGGAGAAGCAACCCCACGCCACACGCCCTGCCACATCCGAAGAAGGGAGCTTGCGACGAACACCAATGTTTATCTTTGGATAGTTTATCTTTGGGTAAACCGAGCGGAGCGAGTATTGGGAAAAGTACGGCTGGGCGGGAGTGGAGGGATGGAGCGCACTTTGCTCAGTCCCGAAACGGTAGCCTGGCCGTACTTGGTGTTCGCCAAGCTCCCCTCGGCTTGAACGTCGCATCCGGGTCAGCACTCTCGTTGACCGGACCCGCATACCGCCGCAGCATTCAAATCCGAGCGCAGTCCGAGTGCAGCTAGCCGATGTTCAATACGGTGTTGAACACAGTCGGTGTTTAAAGGAGTGGTCATGACCACGCGCATGACATCCGAGGCCCTGCTGCGCGAGCAGCACATGCGCCAGCGGCGAGCGGACCGCTTTCGGCCCTACCTGATCCTGGCCCCGGCCTTCCTGCTGACCATCGGCATCCTGATTCCCTTTTTCTTCGCCGTGTATTTGTCGTTCACCGACATCTCGCTGAGATCGCCCAATTACGACCTGGTGGGCGTCACCAATTATGTGCAGATGTTCACCAACCCGGACTTCTGGCACGCGGTGAGCGTCACGCTGCGCTACGCGCTGTGGACCACCGGCATCGAACTGGTGCTGGGACTGGGCGTGGCCCTGCTGCTCAACGAGGACAGCCGCTTTACCACCGTCATGCGGCTGCTGCTGACCTTTCCGCTGATGGTCGCCCCGGTGATCGCCACCTTGATCTGGCAACTGATGACCAGCCCCTCGGTGGGCATCGTCGCCAACTGGCTGCGCGCTTTGGGGCTGGGCGATTTCCAGTGGGGCGCGGCGACGGGCAGCGCCATGTTCTCGGTGGTCATCATCGACGTGTGGGTCTACACCCCCTTCGTCATCATCCTGGTGCTGGCCGGGCTGCGCTCGCTGCCTGCCGACCCGTATGAGGCGGCCAGCATCGACGGCGCCAGACCCATCACCATGTTCCTGCGGCTGACCCTGCCGATGATTATGCCCTTCTTGCTGATCGCGCTGATCTTCCGGCTGATGCTCTCACTCCAGGAATTCGGCATTATCTTCGCGCTGACCAAGGGCGGCCCCGGCGACACGCTGGTGGGGATGTCGCTCTACGGCTATCAGCAGGGCTTTCAGTTCTACGACCTGGCCAAGTCGATTCCGGTGATGTTCATTTTGTACCTGGTGGTCTACCTGGCCGCCAACGTCCTGATTAACTCGTGGCGCCGCGCCCAGACCCACGCGGCGGGGGAGTGAGGCCACATGCGCCAGAGCTTACCGGCCCTGCTGACCAAACGTGCATTGCTGCTGCTCTACGGTTTTTTCGCGCTGTTTCCGCTGATCTGGATGGTCGTCATGTCGCTCAAGTCGCAGGAGGAGGTGCTGACCACCGGATTTATCTTCAAGCCCACCTTTGAAAATTACGTCACGGTGGCGACGGGCTCGGACTACAGCCGGGCGTTCGTCAACAACCTGATCGTGTCGATTGGGGCGGTGCTGCTCTCGCTGATCGTCGGCATTCCCGCCGCCTACGCGCTGGCCCGGATGCGCTTTAAGGGCAAGGAGAACATCGCCTTCACTTTTTTGTCGTTCCGCTTCGCGCCGGAGCTGTTTGTCATCTTGCCGCTGTTCATCATCTATCAGCGCCTGGGGCTGATCGGCACCTACTACGGGCTGATCTGGGTCTATCAGCTCATTACCCTGCCGCTGATCATCTGGGTGCTGCGCGGCTTTTTCGAGGACATTCCCCGCGAGCTCGACGAGGCCGCCCAGATCGACGGCTGCACCTGGGGCCAGGTCTTCGTGCGGGTGATGCTGCCGCTGGTGCGCCCCGGCCTGGTCTCGGCGGGCCTGATGTCGTTCATCTTCGCCTGGAACGCCTTCACCTTTCCGCTGCTGCTCGGCGGCGACACCCAGACCAGCACGGTGGCGATCCTGGCGTACATCTCCAGCACGACCGTCAATTACGGCCAGGTGGCGACGGCGGCCACCATCTCGATTCTGCCCTCGGTGATCCTGGCGCTGTTCGTGCAAAAGCACCTGGTGCGCGGACTGAGCTTCGGGGCGGTTAAGGGCTAAGGAGCGCCGGGTTTCGTTTGTTTCCTCTCAATTCAATCCAAGGAGTCCAGATCATGACCGACACGCTGAGCCGACCCGCCGATCCCTACCCGCACAACACCACCGAGAAGCTGATTATGCTGCAACCCGACCAGATCAACCCGGACGTGGACCTTCCCAGAACCATGCAGGCCATCGTCGCCTACGCGCCCGGCGATTACCGCCTGGAAACCGTCGAGGTGCCGCGCGCCGGACCCGACGACATCATCATCGAGGTCGAGGCGGTGGGCATCTGCGCGGGCGACATCAAGGCCTTTCAGGGCGCGGCGAGTTTCTGGGGGCTGGGCGGGCAGTCCAAGTACATCAAGGCGCCGATGATCCCCGGCCACGAGTTCATCGGGCGGGCCGTGGAAGTTGGCGCGAACGTGGCCGCCAAAGGTGAATACAAGGTCGGAGACCGCCTGATCTCCGAGCAGATCGTGCCCTGCGAGGAGTGCCGCTACTGCCGCCGGGGCGAGTACTGGATGTGCGAGCGCCACGACCTCTACGGCTTCCAGTACAACGTCAACGGCGCGATGGCCAAATATATGCGCTTTCCCTGGAACTCGCGCACCCACAAGATCCCTGAAGACGCGCCCATCGAGCAGGTCATTCTGGTCGAGCCGTATGCCTGCTCGGTGCATGCGGTGAACAGGGCCAAGATCGAATTCGACGACGTGGTGGTGCTGGCCGGGGCGGGCACCCTGGGCCTGGGCATGATCGGCGCCGCCAAGCTCAAGAATCCAAAAGCGCTGGTGGTGCTCGACACCAAGCCGGAGCGCCTGGAGATGGCAAAAGCTTTCGGCGCCGACGTGGTGCTCAACCCCCTGACCGACGACGTGAACCGGATTATCAAGGACATGACCGGCGGCTACGGCTGCGACGTCTACATCGAGGCCACCGGCCACCCCAGCAGCGTGGTGCAGGGCCTGGAGATGATCCGCAAGCTGGGGCGCTTCGTCGAGTTCAGCGTCTTCGGGCAGGACGTGACCGTCGACTGGAGCATCATCGGGGACCGCAAGGAGCTGGACATCTACGGCTCGCACCTGGGGCCGTACTGCTACCCGTTCACCATCGCCGGAATCTCGGACGGGCGATTGCCGACCCAGGGCGTGGTGACGCACCGCCTGAAGATGAGCGAGTTCAAGACCGGCTTCGACCTGATGAAGCAGGGCCAGGGCAGCATCAAGATTCTGCTGATTCCGGAGTAGCGCGGGGTAGGAGTCCGGCGTAAAGACGCCCAGATGCCAAGACGCCCAGGTGCCTAAACGCCCAGGTGGCCCGCGCCGCCAACGCCAGATGAAGCGCCGCTTAACCCCAACTGGGCGCCTGAGCCATGTTCCCTTATCGGCGGGGCGCCACACTGTTCGGGTGTCAGGCGTCCAGGTGGTGTGGTTCAAAAAAGACCTGCGGGTGCAGGATCATGCGCCGCTGTTCGAGGCGGCCCGGCGCGGCCCAGTGCTGCCGCTGTATATCTACGAGCCGGAGCAGCTCGGCCACGAGGAATTCGGCGGGCACCACCTGAGCTACCTCAATGACAGTCTGGAGGCGCTGAACACCGCCCTGCGCAGGCTCGGCACGCCGCTCGTCATCCGCACGGGCGAGGCGGCGCAGGTGCTCGAAGACCTGAGCCGCCAGGTCCAGATCACGGCGCTGTGGGCGCATCAGGAGACCGGCAACGACCTGAGTTTCCAGCGCGACCGGCGGGTGCGGGCCTGGGCGCGAGCCCTCGGTCTGCCCTTTCACGAGCGGCCCCAAAACGGCGTGATCCGGCGCCTGAAAGACCGGGGCGGCTGGGCGGCGACCTGGGAGGAGCGGATGGCGGCGCCGCCCAGCCCGCTGCCCCCCCGGCTCCAGGGCACCGACACCCCGCCGCAGGGTCTCAGGACGCACGCCGAGCTGGGCGTTGCCACGTCCAGCAAAATCATTCCCGCCGGGGGCACGCCCGCCGCCCAGGCCACCCTGGCGAGCTTTCTGGAGGTGCGCGGCGTGAACTACATGCGCGAGCTGAGCAGCCCGCTGAGCGCCGAGTCGGCCTGTTCGCGGCTGAGCGCCCCGCTGGCCTTCGGCACCGTCTCGCTCAGGGAAATCGTGCGTTCGACCCGGCAACGGCTGGCCGCCGTCAAGGGTGACCCGCAGGCCGATCCGCGCTGGGTCAGGTCGCTGCGCAGTTATGAGAGCCGCCTGCACTGGCACTGCCACTTCATGCAGCGGCTGGAATCCGAGCCGCAGATGGAGTTCGCCAACCTGAACCACGCCTTCGACGGCCTGCGCGAAGGGCGCTGGAATCAGGAGTATTTTGAGCGCTGGGCGCAGGCTCAGACCGGCTACCCGCTGATCGACGCCTGTGTGCGGATGCTGCGCACTGGCGGCTGGCTCAATTTCCGGATGCGGGCCATGCTGGTCAGCTTCGCCTCACAGCACCTGTGGCTGCACTGGCGCCCCACCGGGCTGTTTCTGGCACGTCACTGGCTCGACAACGAACCGGGCATCCACTGGGCACAGATGCAGATGCAGAGCAGCACGGTGGGCATCAACCGGGTCCGCATCTACTCGCCGACCCGCCAGGCCAGGGAGCAGGACCCGACCGGCGAGTTCATCCGGCGCTGGGTGCCGGAGCTGGCCGATGTCCACACCGACTTCATCCACGCCCCCTGGCAGTGGAGCGGGGCCGGGCGGCTGAGCTACCCGCCGCCCATCGTCGACGAGGCCAAGGCCGGGCGGGAAGCGCGGGCCAGAATCGCGGCGGCCCGGACGGGGGCGAACTTCGAGGGCGAGTCGCGGCGGGTGTACCTGAAACACGGCAGCCGCAAAAATGCCGAGGTGCGCTCTGAGCGCCTGGCGCGGGGGCAAAGCGGCAGACCGGTCCGTGCGCCGGTCAGACGCCTGGCAAAAGTGGCCGACCCGGCGCAACCGTCCCTGTTCGGCTGGGTGCACAGCCCAGCGGCCAGCCTGCCGCTCGACGTGTCGCAAGCCTCACCCCGCCCCCCGGTGCCCGTGCGCAACCTGCCCGGCGACTGGCGGGCGGCGCTGGAGCGTGAATTCAGTGCGCCCTATTTCCACGAGCTGAGCGACTTCGTGCGGCGCGAGCGGGCCGAGCACACCATCTACCCAGCCGCCCCGGACGTGCTGGCAGCGCTGCGGCAAACGCCGCTGGGTCAGGTCAAGGTGCTGATTCTGGGCCAGGACCCGTATCACGGTGGGGCTCCGGGTGGACGGGGGCCGGGTGAACGGGGGCAGGCGCATGGCCTGAGCTTCAGCGTGCGGCCCGGCGTGAGGACGCCGCCCAGCCTGGTCAACGTGTTCAGGGAATTGCAGGCCGACGTGGGCTTCCAGATACCCCCGCACGGCAACCTGGAGTCCTGGGCGAGTCAGGGCGTGCTGCTGCTCAACAGCGTGCTGACGGTGCGGGCCGGGCAAGCGGGCAGCCACGCCAACCAGGGCTGGGAGACCTTTACCGACGCCGTGATAGAGGCGGTGAACGCCCGTCCGGAGCGGGTGGTGGCGCTGCTGTGGGGCGCGGCGGCCCGCAAGAAAGCCAGGCTGCTGAGCGCCCCGCAACATGTGGTGCTCACCTCGGCGCATCCCAGCCCGCTGAGCGCCGAGCACTTCTTCGGCAACCGGCACTTTTCACTGGCGAACGCGGCGCTGCTAGAGGCGGGACTGGAGCCGCTGGACTGGCAGTTGCCGCTGGAGGTGTGAGTTTTAGAGCAGTACTCCGAATTACGCTACGGGGAAAATAGCCTCCCCGCGCCTCCATTCTGCGTCCTGCTCAGTCAACACTACTCGCTCCGCTCGGTCATAAAAAGGGTCTTTTTATGACATCTGCTCTAGGGTGTGAATCTGGACCGGTGCTCACAACTGCGCCGCCGCACTGCTCCGCGCCGCGCCCACCGCCGGGGGCAGCGCCGCCAGCACGCCCAGCGGAAAGAGTGCCGCGACCCGGCCCAGCAGCGCCCAGTCTAGGATAGGTGCGGGCAGGCTGAAGCCCAGGCGGCTGCCCAGCAATTCGCCGCCCAAAGCGCTCACCAGGTACGACAGTCCCACGCCCAGCACGAGTCCCAGCGCCACCGTCAGGGCGGTTTCCAGCAGCACCACGCCGAAGACGGTGGCGCGTCCGGCACCCAGGGCACGCAGCAGGGCCACGCTGCGGGCGCGGTCCAGACTGGCGGCGTAGACGCTCAGCCAGGTGGTCAGGGCCGCCAGCAACAGTACCAGCACGCTCAGCGCGGCGTAGGCGGCCTGGCCCTGGAGCACGAACGAGCGCACGCCCGCGAACACCTGGCCGGGAAAGACCGCCTGGGCGCCCGGACTGGCGTTCGTCTGGCTGGCGACGGAGTACAGGTCACCCAGGCTGCTGGCCGTGTAGAGCACGGCAGTCACGCCCCGCGACTCCGGCGTCAGTTGCCCGTGAATCTGCCACAGGCTCTGAATATCGGTGACGATGGCCCGGTCCACCGGCCCGCCCGTCGCCGCCAGCAGGCCGACCACCGTGTACTGCGCGTCGTGCTCCTCGGTTTCGGCGCCCGCGTGTTCTTCGAGGCCGTGGGCGCTACGAAACGTGTCACCCAGTTTCAGACCCACCTGCCGCGCCGCCGAGGCGCCGACCACGACCTCGAAGGGCTTGCCGAACAGCCGCCCGGACTGGACCCGGAAATACGGCGGCAAGTCCGGCTTCAGGCGCTGCTCGAAAAAGCGCGTGCTGGTCCCCACCACCGGCAAGCTGCGGTAGTTGTCGCCGAAGCCCAGCGGCACGGCCCGCAGGGTGCGTTGATCCGAGGCGAGCTTTTGATACACCGCATACGGCATGTTGCCGATGGGCACGTCCAGATAAAACAGGCTGCTGAGCACCGCCTGGGTCGGGCTGCCCTTGGCGGTAATCAGCAGATCGAAGACCTGGGCCGCGTCCGCCGCGCCGCGCTCGACCTGCTTGCTGACCAGCGGGACCACCAGCGCGGTGGCCGTCGCCAGCGCCACCGCCAGCAGCGTCAGAAAGGTGGCCCAGCCGCGCACCCGCAGATTGCGCAGGGTGATCCAGAGGGTCACGGGTGGGCCGATTGCGGCAGCCTGGGTTGAAGGTTGTCGGGCTGGATGGTCTCCGGCGCGGCGCTCCCGGCCCGCGCCCCGACCTCGATGCGGCGCGTGAAGGCCCCCATCACCTTCGGATCGTGGGTGACCACCAACAAGGTGGCGCCCATGTCGGCGGCGGTCTGCCTGAGCAGCGTCACGGCCTGCCCGGCGCGGTCATGGTCGAGGTGGGCGGTGGGTTCGTCGGCCAGCAGCAGGGCCGGGCGGTGGGCCACGGCGCGGGCCAGCGCCACCCGTTGCCGCTCACCGGTCGAGAGCTGACGCGGGCTGTGGTGCAGGCGATTGCCCAGCCCCAGGTCGCGCAGCACCTCGGCGGCGCGTTGCCGGGCCTGTGGGCCGCGCATCCCGGAGAGTCCCAGGCCCAGCAGCACGTTCTCAAGGGCACCGTAGCCGGGCATCAGGTGGAAATCCTGAAACATGTAGCCGACGCTGCGGGCACGGTAGGCGTCGCGCTGCGCCTCGCCGAGTTCGCTGACGAGCGTGTCTCCGAAGCGAACTGCACCGGCAACCGGTCTGAGCAGTCCGGCGATCAGGTGCAGCAGGGTCGTCTTGCCCGCGCCGCTGGGGCCGGTCAGGGCCAGTTGCTCGCCGCTGTGGGCGCTGAAATCGGGGAAGCTCAGGTCCACGTCTGCTCCGTGCCGGTAACGCAGGCCCTGAACCGTCAGGAATCCGCGTCCGGTCACTGATCTTCCACCTTCTCAGCGTAGAGGCGCACCAGGCTGACGAAGCCGGTCTGGTCGTCGCGCAAGGTGCCGTATTCGAGGCGGCCCGTCACCTTCAGGGCGCCCATGAACGGATCGAGCAGTTTGCCATCCGGCATGATGACCAGCACGATATCAGGCGGCCAGTCGGCGGCGGAGCTGCAAAACGGGCAGGTGCTCATCGGCGCCTTGGTCAGCACGAAGAAATCGAGCTTGGGCTTGAGCGGCGGCGCCATGAAGCCGGTCATGCTGACGCTCTTGCCGCTCAGGTCCCTCAGCTTCGGGCTGAACTCGATGCCGCGCACCGTGACCTTGCTGTACAGCTCGCTGAATTTGAGGCTGCTCTGGGCCTGCGCGGTCTGGGCCTGGGCCGCTGAAAAAGCCAGCAGCGTGGCGATGAGCAGAGAAACGGCTCGGTTCATCCGGCAAGTATGTCGCCGGATTGTCAGGGCCGTGAGAGGCGCAGCGAAGCGCGGCCCCGGAATACAGGGCCGCGCAGGCTGAACGCTCAGGCGGTGACGACGTTCTGGGGGTTACTTCTTGGTCGCGTCCACGCCCATCGACTTGGCGATGCTGAAAAACAGCTCGGTCTGGTCCATCAGGCCCATGAAGTTCTGGGCGCCGGGACCGAAGGCGAACAGCGGCAGCGGATCGGCGCTGTGAACGCCCTGGTTGGTGTTGCGCGGCAGGTTGCCGGTGCGGAAGTAGGCGCCCTGCTCGCTGCACACGTCGGGGTTGGGCGCGTAGCCCGTGCCGCCGTCGCTGATGGTCGGGTCTTTGAAGACGGGGCGGGCCGTGAAGGTCTCGCAGTAGTCGGGCACGCCCGCAAAGCCCACCGCGATGCCCCGCGTGGGTGTGACCATCGGGATGCCGTTGGGGTCGAGCTTGTCGGCGTAGGTGGTAAATTTGGCGTCCTGGTAGACCTGCACGGCGTCACGGTTGCCCGGCCCCTTGGTATTGTCGTAACCGGCGAAGGTGCTGATCGAGTGGGCGTGGTCGGCGGTGACGAGGACCAGCACGTCGGGGTGGGTTTCCTGATACTTCTTCGCCAGCGCCACCGCCCTGTCGAGTTCCAGCACGTCCCAGACACCGCGCTGCCAGTCGAGCGGGTGCTCGAACTTGTCGACCATACCGGCTTCGACCATCAGGAAGTAGCCGTTGGGGTTTTTATCCAGCGTCTCGATGGCCTTCTGGGTCATGTCCCACAGGTACGGCTGGTCGGTGAAATCGCCGATGACCTTGGGGTCCTTGAACTGCACCCGGTCGAGGTAGCTGTTGAAGTTGCTGAGGTTGAACAGCCCGAACAGCTTGCCCGCATTGGCCTTCATCAGCTCAGTTTTGGTGCTGACGAAGGTGTAGCCGAGCTTCTGGCTCTCGTCGATCCAGTTGGTGGCGTCCTTGCGGCGGCTGCCGGGCGCGGTCTGGGGAATGAAGTCGTTGCTGCCGCCGAACAGCAGCACGTCGGGCTTGGCGGTCCCTTTGAAGTACTGGTCGGCGATGGCGGCGTACTCGCCACGTGCGCGGGTGTGGGCGGCGAAGGCGGCGGGGGTCGCGTCGGTCCCGAAGGCCGTGCTGACCAGCCCGATGCCCGCGCCCCTGGTGCGCTTCAGAATCTCGGCGATGGTCTCGACGCGGGGGTTGTCGAGCGGGTTAACGGTGTTGTCGGGGTAGACGCTCAGGCCGTTGACCAGCACCTTCTGGCCGGTGGCGATGCTGCTGGCCGTGTTGGCGCTGTCGGTCAGGAAGCTGTCGAAGCTCGACGTGGTGACGGTGGCCATGCTACTCAGGCCGCTCTCCATCTCCAGGCGACCGTTGCTCATGCCGTTGCTGGGGTTGTACCCCTTGGCAATCAGCTCGGCGGCCCGGACGGTGTTCCAGCCCATGCCGTCGCCGATGAACAGGATGACCTTCTTGGCCTGCACGGCGGGCGTGGGCGCCTCGGCAGTCATGGTCGCCGTGCCGGTGCCCGCGCCCGTGACGTTCAAGGCGTGCCTGCCCGCCGCCAGCGAGACGCCGCGCAGGGTGTATTCCAGCGTGTCAGCCGCGCTGTTTGTCTTGACCAGGCCCTCGACAGGCTTGCCGTCCAGCGTCACCTGGGCTTCCTGGCCTGCCGTGACACCGCTCACCTCGACGCGCAGGTCGAACTGCTGCCCGGCCAGCAGCCTGGCGCCGTCGTAGGGATAGATCTTGACATCGGCGGCGGAGGCGGCGCAGACGGTAAGGAGCGAACCCAGCAGCAGTGACGCGCGGACCTTTGAGATATGTTTCATACGCTCATCATTAGAAATCCGGAATGTCAGGCGACGTTGACGATTCGGTCAGCTTTCGGTCAGCTCGCCAGGAACACCGGGAAGAGGCGGCCCGGCGCCCGACCATCTGCACCCAGGCATCTGCGGTATGGTAGACCCCATGTTCAACGCGCTGAGTCTGCTGACCCTGAGCGCCCTGGCCGTGGGGCAGACGGCGCCGAGCCTGACCGTCACGGACCGGCTCGGCCAGGTCCATCCGCTGCGCCCGGCGCCCAGGGGCCTGACCCTGCTGAACTTCTGGGCGACCTGGTGCCCGCCCTGCGTGGGGGAATTGCCGCGTCTGATGGCGGCCCAGCGCCCCGACAAGCTGAGGGTGGTGGCGCTCAACGTCGACCAGACCCCGGCCAGCGCCCTGAAGTTCTGGAAGGAAAACGCCCTGGGCGCCCTGCCGCTGGTCTTCGTCGGCAGCGGCGACCTGAGCGGCTGGCCGCTGCCGGGCCTGCCCACCAGTGTGCTGCTCGACGCCTCCGGGCGAGTCAGGGCGCTGAAATTCGGGCCGGTGAGCGCGGGGGAGCTGGCCGGGTGGGCGGGCGGAAAGTGGTGAGCGTGCTCTAGAGCAGATGTCATAAAAAGGGTCTTTTTATGACCGAGCGGAGCGAGTAGTGTTGACTGAGCAAGGCGCAGAATGGAGGCGCGGGGAGGCTGTTTTCCCCGTGGCGTCATTCGGAGTACTGCTCTGAGGGTGTCGCGTCACTCCTACTTCAGCGGCAACACCGCCGTCCCTTCCTTGACCACGGCCTGGAGCTGCTGCGGATCGAGGCCCAGCGCCTGAAGGATGGTCGGGGCCACCTGGGTCGTGCTGACCGGCGCACTGATATTGCCGCCGCCCGCATAACCGGGGCCGCTGAGCAGCAGAGCAACTCGGCTATCGTCGTCCGAGAAACCGCCGTGTTCGGCAACCTTGGTGGCGCTGGGCTTGGTGTAGATCACGCCGAGGCTCGGAATCACCATCAGGTCCGGGGCGCGGCTGTCGCTGGCCGGGTCGCCGAACATGGCCCTGAGTTCTGCGCCGACGATGATCCGGTCGATGCCCAGGGCGCCTTTCTGGCTCATCAGAGCCGTGCTGACCGCCTGCGCGTCGCCGCCCCTGAGCCAGACCACGCCCACCGTGTCGGCGGTGAGCTGTGCCAGGCTGCCCGGCTTGACGGCGTCCTGACTGGCCGCTGCCGTGATGGCCGCCGCGAGCGCCTTGCTGTCCACAACGCGCCTCAGCTTGGGGTCAATCGGTGACTGGCCGTGCTTGGCCGTCACGACGATCAGGGTGCTGTCGCTCAGGTTTTGAGTCTTCAGAGCGGCGCGCATCTGACCCAGCGAGGTGTCCACGAAGTCCAGGGCGGCGCTGACGTCCGGCGTGGGCGTCGCCGCCGCGTCCAGGTAACCCTTGGTCTTCTGGGCCACGCTCAGCGCCTGGAAGTTCATGCCCAGCACGGCGGGCACGCCGACCTTGTGGCCATCGCTGCTCAGCCCCTGGAGCTGATTCAGGACTGCCTTGACCTTGATAGCGTCGTAGGCCGCCGTCTTGGCCTCGCTGTCGGTGGTGCCCCCGGCGTTGATCTCCGGCGTATACAGGTCGTCCACGCTGGTGCCGCTGGGACCGCGCACCAGGTCATACGAGGGGTGCTTGTCGGCCCAGGCGGTTTTCAGGCCCGCCGTGTGGGCGACCTCGAAGATGGTGTTGACGCGCAGGGCGCTGTGCGGGTAGACCGGGGCGCAGCCACGGGCCGGGTCGCGGGGCAGCTTGAGGGGGTCGATACCGCCTCCGCCGTCCAGGGCCTCGGGGTTCTTGTCGATGCTCTCGTCAAAAACCAGTTCGGT
>NZ_JANYGJ010000235.1 GCF_025362455.1 Deinococcus sp. | reverse complement strand
GCAGGGCGTAGTAAACCTGACCGGCGGCAGCTTCGAGAACACCCGGCCCGGCAGCGGCGTGTTTGGCTTCGTGCGTGAGGCGGGTCACGAGCGGGTGCTGGTGCTCCTCAACTTCGGCGGCGAGGCCGTGCCGATCCGCTTACTGGAGATGCAGGGCGCCGAATTGCTGCTGAGCAGTCACGCTGGGGCTGCTGCTGGCGTGCTGCGCGGGAATGAGGCGCAGATGTGGCGGCTAGGGTGAAGCAGGGGCCAGGCGCTACAGTGCGGCTATGAATGTGCCAGGCGCCGCTGCTCCCTCGTCCTCACGCTGCGTGGATGTCTTCATCGCCTGTGTGGAGGCCATGAACAGACAGGTGCTGCTGAGAAAAAGAAGTGGGAGTGACAAGGAATTTTTCTTCCAGGACTGGATGCAGGAGCGCCTGAAAGAAGTCGTGGGCGATCATTACAGCGATGTGGGCCGCAACGGGTATCCCGATTTTGTGCTGAGCGACAGCGCCGAAGGCTACGAACTCAAGGGTCTGTCGCTGCCTGGGCGCCCAACCATCGATTCGAACAGCCGCTTTCCCCAGGCGATGCACCGTGGGAGGCAGATCTACTATGTTTTCGGGCGCTATCCACAGACTTCGGACTTGAGCCTGGGCTTATCCGACCTGCTGATCTGCCACGCCTCGTTTATCAATGCCACCGCCGCCGATCCCAAGAATAAAAGTTTTCTGGGCTACGGCAGCTACGGCGATCTGATGGTAAGGGACCGCAAGATGTATGTCTTTCCACTGCCGTTTTATACGGCGAGCGGCACCGTCGGCAACCGCACCTTGATCTTGCCTGACTACAGCCCAGTCGATGACCGTCTGGAGTGCGTGGGTGAGCTGGTGCGCCGGGAGGTCGAACGCCTGCTGGTCGGCTACACCTTCGATTTCCGCAGCAATACCCTGACGCCGGAATTTACCACCAATCCGCAAGCGGGTCGGGAACACCGATTCAGGGCGTATCGCCTGGCAGGGCAGTCCGGCGAGGCCGTGACCCTGACCGACAGCCGCGAGGTACTGGAGGAAGCGCTGGAAGCGGGTGACGAGGTTTGAGGCGCTACACCGTACTGAGTCTGTTTACCGGCGCCGGGGGGCTTGATCTGGGGTTCGATCAGGAGGGCTTTCAGCACCTGGAAGCGGTGGAGTTCAACCCCTGGGCGGTGCAGACGCTGCGCCGCAACCGTCCGCACTGGAACGTGCAGGAAGCGGATGTCCGGCTGTACGAGCCGCGTCTTCCGGAGCGCCCGGATGTGCTGCTGGCAGGCTTTCCCTGTCAGGGGTTTTCACTGGGCGGCCACCGCAACGACAGCGACGAGCGCAATACCCTCTACCGCGAGGTCATTCGGGTGGCGCGGCAGGTGCGTCCCCGCGTGATCGTCATCGAGAATGTCCTGAATCTGAGAACCATGCTGACGCCGGACACCAACCGTCCGTTCGCCCAGCAGATCGCCGCCGATCTGGAAGATGCCGGATACAGCGTGCATTTCGACATCTTCCGGGTATCGGGTTTTGGGGTGCCGCAGACGCGCAGGCGATTTATTTTTGTGGCTTTCCTGGGCGGGGCGCCTGCCGGATACCACCTGCCGCAGCCGGGCAAGCCGACGACCATTCGCTCATTTCTCCATGACCTGGCGCATGACGACCTGCCTGCTCCACTCCCCAACCATGATCCGGTCTGGGGCTTTGAAAGTGCCGTGCATCGGCAAACGGGTGAGCCTTTCTCACTGTCCGAAGCGGTGGTTCCGGTACGCTTTTCCCGCACCGCTTCGGACGGCCATCCGGTGCGCTCCTTCGACGAGCCGTTTCCCGCTGTCGATACGGCGACGGTCTGGGGCTGGGCACAGGGTTGTGTCAGCGCGGCGCGGCATATCAAGGACCGGGCCAGCGAGAAGTACATCCGAAATCCGGAGGCCAGCGTGACGCTCTGGCGGGTGTCGGCCTCACGCCTGCGGTCTTTTACGCACCGCGAATACGCCCGCCTCCAGACCTTTCCGGATCACTGGGAATTCTTCGGCCACAACCGCCGGGATATTCAGATGCAGATCGGCAATGCCGTGCCCGTCGAGTTTGCCCGCCGCGTCGCCCGGAACGTTCATCAGGTGCTGGAAGATTTGGACGCCGGGCGCCCTTTTCTGGACACCGAGGCGCAGGTGATGTCACTGTTTTGAGTGGTGGTAGTGCCTGTTTACCCCGATCCACCCCGTCCCTTTTCCGCCTTCCAGGTGCCGCCGTAGCAGTACTCCGGGTTATTCTCGGCCTCAACCGTGCGGCATGTCGGACATAAAAACACCCAGCCTTCCGCCGCTTTGCGAACAACTCTGTACATCACCAGGCTCGGCTGGCCACAGCGGGCGCAGGGTTTCTGGCGCTGGCGGTGGGCCTCCGGCATCTCACCACAACTCCTGCACCTGGGGCCGGATCAAGCGGTCATATACCTCAGTGACGCCGCGCATCTGTTCCCCCGTCAGCGCACTCAGATCGGCGGCGCGGGCGTTGGCCTCGACCTGAGCGGGGTTCTTGGCACCCGGAATGGCGCAGCTCACCTCCGGAAACATCAGAATCCACCTCAGGGCGAACTCGGCCAGCGTTTGACCCTCCGGCACCAGCGGGCGCAGCGCCTCGACAGCTTGCAACCCCGTGTCATAGTCCACGCCCGAAAACGTCTCGCCTTTGTCGAACGCCTCGCCGTGCCGGTTGAAATTGCGGTGGTCATCGGCGGCGAACGAGCTGTCACGGGTCATCTTGCCGGTCAGCATGCCGCTCGCCAGCGGCACCCGCGCCAGGATGCCCACATCCGCTGCCTTCGCCGCCGTGAAGAACTGCTCA
>NZ_JANYGJ010000062.1 GCF_025362455.1 Deinococcus sp. | reverse complement strand
TACACCGTCAACGTCGACGCGCAGGGCGCCCTGGCCATCGCCAACGATTTTCACAAGGGCCGCAATTCGGGCGGAGCCTGGTCGTGGGTGATCGACGTGTCCGGCATTTTTCTGGTGATCCTGTCGCTGACGGGCCTGGCGCTGATCTTCATTCTCAAAAAGGTGCGCACGGCGTCGCTCATCAACATCGTCGTGGGCGGAGCGCTGGTGGGCTGGCTGATGTGGCGGGTGATGTAGAGGGCGGTGACGCGGCATTGACAGCGGCTGGATGAGCTTGAGGCGAGAATGTGGCGTTGTGAGGGCTTCAGCAAGTTGCGAATGCGTCGGCTCCCCCACCCCCCAGCCCCCGCCCCGGTGGGGCGAGGGAGCGGGTCGCTCCGCTATGGATGGTACTTCCAGTTCGCCTCAGCCGCTCAATTCTTCGCCGCGTTCTCCACATCGTGTAGCTCACGTAGGGCGCCCGTGCTCCGCATACGCCCATAACTGACCTCGCTGGAATATTCTGATTGACTTCAGCCAGAAAGAGCGAATGGGCGCATGTCGTTGACCCCTCGCCCCTTGCGGGAGAGGGGCGCTGCGCAGCAGCGGGGTGAGTTGCAGACCTGCTTGCAGAGGGCAAGTGAGCGCCAGCTCATGCCCTCTATCTGTCCCACTTCCCACTCCCCGCACCTTTACACTAGCGCTGCCGCCGCCGCCTTCAACTCGTCTACCTTATCGAGCTTCTCCCAGGGGAATTCGTCGCGTCCGAAGTGGCCGTAGGCGGCGGTGCGGGCGTAGATCGGGCGCAGCAAATCCAGCTCGGCGATGATGGCCTGGGGCCGGGCGTCGAAGTGGGCCTGGACCAGCTCGGCCAGGGCGGCGTCGCTCAGCCTGCCGGTGCCGTAGGAATCCACGCGCAGCGAGACCGGTGAGGCGCGGCCAATGGCGTAGGCGACCTCCACCAGCGCCTTCTTTGCCAGACCAGCCGCGACCAGGTTCTTGGCGACGTAACGGGCGTAGTAGGCCGCGCTGCGGTCCACCTTGGTGGGGTCCTTGCCCGAAAACGCCCCCCCGCCGTGCGGCACCGCGCCGCCGTAGGTGTCCACGATGATCTTGCGGCCCGTCAGGCCGGTGTCGCCGTGCGGCCCGCCGATCACGAACTTGCCCGACGGATTGATGAAGAACTTGGTGCCCTCGCGCAAATACTGGGCCGGAATGACCGCCCGGATCACCTGGGCTTCGAGGTCCGCCTTGATCTGCTCCTGGGACACGTCCTCGTCGTGCTGGGTCGAGATGACCACGGTATCGACCCAGGTATCCCCACCGCTGCGCACGATGGTCACCTGCGATTTGGCGTCCGGGCGCAGGTAGGTCAGCGTGCCCTCCTTGCGCAATGTCGCCAGGCGGCGGGTCAGCTTGTGGGCCAGGCTGATCGGCAGCGGCATCAGTTCGGGCGTCTCGTCGGTGGCGTAGCCGAACATCAGGCCCTGGTCGCCCGCGCCGGTCAGGCTGTAGGCGTTCTTCGGGTCGGCGCGCTCGGCCTCACTCATGCCGCGCCACTCCTCGGAAAAATTCACGCCGCCTGCGATGTCAGGGCTCTGCTCGTGGAGCGCCACCAGCACGGCGCTGTACTCGGCGTCGAAGCCGTAGTGGGCGCGGGTGTAGCCCACCTCCTTGACCGCCTCGCGCACCACCCGCTGCACGTCCACATGGGCGCTGTGGGCGGTGACCTCGCCCGCCACCACGGCCATGCCGGTGGTCAGCAGGGTCTCGACGGCCACCCGGCTACCCGGCTCCTGGCGCAGAAATTCATCCAGAATGCTGTCGGAGATGAAATCGGCCAGCTTGTCGGGGTGGCCCTCGGAGACGGACTCGGAGGTGTAGTACTTCAGACCTGGCTTCAAATTTGGCTTGAGATTCGCATCGCTCATGGGGCCCCTCGGCGCCGCTGCGCAGGGCAGCAACCGGGGTGTGTCTCACAGAACAGACCTGGAGAGGAGTGTTCACATGCCCGGCGGGGCGCTTCGGTCAGACTAACAAGCGCGGGCGACCAGGAACAGGGGCAAACTTCCAGGTCTTCAACTCTCAAGCCGGGCTCAAGCAGGCGCCGCTTATGCCATGCTGGGCGAATGATTCAGAGTGGTGCCGAGCCCCTGAGCGAGCTGCTGCCGCTGCTGCGATCAGAGTTGCAGCGTGCCGGGGCAGTCAGCTTTAGCGTGCCCGATCCGGATTCGGGGGCGGGCCTGTACGCCGGGGAGACCGGGAGCGCGGGCCGTCACCGTTCCTACGCCACCTGGGTTGACCTGGCCGACGTGCTGGGCGCCCGGCTGGGCACGCCGGAGCGGCAAGGCGCTGGACGCGTGCGCCTGACCCTGCACCGGCTGCCCGCACTGGACCGGCAGGCCGATTACGGCGAGGGCAGCGACTTCCAGCGGCTCGACAAACTCGAAGACCCCTGGTTCCTGCACGGCTTTACCGAGGCCCTGACGCGGGCAAAGCTGCGCCCCGGCGCCCGTATCCTGAGTGTCGGCGTGGGCAGCGGGCGTGAGCTGAACGCGCTGGAGATTGCCTATCCAGACCAGAAGTTCGAGGTAGTCGGCCTGGACCTCGATCCTGGCGTGCTGGAGTTGGCCCGGCAGCGCCACGCCGCTCAAAACTGGACCTTCCAGACTGGCGACGTGAACGCGCTGGACGCCGGGCTGGGCCGCTTCGACCTGATCGTCGCCCTGAGCGTCTTGCAGAGCCGGAACGTCAACCTGGAACGCAGCCTGCGCGGCCTGATGAAAGGCCACCTGGCGCCCACTGGCAGCCTGATCCTGGGTTTTCCTAACTGCCGGTACACGGGCGGCGAGGTCCGCTACGGCGCCCGGATGCTCAATTTCCACGACCCCGATCTGTCGCTGCTGCTCTCCGACGTGGCGCTGGTACGCCGCCACCTGCACAAATCCGGCTTCAAGGTGTACGTGACCGGCAAATACGAGGTGCTGGTCACGGGCGTGCCGGTCTGAGCGGGTACACTCGGTTCCTGAGATGACCACTTTTGCCCAGACCACCTTCACCGACCGCCTGACCGAGCGCAGCCTGACCCTGGACACCCGCCTGTGTCTGGGCCTTGACCCGCGCCTGGACGCTTATCCGAACCGGGATGCCTGGCGAAGCCACACGCTGGATGTACTCGACGCCTGCGCGCCCTACGCCGCCTGCGTCAAGCCGCAACTGGCCTTTTACGAGGCGCTGGGGCTCTACGGCCTGGGCGTGCTGGAGGAGGTCTGCGCCGCCGCCCGTGCCCTGGGCCTGCCGATTATCCTCGACGCCAAGCGCGGCGACATCGGCTCCACGGCTGTCGCCTACGCGGACGCCTGGCTCTCCGGGCCGCACGCCGGGGACGCGCTGACGGTCAACCCGTTTCTGGGCTTTGAGACCCTCGCGCCGTTCGTGGATAGGGCGCGGCAACAGGGTGGGGCCGTGTTCGTGCTCGTCAAGACCAGCAATCCGGGTCAGGCCGATGTGCAGGGCGGCGGCGTCTCGGAGAGATTGGCCGCCGAGGTCGCCCGGCTGGGGCGCGAGGAAGGCGAAGGGCTGAGCAGCCCCATATTAAGCAGCGTCGGCGCTGTCGTAGGAGCGACCCATCCGCAGGAGCTTTCAGCCTGGAGGTCAGCCATGCCGCAGGCCGTGTTGCTGCTGCCGGGCCTGGGGGCACAGGGGGCGCGGGCGGCGGACCTGGCCGGGGCCTTCCTGCCGGGTGGGGTGGGCGCGGTGGTCAGTGCCAGCCGGGGTATTCAGTACGCCGCTGGGCTGGACGTGGCGGCGGCGAGGGCAGCGGCCCAGGGCTTCCGCGACGAGCTGAACGGGGCGTTGTAGTTGGGGGCTTGGTGTTTGTGCGTTGGACGTGCTTGGGGCGGTGATGTTGCTTTTTTAGGCTTCAGCTCCTTGCCAATGCGTCTGCACCCCCACCCCCCAGCGGGCAGGCCCTTCGTCGTGAACGGACTGTCGTCATGAGCGGACACCCATGAGGGTGCCATTCCTCCCCATGAGGACGCCACTCCTCCCATACGGGTGCCGCTCTGCCCAAGCGGTCAGGCCCCATACGGGTGCCGCTCTGAACAAGAAGACGCCCCCGCCCCGGTGGGGCGCAACTGGCCACAGGTTCTGGGACGGCCCCTCACCTCTCTTGACTAGCCTACGTGTCAATAGAACCTTGGAGGGGGTTTGCGCTCCGCTGAGGATGGTACATCCAGTTCGTCCCAAACGCACTATTTTTCGCCGCGTTCTCCACATCGTGGCCGGTGACGTGGGGCGCCCGTGCTCCACATACGCCCATAACTGACCTCGCTGGAAGGTAGTGGTCTACTCCAGCGGAAAACAGCGTCTGGATGGGCATTGTTGACCCCTCGCCCCCTGCGGGAGAGTCGAAGACCTGCTTGCAGAGGGGCGCTGCGCAGCAGCAGGGTGAGGGGTAGTGAGCGCCAGCGCATGCCCCTCTTTTTTCCCGCGCCCCGCGTACTGCATACCGCGCCCTCCATCTTTTCCTACTTCCCACCCCCTACTTCCCCCTATTCCCCCGCTCCATCAGCGCCAGCACCGCGTCCTCCTTGCCTTTGGCCTCGACCTCGATCCACGGGACGTCGAAGTAGGCGCCCGGTAGATCGCCGATGAGCTGGCTGTGGCGGCGGTCCTGCGGTCCCTGTGCGCCGTTGCTCAGGTGGACGACCTGCCACTCCGGCGGGCTCCAGGTGGCGCGGGCGGCCAGAACCCACTCGCGGACGCTGGGATGATCTTGGTCGGGCAACTTGTCGTGGATGATGTGGTGGTGGGCATCGAAGACCATCGGGGTGTTGGTGGCCTGGCAGACCGGCAGAAGATCGGCGGGGCCGAAAGCATATTCGTCGTTCTCCAGCGCCAGGCGCAACCTCGCGGCGTCGGGCAGGTCGCGGATGATCTCGGTCAGCTCATTGGCGCGGCCCCCCTTGCCGCCGTGGAGGATCATGCAGTGGTACGGTGTGCGCCCGAAGCCCAGGCGGTCCATCACCTCGGCGTGGGTCATGAACTGATGCAGACTGCTGGCCCTCACCTCTGAGCGCTCGGAATTGAGCACGATGTACTGCTCCGGGTGGATCAGTACCCGGATTCCGGCGTCCATGAACGCCTGCCCGGCGGCCCGGAGCTGCGGCGCGAGTTCGCTGAGCACGTCGTAACCGGTGCCTTCACCGATCAGGTCGAGCACCGGATATAGCGCCGCCGACATCCTGAACAGCCGGATGCCCCGCGCCGCGCAGTAGGCCGCCGCGCTCTTCAGCCGGGCGGTGTTGTCGGCGTACAGGCTGCGCAGGGCGGCCAGCCTCGCCGCCGCGTCCAGCGAGCGGTAGCGGCTGAGCGTGATGGTCCGGAAGTGCAGCTCAGGCCCCACCGTCATGCAGACCAGGCCGTAGGCGGGACTCACGGCGCCGGTCACGTTGCCTTGCCCTGGGCGCGGCATTTGTCCGAGCAGTAGATCACCCTATCCCAGTCGCGCTCCCACTTTTTGCGCCAGCTAAACGGGCGCCCACACACCGGGCAGATTTTCTGGGGCCGCTCGGAGGGTTTGAGCCCGCCGCCCATCTTGCGCACCGTCTTAGAGGGCATGCTGGGCCTCCAGGCGGGCCAGCACCTCGGCCAGCACTGACTGGGTGGTGCTCCGGGCGCTCACCGGCACGATCAGCGCCTCGCTGGCGTCCGGCGGCTCGAAGGCGGCGAGCTGGCTGGGCAGCAGCGCGGGGGTCGCGTAACTGCCACGCCGTTGCTCCAGGCGGGTACGCAGCAGTGCCGGGGGCACGTCCGGATAAATGAACCGGGTGGACGCGTTGCGCAGCACATTCCGGTAGGCCCGCTTCAGGCCGGAGCAGGCCAGCACCACGCCCTCGTTTCGGGCGGTGTGGGCGTTCAGCTCGGCTCGCAGGCGCCCTAGCCAGGGCTGGCGTTCGGCGTCTGTAAGCCCCTCGCCGCGCTCCATTTGGGCCTTCGCCTCATGGGTGTGAAAGTCGTCGGCGTCGAGGAACGGCAGTCCGAAATGCTCGGCCAGGGCGCGGCCCAGCGTGGTCTTGCCGCTGCCGGATACGCCGATGACGATGAACTGGGTGGTGGGGGAGGAGGGGGAGGGCATGGTCCGTATTGTGGAGCGGCGGGGCGGGCGGCTGTGTGTGTTGGTGAGTCGTGTGCTGCGAATGACAGGCGCCATGCTGGACCGAATCGCTACCTTGCACGACCCGCTACCTTGCACTGCCTACTACCTTGCATTACACTGTACCCATGACCCCGCTCAAGTCCGGCACGCTCGACCTGGCCCTGCTCTCGGCGCTTGAACTCCAGCCGCGCTACGGCCTGGACATCATGCACCACGTCAACGCCCGCAGCGGGGGATTATTCGATCTGCGCGAGGGCAGTCTGTATCCGGCGCTGCACCGGCTGGTCAAGTCAGGCTGGATAGAGAGCGAGTGGCAGGAGAGCACCACGGGCGGGGCGCCGCGCAAGTACTACCAACTCACCGACAGCGGCCACGCCGCGCTGGGCGCCAAGAAAGCCGAGTGGAACAAGCTGCGCGGGGCGCTCGATTCGCTGTTGTTGACTGAGCGGCTGCTGATCGGGCGGCTGGCATGACCCGCCGCGCCACCCGCCGCGCTGGTAAGGTGCTCAGCCTGAACGAGTACATCCACCGCGCCACGCTGGGCCTCCCCAGAACCGAGCGCCTGGACGCCGCCGCCGAGCTGCGAAGCCACCTGCTCGAACAGGTCGCCGTGCTGGAGGCGAAGGGTTTTGCGCGTCAGGAGGCGGAGTTTCTGGCGGTGCAGGCGATGGGCACCGTGCGACTGGGCAGCCGGAGCCTGCTGAGCCGCACCCGAATCCTGGGTTGGACGGTGCTGGGCCTGATGTCGCTGGCGACGGGCAGTTGGTGGGTCTACAACAACCTGATGCCGCCGAAAGAGGGCATTGCCATCACCGACAGCAACCTGACGCCGGACGATATGGCGAGACTCTGGAACATGCCCGATGCGCCGCGTGGAATTGACGCGCATTACAACAGTGCAGTCCTTACCTACCCGAAAGCCACCAAAGCCATCTATTACGCCTACGTCACGCCGAACCATGTCGTGATTCAGGGCAACGGGCTCTCTACCGTCAACGAGTACGACGTATCCAAACGCTGGCCGGGCAGTTACCGTTATCAGGAACGCTGGCTGCTGTCCAGTCAGGATGGCTCGGAGGCGTGTCCCCAGAAGTGGAATCTGTTTTTATCAGTCCGGGCCGTCAATTCCCCCCTCAGCTACACTGACGGCGCAGCGGGCTATCCGCCGGACCTGAATCTAAAGAAGGCTGGACCTGGAAGCTCGGTCTGCACCGGCATGAAGCATCTGCCGATTACCGCCGTGTCAAGTTCTGAAATCCGGGTGACGATGGACGGCGCGATGGACGGCGTGCTACCTCCCATCGACGACGGCACTCAACTCAAACCGTTTAAACCGTTGCCGCTGGGCCGCTGGACCATCCTCCACCAACTCCTGATGATCTCCCAGGGTCAGCGGCTGCGCGACCTCCCGCCGAACTACAACAACAGCATCTACCTGGCCGTGCTGCCCAGCGACCAGGCGGCCTCGCTCAGCGATTCTGGCGCGGTGTTCAAGCGCGATGTGAACGGGAATATCACCAATCTGACTTACGGTGGCCAGCTCTTGCCCGACCCGCCTGCGACTGACTGGGCAGAATTCTTAAAGCGCACTATGCCCATTGTTCCCTGATCCCACAACCGGCCCGCCAGCACTCACTCAGGCGGGCCGCTTTCAATCTATTGCGCTCAGCTCACGACTTCCGACTTCACCACATTCCCCATCTGGTCGTAGGCCCACCTCAGCAGCTCCTCGGTGCTCTCCCAGCCCACGCAGGCGTCGGTGACCGACACGCCGTACCTCAGCCTTGCCAGGTCGGCGGGAATGCTCTGCTTGCCTTCCATCAGGTTGCTTTCGAGCATCAAGCCCACCAGGGCGTCGTTGCCCGCCACGCGCTGAGCGATCACGTCATGCCAGGCGCCGAGTTGCTTCTCGAACTGGTAGCCGCTGTTGTGGTGTGAGCAGTCCACGATGATACCCGCGCTGACTCCAGCCTCGGCCAGCAGGCCCTGGGTTTCCTGCACGTGCTCGCCGCCGTAGTTGGGTCCGAAACGCCCGCCGCGCAAAATCACATGCCCGTCGGGGTTGCCGATGGTGGTGACCACGGCGGCCTGGCCCTGGTCGGTGATGCCCAGGAAGGTGTGCGGCTTGAGTGCGCTGACGATGGCGTCCACGGCCAGCTTGATGTTGCCGCCCGTGCCGTTTTTGAAGCCCACCGGCACCGACACGCCGCTGACCATCGCCCGGTGGGTCTGTGACTCGGTGGTGCGCGCCCCGATGGCGCCCCAGGCCAGTTGATCGTCGATGTACTGCGGCACGAAGGGGTCGAGCAGCTCGGTGCCCACCGGCATACCGAGTTCGTTGATCTTCAGCATCAGGCGGCGGGTCATCTGGAGGCCCAGGTTGAAATCGTTGTCGCCCTTCATGCCGGGGTCGTTGAGGTAGCCGCGCCAGCCCACCGTCGTGCGCGGCTTGTCCATGTAGACCCGCATCACGATCTCCAACCTGTCGGCGTACTGGGTGCGGAGCTTCGAGAGCCGCCCGGCGTACTCCAGCGCCTGGGCCTCGTCGTGGACGCTGCACGGCCCCACGATCAGCAGCAGCCGGGGGTCCTGGCGGCGCAGAATTCGCTCGACGCCCCTGCGGGCACTGCTGACGGTGGCCTCGGCGGCGGGGCTCAGCGGCAACTGGGCCTTGAGCCCTTCAGGGGTGATCAGCGGCTGAAACGAGGACACGTGAATGTTGGCCTGGACGTGATCGGGCATGGGGCTCCTTGTGGGGTCTGTGCTGGATGTGGGTCTGTGCTGGATGTGGGGCTGGACGTGATCGGGGCTGGATTCAAGAAAAAACCCGCGCCGGTCTGGAACTCCGGGCGGGCAAGGTCGGCGCAGCGCTGACTAGGCCCGGAGTGCTCCGAACCAATAAAAAAACGCCGCTGCGGTGTGCATACCCGTACTCTACGCCGCCTGGCGGCCAGGGCAGCCGGGGTAAGCTAGACCGCAATCATCTTCATCTCGTTCATGAAGACGGGTGGATGATGGGTGGATATTCAAACGGACAGCCGGTCATTCGGGGTGCGCCCCCAGAGCAGTTCTCCGAATCACGTCATCGGGATAATGGCCTCCCAATGACTCCATTCTGCGTCCTGCTCGCCGTGTTTCACCCCCGCTGGTCGGTCATAACAACGGGGTTTTTACGACAAATGTTTTAATCACCCGGCGCGTGCCGGAAAGGAGCGCCGTGACGCAGATTCCCCGAAAGTTGATCCTGAGTTTCTGGCTGCTCAGCACCTGTCAGCTCAGCGCCTGCCAGGCCCAGTCGACCGAAGCCCAGTCGACTCAAGCACAGCCGACCCAGGCTCAGCCCGCTGCTCTGCCGGACGAGCTGGCCGAGCTGGGCGCCACCAGCACCAAAAAACTGATCGAATACGGCTGGGATATGCCCACGCCGCAGATTCTCCAGGCCAACCCGGCCCGGCTGGCCGCCGCTCCCTTCGACGGCCTGACTCTGCGGCTGAGTGGCGCTCAGATCGTCTTCCGGCGCGGGAGTCTGGACGCCGCGCAGGTGAGCAGGGATGTGGCGACGCTCAGGGCGCTGAACTCAAACAAGCTGGCCAACAGCTACCTGAGCATGTACGGCGGCGCCGGGCCAGGCTGGGACTGGCTCAGTGACGGCGACTGGGCACAGACCGAGCGCAGCGCCCGGCTCGTCGCCAGGGCAGCCAAGGCGGCAGGTCTGCGCGGCGTGATGTTCGATATGGAACCCTACGAACTCAATCCCTGGCAGTACGGCAATCAGCCGGGCGCGGGTAAACTCGACTTTGCCCAGTTTCAGACGCGGGTTCGCGCCCGTGGAGCGGCCTTCATGCGGGCGATGCAGGGTGAATACCCCGGCATCCAGATTTACAGCCTGTATCTGCTCAGCGCCACCGACGATGTGCAGGGCGCCACGCCTGCTGAAACCCAGAACAATCTTTCGGGGAGCGGTTACGGCCTGTGGCCCGCTTTTGTAAACGGCATGCTGGACGCCCTGGCGCCGGGTGCGAGTCTGGTCGAGGGCAACGAGCACGCCTACTATTACCTGCACGCCGCCGACTTCGACGAGTCGCGCCGCACTGTCCGGCAACGCGCCCTGCCGCTGGTCGCGCCGGAAAACCGGGCCAGGTACGGCAAGGTCCAGATGGGCCAGGCCATCTTCGCCGACGGGGTGCTCGACCTCTGGAAGTCGCCGCGCTTCATCGGCTACTATTTTCCCGACTGGGCGGCCCGCGAGCAGACGCTGGGCCACAACATCACCCACGCTCTGCGCACCGCCGACGAGGTGGCCTGGTTCTACAACGAGAACTTCAACTGGTGGGCCGAGGGCAAGCCGGGCCAGGAGCCCAACCAGCAGCGCGTCAGGGCCGTCATCGAGGGGGCGCGGCAACTCGCCCGCAGCGGCCAGACCATTCCCGAAGTCGCCAGCCTGAAGGCCGCCGAAGCCGCCTTCGCGGGCCAGGTCTCGGTGGGCGGCGATCTGATCGGCACCAATAACGCTCCGGTCAGCTTCGAGGTCAACGGCGTCAACTCCCCCGCAGGCGAGATCGGCCCGAACTGCGCCACCTGGAACGCCGGGCAGCACTACAGTTGCACCTTCCCCGGCAACTGGAGCGGCACCATTCGCCCCAATATCGTGGGTAAACCGGCCTTCGACCCGCCGGAGCGCCGCTACACCAACCTGAAAAAAGATGACTGGCAGGCCCACTTCACCCTCAAGCCCTGAAACGTCAAGCCCTGAAACGTCAAGCCCTGAATGGACCTGCGCCTTCGTCTGTTCCCACACGCCACACGCCGCCCCTATTCCAGCCAGCTCGCCCAGCCGGTAAAATCAGCCGCCACCGACCGCGCCCCGGCGGCCAGGAGCGCTTCCCGCGTCTGGGTGGTGCTCAGGGCCACGACGGTGCAGCCTGCGTCCACGGCGCTTTTGACCCCGTTCACGGCGTCCTCGTGGGCCAGGCAGGCGCGGCCCTCCAGACCCAGCAGCGCCGCGCCGCGCAAAAAAGGCTCCGGGTGCGGTTTGCCCTGCTGCACGTCATGGCCCAGAATTCGCAGCACGAAGCGGTGCGAGAGGCCCAGCGCCGAGAGCCCGAAATCCACGTTGACCTGATCCGCGCTGGTGACCAGGGCGTAGGGCAAGCCGCGCCGGTCCAGGGCGTCCAGGTAGGCGCTCAGGCCCGCCACCTCGCGCAGCTCGCCGCGTGCCAGCTCGCGGTAACGAGCCTCCTTGATGTGCGCGAAGGCTTCGGTCTCCTCCGGGGTGGGGACTCGTCCGGTCAGGCGCTGCATGATCTCCGGATTGCGCCCGCCGTCCACCTTGGTGTCGAGGTCGTGCTCGCTGAGGGTCATGTTCAGGTGAGAGAGGGCCACTTCCTGCCAGGCTTGCCGGTGAAACTGGTTGTTGCCGGTCAGCACGCCGTCCATGTCGAACAGCACACCACTGGGGCGGTACGGCAGCGCCGGGATAGGGGTCATAGTCAGGAGTCTAGCGGAAGTCCATATGAGCAGCGGCTGAGTACAGCGTTCTGAAAATTCTGTTGCCCCCGGCCTCCTCGAAAGAGTCGCAGAGCCGTTTTCAGAATGCTGGGCTCAGGCTGCCATCAGAGGGCAGGTGGTCATGCTGAGCTTGCCGAAAGCATCCCCCGGCCTCCAGGCGGACGAGGTGAGCATGACGGGGCCTTTTACGACCCACTGGTTACGACCCACTGGCAAGCTTCCAGACCCTTCACTGCGTTCAGCGTGAGACCCCGTTCGCGGTGCAACGTCCAGAACGCTGTGCTGGGCAGGCTCTGAAGCTACTCGCCGCCGCATCTACCCCGGCGAGTAGCACGGGCCGCAGACTTGACCCATGACGAGTGCCCTGCCCGCGCTGAAACACAATTTCAACTTCTGGCTGTGGTGGTTCGCCTCGGCGCAGAGTGCGCTGGGCAGTGCGCTGGCGGGCGTGGCCCTGTCGCTGCTGGTCTACAGGCTGAGCGGCTCGGCGGGGGCGCTGGGCGTGAATCTGGCGCTCTCCTTGCTGCCGGGGCTGCTCTCGCCGCTGCTGGGCACGCTGATCGACCGCCTTCCGGTGCGGCTGCCGCTGGTGCTGGGCGACGCGCTGCGCGGGGGTTTTCAGCTCGCGGCGGGGGCGCTGGCGCTGCGCGGGCAGATCAGCGTGGAGGCGCTGAACGTGCTGGCCTTCCTGGGCGGGCTGGTGGGCGCCTTCTACGGCCCGGCGGGCATGGGCGTCCTGGCCGGTCTGGTGCGGCCCGGTGATCTGGCGCGGGCGACCGGCCTGATGCAGAGCAGCAACTCGACCATGAACCTGCTGGGCCTGGTCGGCGGCGGCGTGCTGGTGGGCGTGTTCGGCAGCGCGGGATTGCTGGTCGCCGACGGAGCGAGCTTTCTGCTGATGGCGGGCCTGCTGCTGCTGGTGCGCTTCGCGCCGCGCCCGGTGCGCGTTCCGGCTTCCTTCTGGGCCGACTTCACGGGTGGGCTGCGCTACGCCCGTTCCAGCACGGCGCTGGCGCTGCTGCCGGTGCTGGGCTTTTTTATCAACGCTACTCTGGCGCCGATGGAGATGCTGGTGCTGCCCCGCATGAAGGAACTGGGCGCGGGCGCGGCGGGCTACGGCCTGTTCTTCGGGATGCTCGTCGGCGGGCAGATTCTCGGCAGCCTGGCGGTGGTGGGGCTGGGGCCGCGCCTGAAGCCCAGGGCGCTCAGCGTCTGGGCCTTCGCGGCGGCGGGTATGCTGCTGCTGACGCTGGCCCTGACCCGAACGGCGCCGCAGATGTACGCGGTGGCCCTGCTGCTGGGCGCGGCGCTGGCGTTGGTCAGCAGCGCCATCAGCCTGCTGTTTATAGGGCTGGTGGCCCCGGCCTATTTCGGGCGGGTGGGTAGCCTGCTGAACATGGTCAGCACCACCGGCATGCCGCTCACCCTGCTGCTGCTGGCTCCGGTGGCCGATAGGGTGCCGATCTGGACGATGTTCGCCGCCTCCGGGGCCGTGACCCTGATGGCCACCGCCGTGTGGCGCTGGGCGCTGAGCCGCGAGCCGCTGGAGCGGGAAGGCAGCCCCGCAACCTGATGACCGGCGTTGATAAACACTCCTTTCACCAGGCCGGAGATAACACCAGGATGAATTGCTAGACTGCCCATCTGATGCCCCTCTCTTTTTCCTGTTTCGGTATTCGGCGGAGCCCGGCGTGAGCGGCGGTCTGGTGGCCCTGCTCGACGACGTGGCGGCGATTGCCAAGCTGGCGGCGGCGTCCATCGACGATATCGGGGCGGCGGCGGGCAAGGCGGGCGTCAAGGCCATCGGCATCGTGGTGGACGACACGGCGGTCACACCACGCTACGTCACCGGTTTTTCGCCGGACCGCGAGCTGCCGATCATCTGGCGCATCGCCGTGGGCTCGCTGCGCAACAAGATCGTGTTCATTTTGCCGGTGGCGCTGCTGCTCAGCCAGTTTCTGCCCTGGGCCATCACGCCGATTCTGATGCTGGGCGGCGCCTACCTGTGCTTCGAGGGCGCCGAGAAGTTGTATGAGGCCGTCTCCGGGCACCACGAGGAGCCGACCGATACGGCCAGCAAGCTCGCCAGCAGCGCCCACGAGGAGCAGATGGTCGCCGGGGCGATCCGCACCGACCTGATTCTGTCCGCCGAGATCATGGCCCTCTCGCTGGCCGAGGTCGCCGACCAGCCGTTGCTGCCCCGCACGCTGATTCTGATCGTGGTGGCCCTGCTGATTACGGCGCTGGTCTACGGCGTGGTCGGGCTGATCGTCAAGGCCGACGACGTGGGGCTGAAGCTGGCTAAAAGTCGCTCTGGCCTGGCACGTGGCGTGGGGCGAGGGCTGGTCAGGGGCATGCCGGTGGTGATGTCGGCCCTGTCGGTGATCGGCACGGCGGCAATGTTGTGGGTGGGCGGACACATCATTCTGGTGGGCCTGGAGAACTTCGGGCTGGGCGGCCCGAATCACTGGCTGCACGAGCTGTCGGTGGGCGCGGCCAAAGCGGTGCCGTTCGCGGCTGGCCTGGTCGGCTGGCTGGTCGAGACGCTCGGCTCGGCGCTTGTGGGTGTGCTCCTGGGCGGGATCATCGTGGCGCTGATGCATCTGGTGCCCAGGAAGGCGGCTGCGGCGCACTGACTCAGCTCTCCAGCTCGCCCGGTGAGAACAGCATGCCCAGCAGGTACGGCTGACCGTCCGGGTCGCTCTGCCGGTACTTCTCGCCCAGTGAGCGCAGCTCGGCCTGCAACTCGCCCGCGTGCGCCGGACTGAGGATGGTGGCCGAAAAATGTCCGTAGGTGCCGCTCTCCAGCGCTGTTCCCTGCGGCCCGACCAGGCTGTAGAGGAGCTGGCTGCCGATCAGTGACAGCCGCACGGTGTCCAGACCCTGGTCCAGCAGGCGGCCTTCCTGGTGGCGGCCAAAGGCGTCCAGAAAAGGCCGGTAGGCGGCGTCCAGCAGCTCGCGCAGTCCGGCGGCGTCGCTCAGGGCCAGCGGCACCTGGTAGCTGCGTGCTCTGGCGGTGTAGAGTTTGCAGCTCCGCCCGGCGCGGGGCCGCAGCCCGGTCTGCTCGATCAGCCCGGCGCTCAGGAGTTGCCCCAGCGTGCGGTGAACGGCCTTCAGCGGCGTCGGCACCTCCAGCGTGACCTCGGCGGCGCTCAGGCCCGCTGCGCCCTCCGGCTGGCCGATCAGGGCGCCCAGTATCTGCGCGTTTCGCAGCGACAGCAGCAACCGGGCCTGCTGGGCGGTGGTGACGGTCAGGCACTCCTGCATCCGGGTCAGCTTAGAGCAGTACTCCGAATTACGCCACGGGGAAAACAGCCTCCCCGCGCCTCCATTCTGCGTCCTGCTCAGTTAAAACTACTCGCTCCGCTCGGTCATAAAAAGACCCTTTTTATGACATCTGCTCTAGAGCAGATCGGGAGCACGGATCGGGAGTACAGTACCTCCATGACACAGCCAGACCAGACTCCGGCGCAGGAAGGCGAGATCCTGATCAGTGGCGTGGACACCGGCCCCCTGAACAGCGGCAACGAAACGCCCACCGAGATGCACGCCCGCTTTCAGGGCGTGGGCGAGCCGGAACTGGACACTGAGCTTGAAACAGATACTGAGCCTGCCGAGCCGGACGACGAAGACGGCTGAGTCATATTCCCGCTGAGTCATATTCCCGCTGCCGCTTCAACGGAAATTCAGCCCCAGCCGGACGCCGGGATACACCACGCTGCCGACGTTCGAGATGGCGTAGCCCAGGCTGCCCTCGGTGAAGAGGGTCAGCTTGGGGTTCAGGCGCCACTCGTACTGCGCCAGAAGGTGCGGACGCAGGCTGAAGAGGTTCGGAAACCCGGCGCAGCCAGCGTCGAGGCTACAGGTCAGGAAGTAGCCGCTGGCGTAGGCGTTCAGGTCGAGTCCGCCGCCGAGCGAGAAGCGGGTCGGCGTCTCCAGTGAGCCGCTGACCGGAAACAGCACATCGGCGTCCAGCCCGACACCGTTGCCGAAGACATACAGCACGGTTCGTCCACCCGCGCCCAGCCGCAGCGCGTAACTGCCCGTGTCGTAGGTGACCTGGGCGCCCAGGGTATTGACGCCGAAGTAGGTCTGGGGCCTGCTCTGGACATTCTGGGTCTGCGCGGCGGCCAGGCTGGCGAGGCTCAGGGTGCTCAGGGCCGCGCAACGGATCATCCGTGTGGGCATCCAGGCTGGCATCCACGCTGGGGCTGGCATCAGTGGAAGTTCAGGCCCAGCCGCAGGCCGGGGTAGATGGCGGCGCCGATGCTGGGAATGAAGGCGTACCCCAGGCTGGTCTCCAGAAAAAAGCTGGAATTCAGGCTCATGCTGTGCTCGTAGTTGAGCAGCACGTGCGGGCGGTACGACACGACGCTGCCGTTGATATCGCCGCCGTTGCCCAGGAATGGACTGGCGAAGAAATAGTTCACGTCCACGCCCGCGCCGAGCGAGAGCTTGGAGGCGGCCTGGGTGTCCTGGTAGACCGGGTACAGCGCGGCCACGTCGGCGCCCACGCCGTACACCAGGCCCAGCGCCGTGCGGCCACCGACACTCAGGCGCAGCGCGAAGGTGCCGGTGTCGTAGGTGACCTGAGCGCCCAGGGTATTGACGCCGAAAGAGGTGCTCGGCGCTGTTTTGCTGGTCTGGGGCTTTGTCTGGGCGGCGCTCTGGGCAGTGGCAGGGGAGATCAGGGCGGCGGTCAGCAGGCTCGCCACGGCGGCGGAGGGTTTCATAAGCTTAATGTAGGGCAAAACTGGTGGGCTGGCCGCAGATCAGTCTATTCCTGCACGACCCTCTCCAGTCCGGGCAGCTCCAGAGCAGTACTCCGAATGACGCCACGGGGAAAATAGCCTCCCCGCGCCTCCATTCTGCGCCTTGCTCAGTCAAAACTACTCGCTCCGCTCGGTCATAAAAAGACCCTTTTTATGACATCTGCTCTAGTTGAGCCAGCCACAGCATCAGGGCCTCGGCGCTGGCCGGGTTGGTGGCCAGCGGGATGTCGTGGACGTCGCACAGGCGCAGCAGGGCGCTGACATCCGGCTCGTGCGGCTGGGCGGTCAGCGGGTCGCGGAAGAAAAAGACCGCCAGCACCTGTTCCTGCGCGATGCGGGCTCCGATCTGCTGGTCGCCGCCCAGCGGCCCGGAGAGTAAGCGCTCGACATCGAGCCCCGTCTGCTTTTGCAAGATGCCTCCGGTGGTGCCGGTGGCGACCAGGTAAAAGCGCGAGAGCACGCTTCGGTGACTCAGGACGAACAGCGCCAGTTCCAGTTTCTTCTTGTCGTGGGCGATCAGCGCGACCTGATGTTTGCCGGGAGGCCGGGAATCAGGCGAGGTCATGGGGGGCATTCTGGCATCCTGGTAGCCCGCTAGCCCGGTAGCCCAGTAGCGCAGCGCAGGCTCCGGCCTCAGACTGGGGCCGTGACTTCGCCCCGCGCCTCAGCCTTTGCCCCGGCCATCCGCGTGTTGCACGCCGCCGACGCCCCGGCCTACCGCGAGCTGCGCCTGCGTGCCCTGCGGGGCGAGGCCAGCGCCTACCTGACCAGCGCCGAGGAGTACGAGGCCCGGACGCTGGGGGCCGTCGCCGAGCGCCTGGCACCCACGCCAGGCTGCCTGACGCTGGGCGCCTTCGTCAGCGCCGAACCTACACCTACTGGACCTACGGGCACGCCACTCGTCGCAATAGCCACGCTGGCCCGCAGCAGCGCTCCCAGACACCGCCACCGAGCCGAGGTTTTCGCGGTGTACGTGGCGCCCGAAGTGCGGGGGCTGAAGCTGGGGCGCTCGTTGATGTCGGCGCTGATCGTCCAGGCGCGGGCCATGCCGGAGCTGGAGGTGTTCGGCCTGAGCGTGACCAGCACTCAGTTGGCCGCCCGCAGGCTCTACGAGCGCCTGGGATTCACCGTCTGGGGCGAGGAGCCGGACTCGCTGAAGCTGGGCGAGCGGCGGCTGAGTGCGCTGCACATGCAGCTCAGGCTCTGAACCGGGTGAGCCGTGCATCTGAGCCGAATTCATCTGAGCTGAATTCATCTGGGCAAAATCCGGGTTTGACATTCGCTCCGCCTTCACCGCCGCCCCTCAGACTGCCGGGCAAGGAAAGCAGGCCCGCGCAACCGGCCTTCCCCAACGGAGAATCCTATGAACGAGACCATCAAGATGACCGCCCATGTCAATTCCGCCCGCACCACTGCCGCCCGTCTGCTGCTCGCCCTGGGGTTGACCGGGGTGATGGCCGTTCCCGCGATGGCCGCCAGCGTGGGTAACACTGCCGCGCAGAATATTCAGGCCAGGAACGGCCAGATTCAGCCCAATCAGACCCAGCCCGACCAGACCCAGAATCGCCGGTCACAGAGGCAGCCCGGCCAGAACGCCCCCGACCTGAAGGTCACCTACTACACCGCCGACCCCAGCAAGGGCGGCAAGATCATCAGCACGCTGACGCTGACCCGGCCCGCTCGTCCACAAGGCCAGACCGGTAGCCGACGCGCCGTCCCCACACCCGGCGAGACCCTGGCCCGGCCCCGCCCGGTCAATCCGGTGGTGGCTCAGGCTCCGGCGGGCGCCACGTTCGCGGTGGTTCAGGGCGGGCGTGGCGGCGAGCGGGTCATCGATCTGGCGCAGGCCGATCAGATGGGCGGCCCCGGCATGGGCGGACCTGGTATGGGCGGACCTGGCGGCAGAGACGGTGGCCCTCGCGGCTCCGGCCCGGATCAGAAGGGTCAGGGCCAGCAGGGTCAGGATTCGCCACCTCGCAACTGAGGCCGGAACATCCAGCCACCGGAACATCCAGCCCCTGCCTCACGGTGGGGGCATGTTGCGGGCCACTGACCTGCGTCCATACTGTGCTCATGAAAGGAGCCGACGCCGAGAACCGCGCCCTGGAGGTGCTGCGCTCACAGGGCCACAGCCTGCTGGCCCGCAACTACCGCATTCCCGGCGGCGAAATCGACCTGGTGACCGAACGGGGCGGCGTCCTCTACTTCAGCGAGGTCCGGCAGCGGCGCGGCGCCCGTTTCGGCAGCGCCCTGGAAAGCGTGACGCCCCGCAAGCTGGAGCTGATGCGGCGGGCCGCCCTGAATTACCTGGTGCGCGAGTGTGGCCGCGACGACCTGGCCTGCCGCTTGCAACTCGTCAGCATCGAGGGCGAGGCCGCCACAGGCACGCTGAGCATCACGGCCATCGACTGAACGCCATTCAATGCGGCCCCAAATGACGACACGCGCCCAGTCGCCGGGGCGCGTGTCGATCTGCCGCTTCAGCCCTGCTTGCTGGCCGGTACGCTGCGGGCCTCTTCCAGATCTTTTTTCTCTTTGAGGCCCTCGTGCTCGTCGTTGCGCGGCGCCTCGGCCTCGCGGTCATTGGCGGACTTGAACGAGGGCTTGTGGCCGTCCTCTATCTCGTGGACTTCCTTTTCGTTGCGCCCAAACTGGCCGGGCTGGCTGGTATGTCCCTTGTTCTTGTCGTCTTTGTCAGGCATGGCGGCAGTCTGGAGGCTGGCCGCCCGCCGTGGCTGGACGTTGCCTCAAGGCCGCTTCAGAAATGAACGCTTGAGGAAGGCCGCTGGACTTCTGTCACAGCTTGGGCAGCGTCACGCCGGTCTGACCCTGATATTTACCCGCCCGGTCACGGTAATTGACTTCGGGGCGCTCGCCCTCGAAGAACAGCAGTTGCACACAGCCCTCGAAGGCGTACATCTTGGCCGGAAGCGGCGTCGTGTTGGAGAATTCCAGAGTCACATGACCTTCCCAGCCGGGCTCCAGGGGTGTAACATTTGCTACAATTCCGCACCGTGCATACGTCGATTTCCCCAGCGCCACCACCATCACGTTATCCGGAATCTTCATGTACTCCAGACTCCGGGCCAGCACAAACGAATTCGGCGGAATCAGTATTTCATTGGCTTTGATGTCCACGAAACTGCGCTCGTCGAAGTGCTTGGGGTCCACCACGGCGCTCATGACGTTGGTAAACACCTTCCATTCGTCGGCGCAGCGCAGGTCGTAGCCGAAGGAACTCAGGCCGTAGCTGATAACGCTGGCATTCTCAGCGGTGCGCACCAGGCGGTCTTCAAAGGGGCTAATCATGCCGCCCTGGGCCAGAGCGCGGATGCGCCAGTCGGGAAGGATACTCATGCTGTGCAGTCTAGCGTGTGGCAGTCTGGCGGCCCGCAGGCGCGTCCGTTCTGCCCAAGAAGCGGCCTAGCGTCGCCAGCGGCGCTGTTCAGGCCAAGACGCGGGCAGGCGTGCCCAGGCGGACTTGCAAAGCTCCGCAGGAGAGGAGTGGCATCCTCATGGGGACGAGTGGCGTCCTCATGGGCGTCCGTTCACGAGGACA
>NZ_JANYGJ010000026.1 GCF_025362455.1 Deinococcus sp. | reverse complement strand
GGTCAGGGCTGGGCGGTGGCGCGACCTGCCATCGCTCTGGAGTGCTATTGGGAAGGCCCTTGATGCCGTAACAGTTCAGGATGTCCTCGGCTGGTTCGGGGCTGCCTATCCTATGGCCTTTTTGTGAAATCTGCTCTAGGGAGATGGGGCGCCTGAACGCCATTCATACACGGCACTCATGGAGGTGCTACCCAGTCTGAGCACGGGCTGGGCAGGCTGCTATACTGCCCTCATGTCGCCTAGCCTCACCACCGTCAATACCTGTTGCCGCCGCCCCGGTTGACCGGCCTCAGAGCACTGCCGTGTCGACCGCGCCGGATGCCGAGCGCGGTTTTTCGTTGACGGCCACCCGCCTGACCACCCCACCCCCGGAGAACCACCTCACCCCCGGAGAAGACCCCATGACCCTGACCCGCCTGCCCGACACCTCTGCGCTCAGCGCCTTCTTCCCCGATCTGGAGCTGCCTGACATCGAGTTGCACGACTCGCTGAGCCGCCGCAAAGTGATATTCGAGCCGGGCGTACCGGGCAAGGTCGGCATGTACCTGTGCGGACCCACCGTGTATTCCGACGCGCACCTGGGCCACGCCAAAAAGGAGGTCGCCTTCGATGTGATCCGCCGCTACCTGGCCCACCGGGGCTACGCGGTGCGCTACGTCAGCAACATCACCGACGTGGGCCACCTCCAGAACGACTCCGACGACGGCGAAGATAAAATGCTGGCCCGCGCCGCCCTGGAACGGCTGGAGCCCATCGAGGTGGCCGAGAAGTACTACTGGTCGTTCATGGACGACATGGCCCGGCTCGGCGTGCAGCGGCCCAGCATCCAGCCACGCGCCACCGGGCACATTCCGGAGCAGATCGAGCTGATCGAGGAGCTGACCCGGCGCGGGCACGCCTACGAGGCGAACGGCAGCGTCTACTTCGAGGTGCGGAGCTGGCCGGAGTACGGCAAACTCTCAGGCCGCAAGCTCGACGACCAGGAGGAGGGCACGCGGGAAGCCGTGCGCGGCGAGAAGCGAGACCCCCGTGATTTCGCGCTCTGGAAGCGGGCCGAGGCCGGGCACATCATGCGGTGGCAATCACCCTGGGGCGTCGGCTTTCCCGGCTGGCACATCGAATGCTCGGCCATGAGCCTGAAGTACCTGGGCGAAAGTTTCGACATCCACGGCGGCGGCCTCGATCTGGAATTCCCGCACCACGAGGCCGAGATCGCCCAGGCCGAGGCGGCGGGCCACCCGTTCGCCCGCTACTGGATGCACAACAACATGCTGACCATCGGCGGCGAGAAGATGAGCAAATCCAAGGGCAACTTCACCACGCTGATCGATTTATTTAAGCGCGTGGACCCGCAGATCGTGCGCTTTTTGCTGATCGGCAGCCACTACCGCTCGATCACCGAATTCAGCGAGGAGGGCTTCGTGTCGGCCCACAGCGGCTACCGGCGCCTCCACGACGCCCTGAGCGAAACCCTGCGCCGCCTGCCGGGTGCCCCTGAGAAGCCGGGCGACCCGCTGCTGGCGCAGGTTCGCACCCATGTGAGCGCCTTCGAGGCGGCCATGAGCGACGATTTCAACACGCCCCGTGCGGTGGCGGCGCTGTTTAACCTGACCACCGACGTGAACGCGGCGCTGGCGGGTGCAGCTCATCAACAATCGCCGGGCCGGGACGCGCTGGAGGCGGCGCGGGCGGCGTATCTGGAACTGGGCGGCAGCGTGCTGGGGCTGTTCGCCGCAGGTGCCGGAGCGGTCGGCGCTCAGGACGACACGGCCCTGGTGGGCACGCTGATGGACGTGGTGCTCGAAGCGCGGCAGCACTACCGCCTGAGCAAGCAGTACGCCGCCTCCGACGCCCTGCGCGGCAAACTGGCCGGGGTCGGCGTGACGGTGGAGGACACCAGGGACGGCGCCCGCTGGAAGCGCTGATGGCCCCGGTCCAAGGGCAAGCGGGTGCCTGCCTAGAGCAGATGTCATAAAAAGGGTCTTTTTATGACCGAGCGGAGCGAGTAGTTTTAACTGAGCAAGGCGCAGAATGGAGGCGCGGGGAGGCTGTTTTCCCCGTGGCGTAATTCGGAGTACTGCTCTGGGTGGTCTGTCTGGCCCTGCGAGCAGGCCCCGGCCCTGTAGACTTATGGTCAGTTAATGTTCCGCCTTTGCGTCGTGCTGGGAGCACTGCCCTGCGCGTCAGCACAGCAGGCACTGACTCGGTGGCTCGTCGGCTGTAAGTCAGTTCGGTACAAGTCCGTTCGGTACAAGTCCGTCTGGTACAAGTCCGTCTGAAGCCCACAGGGAGAAACACGTGAACAGACTACGAATCGGTGTGGTGCTGGCGCTCGGTGGACTGGTGAGCACCCTCGGCTCGGCCCAGGCGGCGGGCGTCAAGGTCGTCGATTGTGCCAAACAGTCGGACACAGCAGTTTGCAAGCGGCCTAGCACCGCCAACGTCGCCACCATCGGCGAGGGCGTGCCGTTCTACAACGGCGGCTTCGGCGATAAGATCGTGGGCGGCTTCGTGCAGGGCGGCGCGGGGATCTTCGCGGTGAGTCTGGGCGATCAGGGCATCATCGTCTCGGTGGACCTGGCGACCGGCAACCGGACGCTGGTATCGGGCATGGCCGACGCCAACACCAGCCGGGGCAAGAGTACGCTGATGTACAAGCTCCGCGACGGCACCACCGAGCTGCCCGCCTACGTCCTGGGCGGCATCCGGGATGTCAAGCCGCTGCCGAACGGCAATTACGTGGCGCTCATCAACGCCAATTCGACCTCGCGCACCCAACTGGTCGAGGTCAACGCCAAAACGGGCGACCGCTCGCTGATCTGGGCCGATGAGGTCGCGGGCGACACCCACCCCGGCGGCCTGCAAGACAAGGAGCAGTACGACCGGGGGCGCCGCTGCCTGGAGAGCGCCGACGGGCGCCGCCTGATCCCCTCGCCGTTCGGCATGGCCGTCGATGCGGGCGGCGCGGTGTATCTGGGGCTCAACAACAACCCCAACGGCAGCGGCTTCGGCTTCGCCCGCATCAGGGGTGGACGCTGCGAGCTGTTTTCCTACTACGACTTCCAGCTCGGCGACAAGACGGGCAGCGGCTTCAAGGCGCCCAGACTCGAAATCGGCGCCATGACCTTCGCGGGCAACACCGTCTACGCCGTACACGGCTTCGGCAACGAGGCGCTGCTGACCAGCCTGAACCCGGCCAGTGGCGAGCGCGCCCTGGTGTCCGCCGTCAACCGCACGCCCAGCTCCAGGCGCGGCCAGGGCGAGCGCGGCGTGGGCTACAAGGGGCTGGCCGTCAGCGCGGCGGGGCTCTACAGCGTGCGGGTCGGCGACGGTGGCAACGGCTTCGAGATGACCAAGGTGGACCTCAGCAGCGGCAACCGCAGCCCTGTTCCGGCGCTCTCCGGCCCACTGAAATCGCCGATCAGCGACGATGAGCCGCGCGTCTTCGCCGTTCCCGGCAGCCCACTGCTGCTAATCTGCATGGAGCGTGCCCTGATGGTCTTCGATCCGGTCAGCGGCAACAGCAGCGTCCTGTCGTACTGATGCGGACTGTGCGGTATGGATGAACGTCCGGCGCGAATCAAGATGCCGAGCACCATGAAAGCTGTCTGTCCGGCCAGTGAACGCGCCGCCAACGGCAGCTCAAGGTCTTCTGAGACTCTGAGATCTGAGACTTGTGTCAGTGTTCTGCCAGAGTTGGGGCCGTAGTGTGGTGAGTGAGTGTTGTCTCCCCAGAACACTACGCTCATCTCCCCTCCAAAGCGGACAGGTCGCGCCACCCCCCGGCGCCTCCTGTCCGTTTTTTTGCCTGTCGGCGCCCGGTCAGTGCGCTGCTTGCACCTGCGCCCCGGCACGTTCACGCGAGTACGGCAGGTAATCGCCGGGCGTGTCGTGCTGGCCGTCGAACAGCGCCGTGCTGAGGTAGCGTGCCCCCGAATCGCAGGCGATGGTGGCGACGCGCTTGCCCGGCCCCAAAGTGCGGGCCAGCTCCAGCGCGGCCCAGACGATGCCGCCCGACGACATGCCCACGAACAGGCCCTCCTCCCGCGCCAGGCGGCGGGCCAGCGGATAGGCGTCCTCCTCCCAGACCTGAATGACGCCGGTCAGCAGGCTGCGGTCCAGATTCGCCGGAATGAAGCCCGGTCCCATGCCCTGAAAGCCGTGCTCGCCGCGCTCACCGCCCGACAAGACGTTGCTGCGGGCCGGTTCCACCGCGTAGATCTGCACCTCCGGGTTCATGCGGCGCAGGTAGCGCCCGACCCCGGTGATGGTGCCGCCCGTGCCGGAGCCGTAGACAAAAGCGTCAACGTTGCCTTCCATCTGCCCCCAGAGTTCCGGGCCGGTGGTGGCCTCGTGGGTGGCGGGGTTGGCGGGGTTGGTAAACTGGTTGGGCATCCAGGCGCCGCCTTGCTCGGCGATGCGTTCAGCTTCCTCGATGGCGGCCAGCATCCGGCGGCCCGGATCGGTCAGCACCAGTTCGGCGCCGTAAGCGGCCAGGGTCCGTTTGCGCTCCTCGCTCATGCTGGCGGGCATCGTCAGGATCAGCCGGTAGCCCCGCGCCGCCGCCACCTGCGCCAGCCCGATGCCGGTGTTGCCGCTCGTCGGCTCCACGATGGTCCCGCCGGGCCTGAGCACGCCGCGCCGCTCGGCGTCCTCGACCATGCCCAGGGCGGTGCGGTCCTTGATGCTGCCGCCGGGGTTCTGGCCCTCCAGCTTGACGAACACCTCGGCCATTCCGGCTTGGGTGACCTTGCTGAGCTTGACGAGGGGGGTATCTCCGATCAGTGCATCCACCATACGGTCTTTGTAGGGACGGTCTGTGTAGGGCATACGGTCACTGTACGGCACCAGGCCCGACCAGGACGGAGGCCGAGCAGACACATTGACCGGCACGCCGTTACCAAGCCGAGCAGGCCCAGGCTCTAGAATGCCGCCCGTGCGCCTCGCCTTCATCGCTGACATCCACGGCAACCAGGACGCCCTCGCGGCGGTGCTCGCCGACATCCAGCTTCAGGGCGCCGAGCGGCTCTACGTCAACGGGGATGTGGTCAACCGTGGCCCAGACAGCGTGCAGGCGATGGACACGCTGCTGAACCTGAAGACCGCGCCCCTGTTTACCCTCGGCAACCACGACGATCTGATGCGGCTGTGGCTGAGCCGCGACGAAACGCTGCCCGGCGACTGGTTCGACGATCCGTTCTGGGCCGCGACCGCCTGGAGCGCCGCCAAGCTGGAGCAGGCCGGACACATCGGGACCATCATGAGCTGGCCGATGACCCAGCGCCTGAATATAGGCGGACCGGGTACAGGCGGCTTGGGCGTAGGCGGCCTGGGCGACATCGAGGTGGCGCACGGCAGCCACGCCTACTACCGCGAGAGCCTGGGCGCTTCGACCCCGCCCACTCGTCTGGACGAACTGCTCAGCGAGGCGGGCGCGTGCGTGCTGGTCGGCTCGCATACCCACCGCCCGATGATTCAGCCGCTGCCGGGCGGACGCCTGGTGCTCAATACCGGCGCGGTGGGTGCGCCCTTCAACGACGATCCCCGCGCCCAGTACCTGCTGCTGGGCATCGAAACGGGGCCGGACGGCCTGCCCCAGTGGCAGCCGAGCATCAGGACCGTGCCGTATGACCGCTCCGGGGTACTGCGGCGCTTTGAAACCAGCGGCCTGATCGCCCAGGGCGGCGTGAGCGCCGAGATCTTCCGCGAGGAGGTCCGGCAGGCGCGGAGTTTTTACACCCCCTACTGGATGTGGACCGAGGAAACCGGCAAGCCGCGCACCCCGGAGACCTGGGGACACTTCAAAACCGAGTTTCCGGAGCGGTTTGTGTGATTGGTCCATTTGATTAGTAAAACATCGTTGATTGGTAAAACATCGTGGGCGTTTGACGGCCCGGCTTCAGACCTCGCTGAGAGGCTGTCTGAGGCCCAGAGAATGGGGAATTTGCTAGGCTATCGAGATGAATCGCGCTGCGTATCCGAGCGACCTCACCGATGCCGAGTGGACCCTTATTGAACCACTGTTGCCGCCCGTTGACGAGAGCACCTTCTGCGAAACCGTTCCCAGACGCAAAATCGTCAACGGGATTCGGTACGTCGCCCGCAGCGGGATTCAGTGGCGGATGATGCCGCATGATCTGCCACACCACAAAACGGTCTATCACTATCACAACCTCTGGAGTAAAGAAGGTGTCTGGGAGCGGGTCAACGCCTCAC
>NZ_JANYGJ010000019.1 GCF_025362455.1 Deinococcus sp. | reverse complement strand
GTGGCCTGGCTCGGCGTGGCGATCAATCTCGTCAACAGCCTGGTGGGGACGGGGCTGGGATGGTGGCTCATTCGGCAGCCCACAGGTAAGGCCCTGCCCGGATTGGACCCCACGGTGACTGGCATGCCGACGATTGCCCTCGGCCAGCCGCTGGACCCCGCGTTGCAGGTGTCCTGGGTCGGAATACTGGGCCTCTTCGTGGTGGCCCTGGTGTTCCGCATCGGCGTGCAGCAGCGCGAGAACGAGGAGCGGTTACGTACCGAGCAGGAGCTGACGGTATGAGTCAGGGAAAGGCAACCGTGAGTTCCCGAAACCGCGTGACATTTGCGCTGGTGGCGTTGACGATTCTGGACGCCATCACGCTGTTGTTCTTTCTGGCCTTGTGTCTCCTGTGCGTCCTGGCCTTCAACGGTGTCAGGAGGCAGACGGGGGTGCAGTTCAGCGCCGTGCTTGCGGGGGTGCTGATTATGGGGAGTCCCACCGTGGCGGCCTGGCTCTTCCACCTGCTGCTCGTCAGCGCCCGCTACGCTGATCCGTTCAGCCGAACCAACGTGCGCCGCCTGAACTGGATGGGCCTGCTGGTCTTGCTTGCGTGGTTGCTGACATCCAACTGGTGGGCGTCTATTGCCCAGTGGTTCGGGCCAAGTCAGGAGTTCGGCTTCCCACCCATTGTCAACGGTAACTTGCAGATCAACAGTTTTGTGCTCGCACTCTTTCTGTTCGGCCTGGCTGGCGTGATCGCCCGTGGTGTCCAGCTCCGCGAAGAACAGGACCTGACCGTTTAATGCCTATCCGGGTCAATCTCGATACCGTCCTCACCGAGCGCGGCATGACCTTATCCGAACTCTCCAACCGGGTCGGCATCACGCTCGCCAACCTCAGTATTCTCAAAACCGGCAAGGCCCGCGCCGTGCGCTTCTCGACGCTCGACGCGCTGTGCCGCACGCTGGACTGTCAACCGGGGCAGTTGCTGGAGTGGGTTGATGGGCCACCGGAGCAGGAGTGAAAACCGTCTGCAAAGAATGTGGGTGACACCCACCGCCAAAACGCCGCCCAGGTCTCCCCAGGCGGCGCCGTTCAATACCCCTTACTTACGACTGCGGCTTGGGAATGTTCACCTCGCCCTGGCCCTGCAAGGCGTCCTTGCCGGTTTCGTGGGGGCGCACGTCGAGCGGGTTGATCTTGACCGTCTCGGTGCTGACGCTGGCCAGCAGCATATCCAGAATGCCCGCCGTGCGGGCCGAATTCACGGCCTTGTTGGTGATGATCTCGCCGATGTTCAAAATGATGTTGTCGGCGGGGTCGAGGATGACCCGGTTGACCGGGCGGCCAATCGCGTCGCGGACTTTCTGGGCCTCGGCGTCGGCCTGGTGCTGCTCAATCGCCTCGCTGGCGTCGCCCTGTTTTTCGCCCAGCCACTGCTTGGCGCGGTCGATGAAGCTGCTGGCCCCGGCGCTGACGTTGCTCAGCCCCGCCGAGAGCTGGTCGCCGATGGCAGGCCCGGTGCTGGCCGCCTCGCTGCCCAGGCCGGTGGCGCGGAGCAGGTCGGTCTCGCGGCTGAGGCTGCGGGCACGCTCCAGCACGCCCACCGTCACGATCTGACCCTGCGCGGCGATCAGGGTGCGGCCCGCGCCGTAGACGTCGCTGCGCACGCGGCGGCCTAAAGCGCTGGCTGGCACGGCGCTGGCTGGCTGGGGGCTGCCCATGACACTCTGCTTGAGGTACTGTGCCCCGCTCTGCACGCTGCCTGCCGTGGCGGAGGCGACCAGTTTGCCCAGCGCACCGTGCGACTCGGCGCTCTGCACCGCCAGCGGCGTGATGACCTGGCCGGAGAGCACGATCACGCTCTCGTCATTGCCGTGAACGTCGCTGCCCGCCACCTTGCCGAGCACGTACTCGATCTGGCGCTCGCGGCTGGCGCTGCTGAGGTCCTCGATGCGGCCCTTGATGCTGCCGCTGGTGGCCGAGGCGACCAGTGAACCCAGGGCACCCAGACGGCTGGCGTTGGCGGCCTGTACGGCGCTGATGGTGTCGCCCTGGTGGGTGATGACCGTGCCGTCGTCGGCGGTGACGGTGCTGCCCGCCACCTTGCCCACCACGTACTCGGTCTGGCGCTCCTGGGACGCCTGGCTGAAATCCTCGGCCTTGCTCTGGACCGTCTCGGCGGCGCTGCTGTAGGCGGCCTGCATGGTGCCGCCGGTGGCCGCCGCGACCAGCGAGCCCAGGGCGCCGTGCGTCTCGGCCAGGCTCGCCTGCGCTTCGGTGATGGTCTGGCCCTTGGTCACGATAACGGCGCCGTCGTCGCTGCTGACGTCGCTGCCCGCCACCTTGCCGACCACGTAGTCCTTCTGGCGCTCCTTGGTGGCGGTGGCCAGGTTCTCGTAGCCCGCCTTGACGTTCTCGCTGACCGTGCTGGCGGCGGTGCTGATGCTCTCGCCCGCACTCTTGAAGGCGCCCTGGAGGCCACCGGCTTCCTGCTCCTCCATGGCGGTGGCCACCGACACCGGCACGATGGCGGCGTTCTCACCGATGCTGATACTCTCCGGCGCCGGAACGAAGGTGCGCCCGCTCGACAGATCCGAAAACAGCCCGCCGGTGGCCTCGTAGCCCAGGACCTTGCCGCTCGCCTCGTCGAAATATACGTCGGCGATCTTGCCCAGGTCGCGCCCGTCGGTGGTCAGCAACCTGGTGCCGATCAGGCCGATCTTGGTGTCCAGCAGGTCGGCGATGCGCGAATCGTCGCGGGCGCTGACCACGTGCGATTCGTCGTCGATCATCACGGCGTCCTCACCGACGCTGCGCACGGCCTCGAAGGGCACCACCTTGGCGGCGCGAAACCAGCCGCCCTCGTCGACCAGCAGGGCCAGCACCTGATTGGCGTCGTGGTCGAACACCAGGTCATGCACCTTGTCGATCTGGGTGCCACTGCTCAGCGCCATGATGCTGCGCCCGATCATCTCTTTCCCTTTAATCATGACAAACTCCTTGTGTGCGTAGCAAAGTAGCCGGGTTCAAAATCCCAGGTTGAGGATGTTGTTGGGTTTGAGGTAAAACGCGTACAACAGGTACAGCAAGACCAATAAAACGACCAGGCCGATAAGCCAGGCGACGCCATTGCCAGAATTGTTGGTGCCTTTGAGGCGGGCCATGATGACTCCTTGAAGTGTATTGGAAGTGTATTGGAAGTGTATTGAGAAGTGTACTGATCGGTACGGGTCTGGAGGGTGAGACGGTCGCGAGTAGGGGTGACACTAGCCGGGCGCCACTCATCTGCACACGGCTTCATGAAGAAGTCTAGGCCGCGCCCATGCGTGTGTGGAATGCCTGGGCGCTTACATCCGCTTGACCCAACCTTGCATAAACCTTTAAGTATGTCTTGGCTAACGTTTCGGGCTTCCGCTTCTTGGGCAGAACGGCACCTATCGGGCCTGCCCGCAAAAAGCGCTTCATCCCTCTCCTTCGGAGCTCTGCGAGTCCACTCCCGCCAGCGGGCAGGCCCCATACGGGTGCCGCTGGGCCCAAGCAAGGACATACTTTCTTCCTCCCTCGCTCTTCGTCGTGAACGGAGCGGCCAGCGGGCAGGCGTCCCCAGGGGGAGGAGTGGCGTGCCCAGGCGCGTCCGTTCACGACGACAGTGCGTTCTGCCCAAGAAGGCCCGATAGGCGAGCAGGCCCGATAGGTGCCGTTCTGCTC
>NZ_JANYGJ010000015.1 GCF_025362455.1 Deinococcus sp. | reverse complement strand
ACTTCACCGCCACGCGCCCGGCGAGTGACGGGTTGCTGCGGAGACCCGCCTCGTAGCAGTTGCGGAAGCGCCCCTGATTCTGGCGGACGACGCGCTGGATGACCTCGGCCGGGAGATGCCCGTTGGCCTCGAAGTCCTTCGCCATGCGCCACGTCGGACCGTTGCCCGGGTTGTGTCCTCCCGGGAGGCGACCATGACCGATGCCGCGGCACGGGCCAGGGCCGGCGCAGGTGCCGTTGCCGAGGTGACCGTCGAGCGAGCGACCGAGACCGCCGATGTCGTTGATGCCGATGCCGTCGGCGTTTCCGCCTCCGCCTTCGCCGGGGCCGGTGAGCCCGAGACCCGAGCCGAAGGCGTCACCGATGTCGCCCGCCGTGGTAAAGGCGTCCTTGCCGAAGATGCTGCCTGCCTCGGTGAGCTGGCTCGCCAGGCCGGGTTTGTTCAGGATTTCACACCATGTATAGAATATGCTTCAATCATTAAAGCTATTCGTTGAAACCCGAATCAAAAGCTAGAGTGTATTTCTCCGTTCCTCCTCCTCACTTTCTCTTATGAACCTCGCAGCGGCGGTTAGAACGCTAAGATGCCCAAGAGATGTTAGCACTCTCTTTCTGTCGTGTACCATAACCTTCTTTTCATCAACGAGGCTGAAGAGGCTGAAAACGTACTCAGAGAAAGTGTTTGTTTCTTCGTCATTTAGATCAGATAAATCAAGAAAGTAATTGAACCGCGATTCATGGTATTTTTCCAACTCGATTGAGGAAAATCTCTTGTCAAACTCCATATTGTCTATTATTATTTCAAAGATGGTTTTCTCCCCCCTCCATGGACATATACTTGGATATTGCTTATCGAAAAATGTAATACTAGCAGCCATACTTACCTCAGTTTGACAACTCGTTTGAGTTGCGCAGGAGTCAATTTACTCAGCATATCATTGAGCGGTCCGCTCTCAAATCCTGCCGGCATACGCCTCATATCAATTATGATAGTTGTACCTGGAGTAGTTAGAATCTCATGTTGTACAGAATTAATGAAGCTTTTATCGAATCTAGTATTCGGGTTTGTCCCCTTAAAGTCATATTTAGCGCCATTAGATCCTTTATAGTCATAGGATGTATCGTCTTTACCACTAATCTTGGGGGGGCGAATCATCTTAACGCCAGATTGAACTCTGAATGCCAGGGCGGCTTCGGCTTCGTCTGGCCTCCAAGCTACTCCATCCCACGCGAGGCTGTCAAACTCCAGTTTGTTTTCCAACACTGTCACTAACGGACGCAGCGCGTCCTTTCTCGCTTGCACACTCCCAGTTGCTGAAGTTGGCCCTTGCGTCTCCCCAGCCGAGCCTGTCCCATTCGGCCCAGCTTCACTACCCGTAACACCGTTGGGTCTGCCCGACAGCGGCACCTCTTCCCCAAGTCCGACCCGTCCCAGGCCCCTGGCTGCACCCTCAAAGAGGATACCACCCGCAATCATCGAGCGGATTACCGCGTTTTCGCAGCCTGTTTTTGTCGCAGCGACCCCGTATTGATTGGCGTTGCTGACGCACGGAATCACAGTCTCCTTGAAGTAGCTGATATCAGATCGGGTCTGCTCAGCCAATAGCGTTGCCGCGTTGAATCCACCTGCGTAGTAGCTCGGAAAATTGGCGACGCTGCTAAGAACTTTCTCGCCCTCCTGTGCATCCTGAACGATTTGTTCCATGCATGCGGTGTCGTTGCCGCAGTGGTGCCAGATATAGGTGGCCGACTGACTCCTCGAAAGCGCCCAATACTTATCGAATACTGACTTACGACAGACGACAGCAGCGGAATCTTGAATCGAGGCCCCATTACCGACTGCGTCATTATTGCATTCAGCGATATCTTTCTTGAATTGAAGAGCCTGTGCGTGGCGACCACCGTCCCCGGCCAGCACCACGAAGGCCCGGTGATCTTTCGCCGCGAACCTATCTTCGTCGTGCGCTGCGCCGAGCAGGTCATCGCGGCGAATATGAGCACGGTGGGCCAGCCCGGCCAGCCAGTCCAGCCCGGTCAACACCTGGCGTTCACGGCGAGCTGACTGGGCTTTGGCTGACTGGGCTTTGACAGAGGCGTAACAAAGGGCCAGGCGTCAACAGAGTTTCACAGGTTGGCCCGCAGCCAGATCAGCGTGCTGGCCCAGGCATTCTCCGCCGCCACCTTGTTGTAATTAGCGCCGGTATCGTTGTGGAAAGCGTGGTTGGCGCCGGGGTAGATCTTCAGCTCGTGCTTGACCTTCGCCTCGGTCAGCGCCTTGCCGGTGGCTGCCGCGTTGCCGGTGATGCGGGTATCGAGTTCGCCGTAGATGCCCAGCACAGCGGCCTTGATCTTGGGAATATCCGCGAACGTCGGTGAGGGGCCGTAAAACGGCACGGCGGCTTTCAGGTCGGGCAGCAGGGTACTCATGCGCCAGGTGACGCCGCCGCCCCAGCAGAAGCCGGTCATGCCAAAGTGGTCGGCCTGGGCGCCCGGCTGCGATTTCAGGAACTTGACCGCCTCCAGCCCGTGTGCCACCAGATCGTCGGGATTGAATTTGGCGATGATGGCCGAGATGGCGGCGATGTCGCTGTACTTTTTGGTGCCGCCGTCACGGCTGCCCGCGTCCACCGAGACGAAATCGGGCGCCAGGGCGATGTATCCGGCTTTGGCCATCCGCCGGGCCACGTCCTCGATGTGGGGTTGCAGGCCCTTGTTCTCGTGAATAATCATTACGATGGGCGCACTCGCCACGCCTTTTGGCCGGGCCAGGTAAGCGTAGTTGGTGCGGCCCAGCGCCTGGTAGGTCACGGGGCCAGCGTCCAGGGCGGAGTCGGCGGGGTCCACGTGGTAGCTGTTGGTGGCCGCCTCGTTCTGGGGCGCGGCGCTCTGGGCAGCCGCCAGCTCGGCGGCGCTGACCCCGGCCACGCCCAGGGTCGCCAGCAGTGCCCGCGCCCCGGTGATCGAGCCGCCCAGCAGCACGCTGCGGCGCAGAAACTCACGGCGGGGCAGCTCGCCCTCGTGGTAGTCCTCGGCGAATTCTTCGGCCACGTACCGGAACAGATCCTGTTCGTACTCGCTCATGGTGTACCTCCTGGTTGGGAAACAGTTCAATATTGAACGAGTTTGAGAAGGGGAAGGTCAAGCTACGGTGAGAGTGCGGTGAAGGAAGGGCGGCCAGGCGCTAAAGAGTGGGGCTCAGGGCACGATACCGAAGTGTTGATCGGGCAACGTGACCGCGAGTGTGCCGCTGTCAAAGCTGACGCCTTCGATCCGTAGCCGCAGCGTGTAGCGCCCCGGTTCCAAATGCAGAGCGGGATTGAAGTGATTAAGAGAGAGGTAGATTGCAGGCGCATCGCAGGTCTGAAACGCCGGGCAGAGAGCAGGCGGAGGGGCGAGCAGGGTCCGGGGACCGTCGCCGCTCCAGTTCACCACCTCTCCGCGCTCGTTGAGCAGGATGTAGTTCAGTGACCTCAGCCCCCAGCTCAGTTCCTGATTGAACACCGTCCAGTTTCGCAATTTCACGTCAATTTTCAGCCTGGCACCGGGCTTTTGCGGCACAATCGCCTCCACCTCGGCGCTCACTGGCCAGGTCGGGCCGCTGGCGGGTGGGAAGACTTTCGGCGGCGCGGTATTGACGATGACCCTGACGTCGTATCCAGCCCGCCTGAGCAGGCGCTGAAGCTCGTCGGCGCCGACTGTGCCGGAGCCGTACAGCTCATCAGGATAACAACTTGAAGCGGTGCGTGAACTGAATATCTCAAATTCCACCGGAACCCTCGCCAGCACCTCGTTGAAGCTCGGCAACGTCGAATCACAGACGGGCGGCGGCAGCGGCGGAGGCGCCGGATTCCCGCTCTGCGCCGCCGCCCAGCCCGCATTCAGCATCAGCCACACCATCAAGCTCCGCAGTCTCGTCACGCCTCTGACTGTAACCCACACCCACCGCTCCTACCCGCGCCGGGCCTGCCGTCCTATTCTCGCTGCCCGCTGACCGCTAGACTACCCGGTATGCAGGTCAGGAATTTTTCAATCATTGCTCACGTCGATCACGGCAAGAGCACGCTCGCCGATAGAATTCTGGAGCACCTGGGCGCCATGGGCGAGCGCGACAAACGCGACCAGACGCTCGACACGCTGGAGCTGGAGCGCGAGCGCGGCATCACCATCAAGTCCACGCCGGTTCGGCTCAGCTACACGCGGCCCGATTCCAGTGGACACGGCGGCGAAACGTACATTCTCAACCTGATCGACACTCCAGGCCATGTGGATTTCAACTACGAGGTCTCGCGCTCGCTGGCGGCCTGTGAGGGCGTGCTGCTGCTGGTGGACGCCTCGCAGGGCGTCGAGGCCCAGACCATCGTGAACGCCTACCTGGCCATCGATTCCAACCTGGAAATCATCCCGGTCATCAACAAGATCGACCTGCCCGCCGCCGACCCCGAAGGCGCCGCCGCCGAGCTGGAGGAAGTGGTCGGCATCCCCGCCGAGGGCGCCATCTTCGCCAGCGGCAAGAGCGGTATCGGCGTGCCGGAGATTCTGGAGGCCATCGTCGAGCGCATTCCCTCGCCGCCCGGTGATCCGGACGCGCCGCTCAAGGCGCTCATCTTCGATTCGGTGTTCGACGCCTACCAGGGCGTAATCCTGTTCGTGCGGGTGCTGGAAGGCCAGCTCAAAGCCAAGGACAAGATTACGCTGTACTCCACCGGCAAGCACTTCGAGGTCGATAAGGTCGGCACCTTCACGCCCGGCCTGATCGTGGGTCAGCACCTGACGGCGGGCGACGTGGGCTGGGTCGCGGCTGGCATCAAGGACATCCACGACGCCCAGGTCGGCGACACCCTGATGGAGCGCGAGCGGCCCATCACCGACCCCTTTCCCGGCTTCAAACCGGCCCGCCCGGTGGTGTTTTCGGGTCTGTATCCGACCGACACCGAGGACTACCGCAAGATGCGTGAGGCGCTCGAAAAGCTCAAGCTCAACGACGCGGCCTTTTCCTTCGAGCCGGAAACTTCCGAGGCGCTGGGCTTCGGCTTCCGCTGCGGTTTTCTGGGGCTGCTGCACGCCGAGATCATTCAGGAACGCCTGGAGCGCGAATACGACCTGGACCTGATCGCCACCGCGCCCGCCGTCGTCTACCGCATCACCATGAACAACGGCGACATCTTCGAGACGCAGAACCCGGCGCAGTTTCCCACGCGCGACCGCCTCCAGCTCATCGAGGAGCCGTACATCAAGCTGTCGGTGATGCTGCCTGAGGAGCACGTCGGCTCGGTGATGCAACTCTTGCAGGAGCGGCGCGGCAGCATGGTCACCATGAACTATGTGGGCCGCCGGGTCGAGCTGATCTACCAGGTGCCCTTCGCCGAGATTCTGTACGACTTCCACGACCGCCTCAAGAGTATTTCGCGCGGCTACGCCAGCATGGATTACGAGATCACCGATTACCGCCAGGGCGAACTGGTCAAGGTCGATATCTACGTCAACAACGAGATCGTGGACGCACTGGCCGTGATCGTCCACGAGGACCGGGCCTACGCGCTGGGCCGCAAGATCGTGGACAAGATGGCCGAGGTCATTCCGCGTCAGATGTGGCCGGTGCCGGTGCAGGCCATGATTGGCGGCAAAATCATCGCCCGCGCCACCGTCAAGGCGTTCCGTAAGGACGTGCTGGCCAAGTGCTACGGCGGTGACATCTCGCGCAAGAAAAAGCTGCTCAACAAGCAGAAGAAGGGCAAAGCCCGCATGAAGCAGATCGGCACTGTGGAGGTGCCGCAGGAAGCCTTCCTGGCCGTGCTGAGCACCGACGACTAAGTATCTCCTTGTAAAGCTTTAGCTTTACCGAGCGGAGCGGCCTAGCGTCGCCAGCGGCGCTGTTCAGGCCAAGAAGCGGGCAGGCGTGCCCAGGCGCGTCCGTTCTGCCCAAGAAGCGGGCGGGCGTGCCCAGGCGGACTTGCAAAGCTCCGCAGGAGAGGAGTGGCATCCTCATGGGGACGAGTGGCGTCCTCATGGGGACGAGTGGCGTCCTCATGGGGACGAGTGGCGTCCTCATGGGGACGAGTGGCGTCCTCATGGGCGTCCGTTCACGAGGACAGTCCGTTCACGACGACAGTCCGCTGTGCCTAAGAAGTGGAAGCCCGAAACGTGAGCAAGGACATACTTAGAAGAAATTGCCCACGCGCCCCCGGCTTCCAGGTCGGGGGCGTTTTGTAGAGTGTCTGATAGAGACTGTCTGGCAGAGGCTGTCTGGCACAGGATTGAGTTGACTACTGGTCAACCCGGTTGGGCGACCAGGCGGCCTTCCCGCCTCATGCACGACATTCTTTCCATTCTGCGTCCTGCTCAGTCAAAACTACTCGCTCCGCTCGGTCATAAAAAGGGTCTTTTTATGACATCTGCTCTAATCAACGCAACCTAACTGTCAACCGCCCAGCCAGCTCAGTGACGCCATGTCCCCACCCCAACC
>NZ_JANYGJ010000225.1 GCF_025362455.1 Deinococcus sp. | reverse complement strand
GGTGAATGCGTTTGAGGCCGTTCCCGGCTTCGGGTTGAGCGCCTTAGTCGAAGGTCGCCGGGTACAGGTCGGCGCCGACCGCTACCTGGCGCAACTCGGTCTGGACGTGAGCAGCTTCGCGGCCCAGGCCGCCCGGCTCGGCGACGAGGGCAAAAGCCCGCTGTACGCCGCCGTGGACGGCCAGCTCGCCGCCATCATCGCGGTGGCCGACCCTATCAAGGCAGGCAGTCTGGCCGCCGTGCAGGCGATGCAGGCCCAGGGGCTGAAGGTCGCCATGATCACTGGGGACAACGCCCGGACCGCACACGCAATTGCCCGGCAGCTCGGTATCGGCACCGTACTGGCCGAGGTGCTGCCCGCTGGCAAAAGCGAGGCGGTGCAGTCGCTCCAGGCCCAGGGCCAGAAAGTCGCCTTCGTCGGAGACGGCATCAACGACGCGCCCGCGCTGGCCGTCAGCGACGTGGGATTGGCCATCGGCACCGGCACCGACGTGGCCGTCGAGACCGCCGACGTGATTCTGATGTCGGGCGATCTGCGCGGCGTGCCGAACGCGGTGGCGCTCAGCCGGGCCACGCTGCGCAACATCCGGCTCAACCTGTTTTGGGCCTTCGCCTACAACATCGTGCTGATTCCGGTGGCGGCGGGTGTGCTCTTCCCACTGCTCGGCTGGCGATTGAGTCCCGTGCTGGCGGCGGCGGCGATGGGCCTGTCGAGCGTCTTCGTGCTCAGCAACGCGCTGCGCCTGCGCGGCTTCAGGCCCCCGGTACAGCCGGGGCCGCTTAATCGGCAAACCGCCCAACCTTTCAAGGTCAACCCGGCAGGAGAGCCCATATGAGCAAGCTCGCCATCGGCCCCTGGGTCGCCGCCCAGAAACTGCCCAGCAAGGACCTCGCCCTGGACCGCCAGGTCTTTCTGGAGCGCACCAGGGGCCGCGCCCAGGCGCCCAGCGTGGCCGGACTGCCGCTGATCGGCCTGGGCGGCTCCTGTGGCAAGCCCTGCTTCGCGCTGCCCTATATCCTGGTCTGGAGCGAGGCGAACACCCTGGCGCTCGAGACGGTCGCCCAGAACTTCGGCTGCTTCGTCGAGTACGGCGCTTACCCGCATCTCAAACTGCGCGGCGACGGTCAGGAGGTGGCGGCGGTGCAGGACTGGGCGACCTTCGGCACGGTCTACCTGCGCCCTGGCTACGAACAGGCCGAGGAGTTGCTGATGTGCTTGCTGGAGACGTTGCAGCCCGCGAGTGCCGGTTGACCCCTGGGCCAGCCAGCCAAGCTGAAGCCCTGTGAGAGTGCGTGATCGTCGGCGCTGGCCTGGCAGGCTTCTTCGCCGCCGTTCATCTGGGCCGGTTCCGGTGCTGGACTCTGCTGATCGGCAGTGGTGAGGGCCGCTGGACCTACAGGCAGCACAACGAGAACTATCTGGGATGTTCCAGGGGCGTGAGTGCCCGGCACCTACACATACTGGGGGTCGCCCAGGCTGCCCGTTTTAGGGTCACGTGCAGAGCGGACGCGTCGAGCAGACTGAGCAGCGGCCTGGCAGCGGCTCCAAACTCGGGACCAACCTTGAACGACTGGGCACCTACACGGTCATCTGGGCGACAGGGATCAAAGACCACAGCACCGAAATTTAATCTTAACAGAGCCACCGGCTTGGCACACTTCTATGGAACGGGAAACGCCACCAACCACCACAGCCATTCAGGCCGCCGAGACGGTCAACTCCGCCCTGTCTCTGGCTGGGCGACGTTTAAGGAAATTACGCTGAGTGCGGGACCAGGTAACTGGCGCCCTGTGTACCGGGGCTTACCGAGGCGCACCGGGCCGCCCTATATAGTCCGGCCCGTGTTGACCGGCGCCGCTCTCCATAGCAGTCCCGCGTGAAGGCGTCCACGCCCCCACGTGCTCTGGCCCGGTTACTGGGGGTCGTGGGCCCCGGTCTGGTGGTGATGCTCGCAGACACCGACGCGGGCAGTCTAATCACTGCCGCCCAGAGCGGTGCCCAGTGGGGTTACGCGCTGCTGCCGCTCCAATTGGCCTTGATCCCAGTACTATTCATCGTCCAAGAACTCACGGTGCGTCTGGGGCTGGTCACTGGCAAAGGTCACGGCGAACTGATCATGCAGCGCTACGGTCGGGGCTGGGCCCTTCTCTCGGTCTCCACCCTGGCGGTGGCCTCCCTGGGCGCGTTGGTCACCGAGTTCGCGGGCGTGGCTGGCGTTGGCACCCTGTTCGGCCTCCCGGCCTGGGCCTCGGTGGGGCCTGCCGTCTTGGCATTGCTGCTGATCGCCTGGACCGGCTCGTACCGCCGGGTCGAGCGGGTGGCCCTGATCCTGGGGGCCTTCGAACTGGTCTTTCTGGGCGTGGTCTGGGCCGCGCATCCCAGCGGCGAAGCGATCTTGCGAGACATAACCAGTGTTCCCTGGCGCAACCCGCACCTGCTGTACCTGGCCGCCGCCAACGTTGGGGCGGTGATCATGCCCTGGATGGTCTTCTACCAGCAGTCCGCCGCCGTGGATAAGGGCTTGGGTGTCCAGGACCTGCGCCTGGCCCGCTGGGACACCGCCTGGGGTGCCCTGATCACCCAACTGGTGATGGCCGCTGTGCTGATCACCACAGCAGCAGCTTTTACCGGGCGCGCGCCGCAGTCGCTGGAGAGCGTCGGACAGATCGCCTCTGGCCTGAGCCGAGCGCTCGGGCCACTCAGCGGCAGGCTGCTCTTCGCGCTGGGCGTGCTGGGGGCCTCGCTGCTGGCAGCGGTGGTAGTCTCACTGGCCGCCGCTTGGGGCGTGGGCGAGGTGGCCGGGTTCCGGCGCTCGCTGGAGGACCGGCCCCGCGAAGCCCCCTGGTTTTACACCGTCTACAGCGTGGCCCTGCTCGGCAGCGGTGCGGTGGTCATCTCGGGCGTGAACCTGATCCGGCTGAGCGTGGCCGTGGAGGTCATGAACGCCCTGCTGTTGCCGGTGGTGCTGGGGTTCCTGTTTCTGCTGGCCCGCACCAGTCTACCGCCGCCCTACCGCCTCAGCGGCGGGTCCGCTGTGCTGGTCGGCGGCGTACTGCTGATCACCAGCGGCTTCGGCGTCTTCTCAGTGGTTTCTGGCTTGCTCTCGCCATGAGCGCTTAACCGCCGGGTTGGGGCGCCATCACGTAAGCCATGCCGCCGGAGTGGGTCAGCCACAGCCGCTCAAAAATCGCGCGCGGGTAGGTCCGCTGCACCGCCGCGTCACTCCGGGCCGCCGGATCGTTGAGCACCGGGTTGCCCTGCGGATCAAAGCCGATCAGCACCATCACATGCCCATTCGAGAACGAGATCGGCGAGTTGGGCAGCTCCCCGGCCTTGAAGCGGATGCTGAGTGCTAGCGGCAAACCCTGCGAGATGTAACTCTCGGCGTCGCGCAGGCTGCCCAGCCGGGTGACCGCCGCCTGCATGCCCTGGGTGGCGGCGTAGGCGGTGTTGAACGGCCAGTTACCGAAGCCGTCATACACCGGATCGAAGGTCGCCCTGGCGGCGTCCGGCACCCGCACGGGCCGCTGCCAGAAGGCCAGCAGCATGCTGACGCTGGTGGGGCTGCACCAGACCTCGCCGCCGCCCTTGTAGATCATCTGCGAGCGCTGCGGCACCTTCAGCACCTTGTTCCAGGCGCTCGCCCGACCCGCGCGGCCCAGGTCGCGCAGCCGCAGCGCCGTATCCGCCGTGTTGAACGACAGCAAGTTCACCTCGGACCCCGCTCCCAGCGTCAGCCGGTACTGGAAGGCGGTGCTGCGGTAGGGCAGGCTCAGGGTGTCGGTGTTCACGGTGCCGTCGGCGGTGCGCCGAACGGGCGAACTGGCGCGGGGCCCGGCAGCCCGCCAGGTGCCGAAACTGAAGTACGGCGTCCAGCGGCCCTCCGGGCGGCGCACCCGGACCTCCATGACGACGCTGCTGTCCCCCGGCTGGGTCACGTTCCAGCTTGGGATCAGCTCGTTGAAGGGCGCCGCCTCGGTAGGCGCACCTTCCAGCACCTTGCCGGTCGGGGTCGGCAGCGGCTGCCAGGTGGCCGCCACGCTGGTCTGGCGCTGCGCGGCCTGAATCGCCAGGACCGGCACGCCGAAGTTAGTCTGCTGGGCGTAGGGCGCGGCAGCGGCGCCCACCCCGATTGAGAATGCCAACGAGAGGATCAGGTGTCTCACCCGAGCATGGTATGTGAATTCAGAGAGCCGCCACGGTAGGGCGAGCCATTCACCTGCCAGGAAACGGCAACGACAAATGGGAGCCGCAAAGCTCCCACTTAAATTTCTACTCGATTACTGACGATGTTCCGGGTGGGGATCTTCGCTGAGCCATTGCTGGTGAACCTGCTCATGGCTGAGCTTGAGGTGAACATGCTCGTCAACGTGATCGACAGCGCTCAACGGCAACCAGTGGTGTGTGCCGGAATTGTCTTTGGTCAGCTTGATGTAGTCGCCGTCAACCTTGTCGACCTCACCGTGGTTGTTGCCGTCAGCGCACTTCACGGGCATGTGTTCCCTGATCTGGCTTTGCATGGTCATGGGTGTTCCTCCTGAGTTCTCAGCATATTTATCTGAATGTCTGTTCAGATGTGCGTTGTGACAACAGGCATTCATCATCTGGATTGACGCCTGAGTATCTGCTCAGATATACTTCCGACATGACGACTTCACCCGCTCGCCTGGAATACTTCGTGGACGGCATGGACTGCGCCACCTGCGTGCAGAAGGTCGAACGCATGGTGGCCACGCTGCCTGGCACTGCCGAGGTCAAGACCAGTTTCAACAAGCAGACCCTGCAACTGAGTCTGGATGAGCGACAGACGCCCCGCGAGCAACTGGAGAAAAACCTCCGGGCGCTGGGTTACGCGCCGAGTGTGTTGGCCCCTGTACTGAAAGCGCCGTCCACCAGCATAGCGGCGGCGTCACAACTCGACTACTTCGTTGACGGTATGGACTGCGCGACCTGTGTACAGAAGGTCGCGCGTATGGTGGCCACGTTGCCGGGCACTGCCGAGGTCAAGACCAGTTTCAATAAACAGACCCTGAGCCTGACCCTAGATGAGCAGCAGACGCCGCGTGAGCAACTGGAGAAGAACCTGCGCTCGCTCGGTTACGCTCCCTCGGTGTTGAGCACACCGACGCCTGCGTTCCCGGCTGCCGATGAACATGCGGGCCATGATCACGCCGCGCACCCGCAAGGGGAGCACGGCCACAGCCATGACGACCCGGCAGACCGCGACAGGCCCTGGTACGCCAGCGCTCAGGGCAAGCTGGTGGTCTTTTCCGGCGCGCTGCTGGCCCTGGCGTACCTCTTCGGCTTCATCGAGCCGCGCTTCTCGGTCTACGGCTACGTCGCTGCGACGCTGCTGGGCACCTGGCCGCTGCTGAAAAAGGCGGTCGCCAGCGCCCGCTTCGGTGATCCGTTCAGCATCAACATGCTGGTCAGTGTCGCCGCCATCGGGGCGGTCCTGATCGGTCAGGCCGCAGAGGGCGCAGTGGTGGTGTTTTTCTTCTCTGTCGGCGAGCTGCTCGAAGGCGTGGCGGCGGGCAAGGCGCGGGCCGGGATCAAGGCGCTCTCGGCACTGGCGCCCAAGACGGCCATCGTGCTTGACGGCGAGCAGCAGCGCGAAGTCCTGGCCGCCCAGCTCCAGGTCGGGCAAACCATCCTGGTGCGCCCCGGTGACCGGGTGGCCGCCGACGGCACCATCCTCAGCGGCACCTCCAGCCTCGACGACAGCCCGGTGACCGGCGAGAGCGTCCCGGTGCTCAAGACCGTCGGCGATCAGGTTTTCGCTGGCAGTATCAACACCGACGGCGTGCTGAGCGTCGAGGTCGAGAGGGCCGCCGCCGACAACACCATCGCCCGGATCATCCACATGGTCGAGGAGGCCGAGGGCAGCAAGGCCCCCACCGCCAGGTTCATCGACCGTTTCAGCCGGCTGTACACGCCCGGCGTGGTGGCGGTCTCGGCCCTGGTGGCGGTCGCTCCCCCGCTGCTGCTGGGCGGCGAATGGCACACCTGGCTGTACAAGGGCATCAGCCTGCTGCTGATCGGCTGCCCGTGTGCCCTGGTCCTGAGCGTCCCGGCGGCCATCACCAGCGGGGTCAGCGCCGGCGCCCGGCGCGGCCTGCTGATCAAGGGCGGCGCGGCCCTGGAGACCCTGGGGAGCATCAAAACGGTGGCCTTCGACAAGACCGGTACCCTGACGACCGGAAAGCCGGTCGTCACCGATATCGTCGGGATGGGTGTGGAGCGCGCCGAGGTGCTGCGTCTGGCGGCGGCGGTGGAGTCGGGCAGTAACCATCCGCTGGCCCAGGCGATCACCCGCGAGGCCAGGGGGCACAAGCTCAGCGTGCCGGAGGCGACGGACGCGCAGGCGCTGCCTGGCAAAGCCGTCAGCGCCGTGGTGGAGGGCCGGGCACTGAGCGTCGCCTCACCGCGCCACGCCGCCAGCCTGACGACCCTGGACGCCACGCTTAGGTCCCAGATCGACACCTTCGAGTCGCAGGGCCGCACCACCGTGCTGCTGCTAGATGGGGTGGCGGTGCTGGGCCTGATCGCCCTGCGCGACGAGGCCCGCCCGGACGCCAGGGCCGCCATCGCTGAGCTCAGGGCCCTGGGGATTGGGGCGGTGATGCTAACCGGCGACAACGTCCGCACCGGCCAGGCCATCGCCGCCGATCTGGGGATGGAAGTCCGGGCCGAGTTGTTGCCCGAGGACAAGCTGCGCTTCATCGCCGACCTGCATGCTCACGGCGGCGTGGCGATGGTCGGGGACGGCATCAACGACGCGCCCGCCCTGGCGCAGTCGGACGTGGGCATCGCCATGGGCGGCGGCACCGACGTGGCGCTGGAAACGGCGGACGCCGCGCTGCTGCGCGAACAGGTCTCCGGTGTGCCGGAGCTGATCGCTCTGTCGCGCGCCACCATGAGCAACATCCGGCTGAACATCGCCTTCGCGCTCGGGTTGAAAGCGGTCTTCCTGGTTACCACGCTGCTCGGGTACACCAACCTGTGGATGGCGATCCTGGCCGACACCGGGGCCACCGCCATCGTGACCGCCAACGCCCTGCGGCTGCTCGGCTGGAAGCCGAAGACGCTGATGAGGGCAGGCCCGCCCGCCCCGCTTGCCACCTCTGTTCATGCGTAACCCAGGCTGTTCTTGACTACGCCCCTCTCACAGGTTTTCTCGCTGACGCTGATCCCGGTGGCCGCCACCATCCTCGGCGGGGTGGTCGCTAGCTACCGCGTGCCTGGAGAACGGCTGCGAAGTTTCGTGCAGCACTTCGCGGCGGGCGTGGTATTCGCCGTGGTGGCTGGGGAACTGCTGCCTGAGATCACCAGGGGGCATCAGCCGGTCGGCGTGGTGATCGGCTTCACTCTCGGCGTGCTGGTGCTTCTGGCGGTGCGGCAATTCGCGGAAGCTCTAGAGCGCAAAAGCGGCGGGAAGGGCGAGAGCAGCCTGATCACGGCAGTAGGCATCGACGTCTTCATCGACGGCCTGCTGATCGGGGTGGGTTTTGCCGCTGGAGCCAGGGTCGGGGTGCTGCTGATCGTGGCCCTGACGCTGGAACTGCTGTTCCTGGGCGTCTCGGTGGCCTCCAGCCTGGGCCAATCGGGGCAACCGAGGCGCCGGATCATCTTGACGGTGGTGGGGCTGAGCCTGGCGGTTATCGTGGGCGCGTTGCTGGGCGGCACGCTGCTTCAGGGACTGAGCGGTCTGGCGCTGGAGATCGTACTGTCGTTCGGCGCAGCGGCCCTGCTCTACCTCGTTACTGAGGAGCTGCTCACCGAGGCGCACGAAGTCAAGGAGACCCCCCTGATCACGGCGGCCTTCTTCGCGGGCTTCGTGGCGCTGTACCTGATCGAACTCTCGACCTGAAAGGGGTAGCTCTATGACGCACGACCACACCGCTCACGATCATGCCGGACACTCGCACGGCCACAGCCACGCCCCCACCGATTTCGGACGGGCCTTCGTCATCGGCATCGGTCTGAATACCATTTTCGTGATTTTCGAGCTGGTCTACGGCACGCTGGCGAAGTCGCTGGCCCTGGTGGCCGATGCCGGGCACAATGCCAGCGACGTGCTGGGCCTGCTGCTCGCCTGGGGAGCTTACCTGGTGGCCAGACGCCGCCCGTCTCTGAAGCACACCTACGGCTTGCGGCGCAGCAGCATTCTGGCCTCGCTGACCAACGCCGTGCTGCTGCTCGTCGCCCTGGGAGCGATCATCTGGGAGGCTGTCCACCGCTTCAGCCAGCCCGCTCCGGTGGCAGGCGGCACGGTCATCTGGGTGGCGACGCTGGGGATTGCCATCAATGGCGTCACAGCGTACCTGTTCGCCTCCGGGCGCAAAGGCGACCTCAACCTTCGCGGGGCTTATCAGCACATGTTCGCCGACGCGCTGGTTTCGGCGGGCGTGGTGGTGGCCGGCATCGTGATTTTGCTGACCGGCTGGAACTGGCTCGATCCGGTGGTCAGTCTGGTATTGGCTGCCGTGATTTTGTACGGCACCTGGGGGCTGCTGCACGAATCGCTCGACCTGGCGCTGGACGCCGTACCGGAAAGTGTGGATCTGAACGAGGTGAAGGCGTTCCTGAGTGCTCAGCCGGGCGTGTCGGGTGTTCACGACCTGCACGTCTGGGGCATGAGCACCACCGAGACCGCGCTGACGGTGCATCTGGTGATGCCGCGAGGGCTCCCAGACGAGGGTCTTCAGCATCTTCGGCACGAACTTCACGAGCAGTTCGGGGTAGAACACGCCACGGTGCAGGTCGAACAGGGTCGCGTGCCCTGTGATTTACTCTCCGACGAGGTGGTGTGAATGGGTTAACCGGAAGGGGTACTGAGCATCGGCTATCCTCTAGAAATGATAACCGTTTCTCAGGAAGGCGCCTGCGAGGTCACCTGCGTTCACCCGGAGGCGGTAGAGCGTGCCCGGCTGGCGTTACCCGATCAGCGGGATGTGGACGACGCCAGTGCGCTGCTCAAGGCGGTGGCCGACCCGACCCGGCTGCGGCTGCTCAGCGCCCTGAATACCGGTGAGCTGTGCGTCTGTGATCTGGCCGCCGTGGTGGGCATCAGCGAGAGCGCGGTGAGTCACCAGCTCCGGCTCCTGCGCGCTCACCGCCTGGTCACTTTTCGCAAGGAGGGCCGCATCGCTTACTACCGCCTGCTCGACCACCACGTCACGGTATTGATCGGCAGCGCCCTGGAGCATGTGCGTGAGTAGACCGGGTAGCTCCTGAACAGCGCTCCCCGGCGCTGGGTCTGGCCGCGTCTGATTTGGACTGGGGTTGCCCTGCTGGCCGTGCTGTGCGCCGCTGCGGCGCTGGTGTGGCTGAAGACCGAGCGCCGCTGGAGTGGGGCGCTGTACTGCATCCAGCAGCCCGGCACCCTCTGGAACGGCCTGGCGCCACTACCTACCGGATTTAGCCCGGAGTGCCCACCGAGCAGCACCTACCGGCAGGAAGTCCGCAGTGGGCAAAGCCGGGTCGAAAGTTACCGTGCCGAAGGGTGGCAGCCCAAGGCCCTGCTGGACGTGCTCAAGTCGAAAGGCTACGGCCAGACCACCGACGACCCGATCAGCCCCGGTAACTACGCGGCGTTTCTGGAGGGACCGAGCGGCACCGTGCAGTACGTCGCCAGTTTGGAGGGCACCCAGACGGTCACGACCCTGAGTGGCCGCCCCTGAGCACATCAACATGCCTGAGCAGCGCCAAGGCGGTTAGCACTGCTCAGGGCCTGTTGGGCAGAAGCGCGAAGCCCGCCTGCGTCCAGGCGTCGAAGCCGCCTTGCAACTCGCGGACGTTCGAGTACCCCAGAGAATGCAGAGTGGCGTGGGCGATGGCGCTCATCCGCCCGGAGCGGCAGTACAGCAAGATCTGGGCTTTGTGATCGCGCGGCAGGCGAGCACTGCCCTTGACAGCGTCGAAGGGAATGAAGGCGTCGGTGCCCGCGATAGCGCCCTCGAACGGCACATGCACGTTGATCAGCGTGAACGACTTGTGCTTGAGCGCGGTCGCCAGCGCCTGAGGTGTCAGTTGACCGGGAGCCGCCGTGGCCGAGCCCAGGCCCAGCGCGAGCAGAGCAACAAGGATACGCATGGTGAGGAGTTTAGTCGCTCTCCATCTGATTGACTGCAAGGCGAACCGCAGCCGTCTTCCCACTGCCCGGCTGGATTTACAG
>NZ_JANYGJ010000243.1 GCF_025362455.1 Deinococcus sp. | reverse complement strand
CAATAAAAATATCATAGGAAGTTGTAGTTTTGGTTTTAGAGCCAAAAAAGTCTTGGTACACGAGTAAAATTTCCTTGCGATAAAATGATAGAGAAAAACCATGGGAAAAAGTCAAGTCGTCGTAAGCGTGAGCCGAATTTTTCTCGAAGGCCAAAAAATGAAACCCTGAAATAAACCCCCAGCCCGAAAGGCACATAATCCCACCTATCACCTTTTTGTGATTCTTTAAACAAATTTTTTTCTTGAGGCCAAACATGACCCGTAAAAAACCCAAGTCTTAGGGCAGAAAAGTTACTTTTTAGCAGCAAAGTGAGCAGCAGCAAAGTGAGCGCCCGCTTGGTGCTTCGTTCACCGGGCGCATCCAAAGCGGCGCCCGGCGGATACAACCTGAGCGGGCAACAGACCGACCTTCAAACAACCGACGCTCAGATACGCGGCATAAGCTGAGTCCCGGCCCGCCCCGCTGCTACACCGCCCCGCTGCTGCACCGCCCCGCTGGCACACCGCCCCACCACCCAAGGAGTCCGTATGCTTTCACAGCTACTCATTGTCGAGGACGATCCCCATCTGGGGCCGCTGCTGCGCGATTACCTGAGCGCCGATTACCAGGTGTTTCACGCCGGAACGCTGGCCGAGGCCCAGAACTGGCTCGGCACCCACAGCGCCCAGCTCATCTTGCTCGACCTGAACCTGCCCGACGGCAACGGCCTGGACCTGGTGCAGAGCCTGCGGCAGTACAGCTCCACGCCGGTGCTGGTGCTCTCAGCGCGCAGCCATGTGCAGGAGCGGGTGGCGGGCCTGAACGCCGGGGCCGACGACTACCTCACCAAGCCGTTCGCCATGCCCGAACTCGACGCCCGCATCACGGCCCTGCTGCGCCGCACGGCGTCGGGCGGCAGCGTCAATCTGGGCAACACCAGCTTATCCACCAGCAGCCTGACCCTGACCGCCGAGGAGCAGCACGTGAACCTCACCGAGCACGAGTCGCGCATTCTGGAGCTGATGATGCGCACGCCGGAGCGGGTCTTTTCGCGGGCCGACATCGAGTCGCACTTATATGGCTGGGAGACGCCCAACTCCAACAGCGTGGAGGTCCGCATTTCGCAGCTTCGCAAAAAACTCGAATCGGTGGGCAGCACCCTGCGCGTGCGCACCATCCGCAACGTCGGCTACGTCCTGCAAGCCTGAGAGGCGGCGAGTCCAACTCCTGCACCTCTGAACGCTGCGACTGGAGGCGCGGCGCGGCCTTTGCTCGCCTCTGATGCTCGCCTCTGAAGGTGGGTGACTGGGCAGCGCCGTGGGTATACACTCATGTTGAGTACGATACTCACCGCACTCATCAAAGTCACTTAAGCTGTAAGCCGACCAGAGCCAGGTCACTCAGATACAGCCCACTCAGTTACAGGTCACTCAGTTACAGGGAGCCGGTGTGGACCACAGCCACAACAATGCGGTGGAACGCCTTCAGGCGCGGATGGGCCGCCGGGTGCCTGGGCGGGTGCTGGTGCGGGCCGACCTGACCCGGCTGCGCTTCATGCAGACGCTGCGCTTCCGGCTGGCGGTGGTCTACACCCTGATGGCGCTGCTGGTGGTGGGACTGGTCAGCGCGGCGATTACCGGCAGGCTGCTCAGCGACCTCGACACCCAGTTCCAGGCCCGGCTCAACGAACGCGCCGACCGGCTGGCCGAGGCCTTCGACAGCAAGGCACGCGGCCTGGGTCAGCCCTCGGCGCCCAGCAGCGGCGGCTACAGCATGATCGTGGACGGCAGCGGGCAGGTGATCTTCGCCAGCGCGGGCGTCAAGGAATTTGAACGCTCCCCCTTTCCCTTCGTGGGCCAGACCCAGATGCCGATTCACGACATTCCGGTGCGCACCGCCACGCGCAAGCTGAGCACCTACGGCGACGGCGAGAGCTTCGTCTGGGTCGCGCTGCCCGAAGACGTGCTGGTGGCGGCCCGCCAGAGTGCGTTTCGGCTGCTGTGGATGGTCCTGGTCGGGGCGCCGCTGCTGATGCTGCTGCTCGGCTGGCTGGTGGGCCGCAGCGCCCTGAGCGGGCTGGGTCAGGCGGCGCGGCTGGCCGACCAGATCGACCCGGCCCAGGCGGTCACGGCGCTGCCGCTGCCGGGCCGTCAGGATGAGGTCTACCGGCTGCTCTCGGCCATCAACAGGCTGCTGGCCCGCATCGAGATGCAGCAGTCGCGCGAAAAACAGCTTCTGGGCCAGATCGTCCATGAACTCGGCGCCCCGCTGACGGTCCTCAAAGCCTCGCTGAGCACCGCCGCCGCCCGCACGAATGACAGCGACGTGATCCGCGCCGCGCTGGTGGCCGACGAGCTGACCTTCACCACCCAGGACCTGATGCAGCTCGCCCGTGGTCAGCTCGAACTCAGGCTGGCCTGGCACTTCATTCCGGCCAGAACCCTGCAAGGCCGCCTGGACCGGCTGGTGGCGGGTACGACCTTCAGCGGCGACTGGGGCGCGATGGTGCTGTGCGACCCCGACCGGCTGCTTCAGGCGCTGCGCAACCTGCTGGCCAACGCCCGCCGGGCTGCCGGGCCGCAGGGCTGGGTTGAAATCACCCTGAGCGAGACGGCGGCGGACATGCGCTTTACCGTGCGCGACTCCGGCCCCGGCCTGCCCACCGAGCTTGGCGAGCGCATCTTCGACCCGTTCGTCAGCGCCTCGGGCAGCAGCGGCCTGGGCCTGAGCGTCTCGCGCCAGATCGCCCAGGCCCACGGCGGCAGCCTGACCGGCGGCAACCATCCGGAGGGCGGGGCGCTGTTCGTGCTGAGCCTGCCCGGCCCGGAACTGGACAGCCCGGAACTGGATGGGGCCGGATAACTCGCCTCATTTCCAGACTGCCTGCTCCGATTTATGATGTGATCTTGATGTAAGGCGTGGTCGCTTACTCTCCGTGGAGTGCAGGTCGCAACAGTGCAGGTCGCAGGCCGGGCAGCACAAAGGCTGGGTCAGATGAGAGACTTCGGCTGCACAGATGGCGGTTTGCACAGATGGCGGTCTGCAAGGCGGTGCTAGTCGCTTGAGGTCGGCCCGTGCAGTGGGAGCCCGTGCATGATGAGCCCATGCATGATGAGCCCATGCATGATGAGATAGTGTAGTAACAGACAGTTTAGTGGTCAACAGTGAAGTGGCGCACGCAGGATGGTCCGGCGCGGGGGGCGGTGAGTATGATGCTGATCGAAAAACGCAAATTTCTGTTGCTGCTGGCCCGCCAGGCGCCGGAGATCGAAATGCAGTTGCGGCGCCACAGCCGTGAGGCCGCCAAGTGGCGCATCGAGACGTTTTCCAGCGTGGCGAGCGTGCTGGTCCAGTTCGAGAACTTCCCGCCCGATCTGGTGGTCATGGACCCTGCCAGCATGGACGGCAGCCTGGACTATCTGCTGGAGCACGCCAAGCTCAACTGGCCGCGCACCTTTTTCTCGCTGCTCACCGATCAGCCCGAAAGTGACTTTCAGAGCGCCGTGGAGCGCTACGGCAACCTGCCGGTCATCACGCCGGGGACGGCGGCGCACAACAGCAAGGCCATCGAAAAGGAGCTGGTCGGGCTGGTCAACGGCACCCTGGAGGGCCTGGGACTGGCCAGCTTTTTGCAGATGATGGAATGGGAAGCCAAGAGTGTGGCCATTCACGTCTCTGTCGCCGAGACCTGGGGCCGGATGCATCTGCGGCAGGGCAAGTTCGTCAGCGCCTACGTGCATGGTCGCTCACTCAGCGACGAGGACGCCGCCAGCGAGATTCTGGCCTGGGAGAACGTCAAGATCAACGTCGAGCGCTCGTACCACAACCAGAAACACGCCAGTCTGAAACCGCTCTCCTCACTCATCATGGACGCCATGCGCCGCAAAGACGAGGCGCTCAGAGACGAGACGGGCACGGATAATGTCAGCAGGTCAGAAGACGCCGAGGTGACTTTCAAGGTCCAGACGAACACCGGCCAGGCCGACCCGCTTGCGGCCAGGCTGGAGCACGCCCCGGTCGATCCCCGGCAGACCCAGTTCGAGATGCAGGACTTCGAGCTGATTACCTCGGCGACCACCCGCAACCGGACCCTCTTCGACGAGGACGCCTTTATGCCGATCTGGACCGAGCCGCTCATCCCGGCACGCTCACCTCAGACCGACGACGACGATCTGGGGCTCTACATCATCCAGAGTTCGGTCAGTGTGCCGAGCCGGGACATCGAGCAGAAGCTGCTGAGTACACCTGTGGGCGCCCTGCCCGGTATGAACGTGCCTGGTACGAACGTGCCCGGCACCGACCTGTCCAGCGACACCGACTTGCTGATGAACGAGGTCATGAATATCGAGGGTGTGCTGGCCGCCGCGCTCATCGACGTTCACACCGGGCAGACCCTCGACGCGGTGGGCATCGGGCTGGAACTCGACCAGGCGGGCGCCACCATGACCGAGATGCTGAGGTTGCAGCGCCGGGCCATGGACCTGCTCGGCATCGGCGGCGGCATCGAGGACCTGGTGGTGACCCTGGACGAGCAGTATCACCTGCTGTATCTGCTGCCCGGCACCAGCCGGTTTCTGTATGTCGTGCTGCGCAAGGAGCAGGGCAGTCTGCCTTCGGCCCGCCACCGCATCCGGTTCGTGCTCGGCCAGGTGGGCCGCTAAGTGTTTTCTAGAGCAGATGTCATAAAAAGACCCTTTTTATGACCGAGCGGAGCGAGTAGTTTTAACTGAGCAGGACGCAGAATGGAGGCGCGGGGAGGCTGTTTTCCCCGTGGCGTAATTCGGAGTACTGCTCTAGGAGGAAGGCTTTCTACGCTGGGTGCGGGTTTAGCCGCCGCACACCCCGCCGCGTCCGGCCCATGCTGAAATGCCCCCATGACCGGACATATCAGCGGCGAGCAGTTCGACATTCTGCCTGAAACCCACGGCACCGACTCGGAAAGCGCTACCAGAACCCCCAACAGGGACCGGGGCGTCGTTCAGGACTCGCCCGGCACGCCAGACACCGGTTTCGAGAACGACGCGGGCGGCGACGGCAACCTCACGGACGCCGAACTGCCCGAAGGCCACCAGGCCCCCAGCGACTGAATGCAGAGTGGGTGCGTCGTGGACGGAGCGCAGGAATGCTGTTGTTCTCGGTGAGTACGAGTGTTCTCGGTGAAGTACGAGACTGAACATTCGACACCCAGTGGCCCCACAACCACCCAACCTAGAGCAGTACTCCGAATTACGCCACGGGGAAAACAGCCTCCCCGCGCCTCCATTCTGCGTCCTGCTCAGTTAAAACTACTCGCTCCGCTCGGTCATAAAAAGACCCTTTTTATGACATCTGCTCTAGTCACCCCGAAACAAACAAAGGCTCTGGCCATCAACCGGCCAGGGCCTTCTACGTGGCTTGGACGCCATCCCGCCCCGAAGCTGTTCCCACGCGCCACAAGCCGGGCGCCAGCCCCTACTCCACCAGCACCCGCTCGACCCGCTCGCCCAGATGCGTCAGCACCTCGTACTCGCTGGTCGCTCCCCACCCTGCCACGTCGCTCAGGCGCACCGGACCCTCGCCCCAGACCTCGATCCAGTCGCCAGGTCTGATGTCCAGCCCGGACACGTCGAGCATGAACTGGTCCATGCAGATGCGGCCCCGCACCGGCCTGCGTTCGCCGCGCAAGGCGCAGTAAGCTTTCAAGCTGGCGCCCCTCGGAAAGCCGTCGGCGTAGCCGAACTGGACGGTGGCGAGGTCCTGGGCGTGCCCTGCGGTGTACAGGCCGCCGTAGCTGACCTGCTCGCCGACTTCGATGCCGTGAACCGAGCCGACACGGGCCGTCACGCGCAGCGCCGGGCGCAGCGGCAGCACGCTTTGCAGATTTGTAGGCGGGTAGCCGTAGAGCGCCAGGCCGGGCCGGGCCAGGTCCAGGCCGGGCAGATGGCCCAGGCTCAGCACGCCGCCGCCGTTGGCCGCGTGGGACAGCACCGGGGGCAACTCATCCAGCACGCCGCGCAGCAACTCCAGTTGCCGCCAGGTGGGCGCCAGGTCAGCCTCGTCCGAGCGGGCAAAGTGGGTGTAGACGCCTTCGAGCTGGCCGCGCTGAGCAAGTTCCAGTCCCAGCCGCACGGCTTCGGCGGGCCGGGCGCCGGAACGGTTCATGCCGGTCTCGACTTTCAGGTGGACCTTCGCGTGGGCGGGCAGCGCGGCGACCTCCTCGGCGGTGCCGACGCTGAGGCGCACGTCCAGCGCCGCGAGTTCGGCCATCTCTTCCGGGGCGGCGGGGGTCAGCAGCAGCGCGGGTTTGCCCGGCTTCAGGGCGGCGAGCTGCTCGGCCTCACGCGGCGTCGCCACCGCGAAGCCCCACACGTCCGGATGGTCTTGCAGCGCTGCTACCACCAGCCCCAGGCCGTGCCCGTAGGCGTTGGCCTTGACCGGCACGATCAGCCGCGCCCCGGCGTGGGCCGAGAGCAGTTCGGCATTGCGCCGCAGGGCAGAGCGGGAAATTTCAGCGCGGGAACGGGCCAACATCAGGGTTCAGGATAGCGTCTCAGGAGGTGGGCGGGGGCGGCTCAGGCGGCACTTATGGGGTGCTCAGGCGGCGAAGCTGCGGTCTGCGCCAGCTTTCGGGAGATGGATCAGCCGCTGGACGAGTTCGTCGGCTCAAGTTCAGCCCCGTCCAGCACCTTCTCTGGACCGTTAGCGGAGCCAGCCGTCCACCCTCCACCTCAGCCGCTTACATGAGAGCGTTCACCGCCCCCATGAAGGCGCCGTGTATGATTTATCGCAGTGGGTTGCCTTTCTCGTTCCCGACAGTTCAGCGTTCTCACTTACCCCCGACTGACCGTAGCGTCAGCGTCTGGAGACCTCATGCCCGATCACCGTAGCCGCCCGATTCGCCTTCCGCACTTCGCCCTCCTGAGCGCCGCCCTGCTCTGCGCCGCGCTGGCAGGCGCTCCGGCGCTGGCCCAGACCGGCGGGGTGCTGCCGCTGGCCTCGGTGGGCGAGAAGTGGCCGGTCAACATCGAAACTTACATCATCCGGGTGGGTGCTGCCGACGCGGGCAAGCCGCTGGGCCTGGAAGTCTACAGCCCGACCCTGAACCTGGCCGACTACGCTGATGGGGGGGCCGACGGACGGCGCGGCGCGGGGTACTTCGGTGACGAGCTGTACCAGAAGGGTATTCAGTTCTCGACCACCTTTACCCTGGTCGGCGCGGGCGGCACCGTCTTCGAGCGGACCTTCGGCACCACGCGGGAGCACACCTGGGAGAGCCTGCGCGCCTCCGGGTTGCCTGCGGGCACCTACACCCTCAAGATCAACAGCTCCGGCGACGGCAAGAACAGCTTCGCGCTGCGGGTGGCCGCCCCCTTCAACCTGGAGACCAGCGACTTCACGGTGAACGCCCGCGACACCGAGCAGCAGGATCTGCTGGCCGCCCGCCTGACCGTGCCCGCCGACTGGGTGGGCAAGACCCTGAGCGTCACCAACTACGACATCGACGGCCCCAAGGAAGCCCAGACCTGGGTGGTCATGCCGGGCAAGGGGCGCGTAGACCTACCCAGCAGCGCCAACGGCGTCTACGAGACGGTCAAATTCAAGCTGACGCCCCAGATGGTCGGCGAGTGGGCGGTGTACATCAAGGTGCTGCCCACCACCAAGCAGTATTCCAACGCCGTGACCTACAGCTTTCGCCTGAACGACAAGCCCGTCACGGCGCGGGTCGGCGGCTTCACCCCGCCCAGCGGCGCCAGTATCCAGAATCAACTGCTCGTCGATGTGGTGGACGAAAAAGGCCAGCCGATTCCGGGAGCCAGCTACACCGTGGGCAACGACAACGTGGTGCGCCCGGTGCTGCCGCAGGGCTACGCGCCGCTCAGCTCGGAGGTCCAGAAGGGCAAAGGCGAGGTCGTCTCGCCCGCTGAGCTGCGCTACGTGCCCGGCGACGTGAAATTGCGCTTCGTGGCCCGGCCCGCCTACAAACTGGTGGTCGATGTGGTCGATCCGCAGGGCCGCCCCATTCCGGGGGCCAGCTACATCGAGGCGGTGGGCAATTCGGTGCGCCCGGTGTTGCCGCCCGGTTACGTGCCGGTCAGCGCCGAGGTGCAGAAGGGCAAGGGCAACGTCGTCTCGCCCACCGAGCTGCGCTACGTGCCCGGCGACGTGAAACTGCGCTTCGTGGCCCGCCCGCCGGAAGGCTCGCTGGCCGTGGACGCGGTGGCAGTCTACGGCACGACCCGCATTCCGCTGACCGGTGTGCCGTTCGGCGTGGGCGGCAAGACCTACAGCACGCCCATCACCATTCCGCTGACCCCCGGCGACTATCCGGTGCAGGCCACGCCGATTCCCGGCAGCGGGGTTCGTCCGCCGCCGCCGGGCCGGGTGGTCGACAACGCCACGGGCCGCGTGACCATCGAGTACACCCCGCGCACCGAGATCACGCTGCTGACCACGCCGGACGTGCTCAACGCCTGCGACGTGACCCAGCTCGTGGCCACCGCCAAGACCGACTTTCCCTACAAGCTGCCCGCCACGCTGAACCTGAACCTGCCCGGCGGCTGGACCAGCGACTACCCGCTGAGCCTGCGCGGCGAGCTGTCGGCCAGCGCGCCGCTGCGCCTGAAGGTGCCGGTCAAGGTCTGCCGCAGCGACAGCGCCGAGGCGGCCCTCGATCCGATCAACCTGCGCACCACCGGCCAGGCGCGGGTTCGCAGCCCCGGCGGCTCAAATGTCTCGCGCACCGTCGAGCAGGGAGCACGCGCCTCGGTGGCCAAGAGCGTGGAGGCCACGGCTCAGGGCTATACCGTGACGCTGCGCCTGAACGTCGACAGCCCGCTGGAAAACGTCCAGATCATCGACCCGTTGCCCAGCGGCGGCAGCGGCCCGGTGGTGCGCGGCCCCATCTCGACGGACGGCCCCAGCCTGGCCGACCTCTCGCCCCGCGTGGACGGCGACACCATCGTGCTCGCCCGCGTGATCCCTGGCAGCTACACCCTGACCTACCAGCTCATCACCAGCCTGCCCGCCGAGCGCATATTGACGGCGCCGGACATTCGTTGGTAAACACGGCGTTGGTAAACACGCTGCTGGTAGAGCTCAATACTGAAGCTGGGTGAAGAAGCCTGCGCCTCCGGGTGCGGGCTTTTTCAGGCTACCGAAAGGCACGACTCTGGCACGACTCTGTAGCCGGACCGGTAAAATAAAGGCCGACAGCACATCCGCTCAAGCATCAGTTGAGTCAGGTCCATCATCAGTTGAGCGGGCCCCATAAGAAAAATTCATGGAAGTGGGGTAAGCTGGACATGTGAAACGTATCTTCGCGCTGCTGATGCTGGCCCCGCTGCTGTGGGCCTGCGGCAGCGTCGGCAGTCCCTCGCCCAGCGCCCCGGCCCTGAGCGCCGGTGAACTGCTGGCGGCCCCGACCAGCCTGGCCCTCGGCGGCGTCAAGCTGAGGGCCGAGGCCACGCCGTACCTGAACGCCCCCGCCTGCGACAATGAAACCTGCGTCCCCAGCGTCAACTTCGTGGTGCCGGTCAGGCTGAGCGCGGCGGCGGGTGTCCTGTCCGGTACCCAGTCCAGCACGCTGAGCGGCCTGAAGGTCACGGGCGTCTACGTCATCACCGAGGGCGGCGTGTGGCGCTCCGGCGTGGCGTCCAGCGACAACCGCCGCTGCGTGGGCACCCTCAACTGTCTGCAAGCCGTGGGCCGGGGCAACGCCAGCATCTCCAGCAGCGACCCCGTGCAGGTCGTGCTGACCTTTCAGGACAGGGCGGGCAAGACGTATAAGCTCCGCGACGCGAAAGCCGTGATCGACAGCCCCAGGTAGACGATGAAGAATCGGCTTTTGAGGCTCCCAGAAGTAGTGGGGGCTTTTTTTGTGTTTTGAGCAGTACTCCGAATTACGCCACGGGGAAAACAGCCTCCCCGCGCCTCCATTCTGCGTCCTGCTCAGTCAAAACTACTCGCTCCGCTCGGTCATAAAAAGGGTCTTTTTATGACATCTGCTCTAGAGTGTGCTGGCGGGTGGCAATCGATCCCTCCGCTTCGCAGCGAGCAGGCCCGGTAGGTGCCGTTCTGCTCAAGACGCTCTGCGAGTCCGCCCGCTACGCGGCCACCTCCCCTCTCTTCGAGCGGCCAGGCCCGATACGATAGGTGCCGTTCTGGACAAGAAGCTGTACCAGTCCAAGGGAAGCAAAAGCGCTAAAGAGCGACTGGGCGAATGTTTTCGGCTCCCTTTACGGGTTGTGCGCAGCGGGTGGGGGGTTATGCCTGCCCTCCCACCGAAATCCCTGCGACGACTTCCTGCTTCCCGCTTTTGCTACAAGCCACGCGCCACAAGCCTCCCCTCTACTCCACCACCACTTCCCCGTCGCGCACCCGCAGATGGTGCTCGGCCAGCGCGGCGATGTCGGGGTCGTGGGTAATCAGCACCACCGTTTTGCCGTCGCGGGCCGGGCTCAGCAGCAGTTCCAGAATGGCCTGGCCGGTGCGCGAGTCGAGGTTGCCGGTGGGCTCGTCGGCCAGCAGCACGTCAGGCTCGGACACCAGGGCGCGGGCCACCGCCACCCGCTGCGCCTCGCCGCCCGACAGGTGTGAGGGCAGATGATTCGCCCGCTTCTCCAGACCCACCTGGGCCAGCAGCGCCCGCGCCCGGTCACGGCGCTCGCGGGGCGGCACTCCGGCCAGGATCAGCGGAAACTCGACGTTTTCCTGGGCGCTGAGAATGGCCACCAGGTTGTGATTCTGAAACACGAAGCCGTAGTGCGAGAGCCGGAAGTCGGCCCGGCCCGCCTCGCTGAGCGCGTGAATGTCGGTGCTGCCCACTCGCACGCTCCCGGCGCTGGGGGTGTCGAAACCCGCCAGCAGATTGAGCAGGGTACTTTTGCCGCTGCCGCTCGGCCCCACCACCGAGGTCAGGCCCGGCGCGAAGGTGTGGGTGAAGGGCCGCAGCGCCACGATCTGATCGTCGCCGCTGGGATAGGTGCGGGCCAGGCCCTCGGTGCGCAGTTGCAGCAGGCCAGCCGGGGCGGACACGGCGGGCGAGGCGGGACTGGTTAGCGTCATACCCGTCCCAGCGCTTCGTTGATGCTCAGGCGTCCGGCGGAGCGGGCGGGCAGCAGCCCGGCGATCAACCCCAGCAGCAGCGAGATGAACAAGGCCAGCAGCACCAGGCGCGGCGTCAGGGCGGCGGCGTCGAAGCCTGCCAGGCCCTGCGTGTAGACGTTCACGCCCCAGATGCCCACCAGCCCCAGCAGAATGCCGCCCACGCCGCCGATCAGCGAGAGCAGCAGCGATTCGGTCAGCACCAGTTCGCGCACGAAGCTGGGCCGCGCCCCGATGGCCCGCAGCGTGCCGAACTCGCGGGTGCGCTCGAAGACGCCCATCATCACGGTGTTGGCGACGGCCAGCCCGCCCACGATCAGCGAGATCAGCGAGATGCCGAAGCGCACCGCGTCACTGATTTTCAGCGCCCGGTCCGCGAAGCTCAGGAAATCGGCCTGGGTCTGGGCTTCGAGTTTCAGGGCCTGGGTCAGTGCCGTGGCGACGGGCCGGGCTCGCCTTGCGTCGTTGAGTTTCAGCACCACCATCGAGATGCGGTTCTGGGCGCCCTCGGCGGCCTGCATGGTGGCCAGCGGCAAAAAGATGAACGAGTCGTTGAGCCCGCCCGATTTGTCCAGCACCCCGACCACCTTCACGGCGCTCCGGCGGTTCAGGCGCAGGGTGCTGCCCAGCTTGAGTTTCAGGTTCACCGACGCCTTGGCGCCCACCACGGCCACGCCGCTGTCCCCGGCCTGGAGTAAGCGGCCCTGACCCAGCTTGACGGTGCTGAACACCGCGTTGATGCCCTGTTCGGGCGGCAGGCCGTACAGCACCGCGCTCTGGGAAGGGTCGAGGCTGCCGCGAATGGCCATGATGACCGGCGTGACCTGCTCGATGCCGAGCTGGCCGCTGAGTTTCTGAATGTCGGCCACCGTGCTCTGCGGCAGGTTCGGCTGCGGCGCAATGCCCTGGTTGAGCCCGTTGAGCGTCACCTGGACGTCGGGGCCGATGCCGCCGAGTTCGTCGTTGAAGACCTTACGGATGCCCTCGCCCAGCGACAGGAAAATCACCATGCTGGCCACCGCCACCACGATGCCCAGGGTGGTGAGTAGGGTTCTGACGGGTCGGCGGGTCAGCCCGCGCCGCGCTAATGTCCACAAGTCTCGCCGTTGCACGCCCGCCAGAGTAGCGCCTGCACCATGAGGCGATGCGGGTCAAATGCGCCAGTGTCCTGCTCAGGTCAGACCCTGGGACGTGCTCAGGGCCAGCAGGTCAAGCGGCCCGGCGCCGACTGAGCCAGCGTTCTCATGAGCCTGCACGCTGTGGCGGCACGCTGGGGCGGCGCCCGGTGGAGGCCCGATGTGCCCGGCCTGGCTTGAGTCTGCTCTCATCGGGGCTCAGATACCGCTGAATTGGGCGGCACCAAGCAGCGCGGCCCTGACTGACTGGCTATGCTGGCGCCTATGACTGCCCCTAAACCGTCCAGCCCATCTCCCAGCACTGCCCGCCTCCAGATTCGCTTTCTCGGCCACTCCACTTTTCTGTTCACGGCAGGTGAGCATAAAGTGCTGATCGACCCGTTTATCGAGGGCAATCCCAAATCGCCCATCACGCTCTCCGAGGCGCTGAGCTGGAAGGTGGACGCCGTGCTGGTCAGTCACGCCCACGGCGACCACTGGGGCAATGCCCTCGACTTTGGCCGGGCCGGGGTGCCGATCATCGGGACGGCGGAGATCGGCGGCTACGCGGGCAAACACGGCGCCGTAGGCGCCATCGGCGCCAATATCGGCGGCACGGTGCGCGGCAACTGGGGCAGCGTCTACTTCACACCCGCCTGGCATTCCAGCAGCTTCCCCGACGGCACCTACGGCGGCATGCCCACCGGCCTGGTCATCGAGATGGGCGGCGTGCGGGTCTACTTTGCCGGAGACACCAGCCGATTTTCCGACATGGCCCTGATCGGCGAGAAAAAACTCGACCTGGCGATGTTGCCCATCGGCGACCACTACACCATGGGGCCGCAGGAAGCCGCGCTGTGCCTGGACCTGCTCAGGCCCGCCGCCGCCCTGCCGATGCACTACGGCACCTTCCCCGGCCTCAGCGGCGACCCTGCCGTGTTCGCGGCGCTGGCGGCCCAGCGCGGGGTCGCCGTCCATCAGCCGCAGCCGGGCGAGACGGTCTCGCTCTGAGGTGGCCTGTACTGGACTGATCTGTACTGGACTGGCCCGCACCGACAGTCTGGCACTGATCTGGTCCCGCTCTGACCTGGATAGAGTTCTGTAACCGGGCGACCTGTATGCTGAGGGTCAACTCCGGGGCGCCACCCTGCCCGCCAATCCACTTGCCCACGGACCAGCACGCTGAGGATCAGGAATTGACACTGTGACGAATACCGCCCTCCCACAACTGCCCGGCTACACCCTGACGCGTTCGGTAGGGCGCGGCAACACCTCGGTGGTCTACCTGGGCCAGAACACCAGCGGCCCGCAACGGCAATTCGCCCTGAAAGTGCCGCACCCGGAGACGCTGGCTGAGCGCACCGCCGCCGAGCGTTTCGGCAACGAGGTCCGGCTCTCGCTACAATTCCAGCACCCGTATCTGGTGCGCGGTTACGCTGGCACCGCCTTCGGGCCGGGCGCCTTCCTGGCCATGCGCTACTTCCCCGAAGGCACTCTGGCCGAGCGCCTGGAGGAGCGTCCGGTGATCTACCAGGCGGCGCTGAGGCTGCTGGCCGATGTGGCCTCCGGCGTGGCGTATCTGCACCACCAGGGCGCGGTGCATCAGGACATCAAGTCGCAGAATGTCTACCTCGATCAGGGACGCGGGGCGCTGGGCGACTTCGGCAACACCTACTTTGTCTCGGCGGGCGGCAACGTGTCGGGCAGCCCGTTTTACATGGCGCCGGAGATCTACCACGGTGAGGAAAGCAGCGCCGCCAGCGATGTCTACAGCCTGGGCGTGCTGGCCTACGAGCTGCTGGTGGGGTTGCGCCCGCACATCGGCGTGAGCTACGAGGAACTGATGATCTCGCACATGACCCGCTTTCCCCAGCCGGTCACGGCGGCCAACAAGCAGGTGCCGCGCCCCCTGTCGCGCCTGATCGAGCTGGCGATGGCCAAGAAGGCGGTGGACCGCCCGGCTTCCGGTGAACTGCGCAAAGCTTTTCTGGAAGCCCTCGATTTGCCCGACGAGGAGATTCTGGCGCCCACCGCGCCGCCGGAGAGCGCCGTGGCCGTGGTGGCAGACCGCAACGTGATGGGCCGCCACCAGTTTTTGCCCCAGGCCCCGGTGCCCAAAGACATCGAGCGCTTCAGTGGCAAGAAACCTGCGCCGGAGGAGAGCAAAAGCTGGAATCCGTTCAAGAAAAAGAAGTAGGGAGCCCCTCACCCCTTGCCTCGCAAGGCCCTCTCCCCTTGGTAGAGGGTCAACGGATTAGATCAGCGCCTGTCCCTCCGCCGCCCGCAGCAACTCCTCCAGCGTCGTGTAGCCTTCGGTGCGCGGCCAGGTCGGCGGGAACGGCTGGGTCATCGTCACCTCGTTGGGCACGACGATCACGCTCATGCCTGCTGTCAGTGCTGCCGTGGCGCCGTTGAAGCTGTCCTCGACGGCCAGGCAGACTTCAGGGTGCAGGTTCAGGCGCCGGGCAGCCAGCGAATACAGTTCGGGGTCGGGTTTGACACGGGCCACGTCGTCGCGGGTCGCCAGGACTTCAAACAGGTGCAGCAGGTCATGTTGCGAGAGCCAGCGCGTCACCCACTTCCGGTCGCTGCTGGTCGCCAGGGCCAGGCGCAGGCCCGCCGCACTGACGGCCTCCAGCACGCCGCGCACGCCGGGGCGCAGGTCGGCGGCCTCGATATCGGCCAGGATGCCCCGGTGGAGTTCGTCGTAGACCTCGGCGCGGCGCTCCTGCACGCTGCTGGGCAGCCCCAGCCAGGGATCGAAGGCGCCCCAGGTACCGACGCCCTGCTGCCAGTCGGCGAGCGCCAATTCGCGCCCGTGCTGAACGTACAGCGCCTCCCAGCGGCGGAATTCACGGGTTTCGGTATCCAGAATAGTGCCGTCGAAATCGAAGATCAGGGCGCGGATGTGGGTGGCGGGAACGGTCATGGCTCCAGTGTAGGGCGGAGCCGGAGCAGGCACAGGACTTCTTCACTAGACTGATGCTCATGATTCAGCTTGAGCTTGCTCAGCTCGGCCACGCGGCAAGTCTGGCAACGCTGCACCTGAGCGCCGGGCAACTGGAATTCACCGCCCGGCCCGAACTGGTACTGGCGCAGACCCAGGACGACCCGCAGCGCCTGCCGGTGGTCATCGTGGACGGGGCCGAAGTCGTCGGCTTTTTCGCCCTCTCCGCCGGGCCGCACTGCGACAAGTACCTGAGCGAGCCCGATCCGCAGGCGGTGGCCCTCAGCGCCCTGAGCGTGGACAGTCGCCAGCAGGGGCGCGGCGTGGGCACGGCGGCTATGCTGGCCTTGCCCGCCTTTCTGGCCCGCCCGGACGTGGCCGCCACCTTTCCGCAGGCGCGGCGCGTGGTGCTGGTGGTCAATGGGCGCAACCCCGCCGCCCGGCGAGTGTATGAGCGTGCAGCGTTCGGGGTGATTGGGGAGCGGGAGGGGCCGATTGGGCGGCAGTGGGTGATGGCGAAAAGTATTTGGTAAAATTGGTTATCGCTATCGTCTTTCCCCTGAATATGTAAGCTTACCAGTCAAAGATACTTCTGCCTGAAAATTACAAACTGCATTGTCGGCGCGAAAAACTAAAGTATTGGTTAATATCTTGTAAAAACTCAGTATATCGGGACCGTCTTTAATTTTTAAGCATTTGTTTGGGTACTTTATAAGACCAATTTTCAAAAATTCCTCGTCGCTAATTCCGTTTTTAACCGAAAACCTTCTTACAATCATTGGGTTATCCAACGACAATGCGCTTATATAGTATACATGTGAATCGTCTTTAAAGATAGGTTGGCCTCGAATGCTCAGAATCTTACCAACTAGTCTATCAACATAGCTGTACTGCACGGCAGTAGAAGTCGTACAGTAGGCAAGAAGATAACTGACATCGATAAATATTGGGGCGAGACTTTGTGATACACCACAATTATCTCTAAATTCCCAAACCTTTCTGTTTCCAACGAACGCTCTCATTGAATAACTGTCGTTGACAACTCTTACTCCATCCCAGGTAATTCTAAAGTTATACGTGCTTGGTTTGTCAACAAACAGCTTCGCATGGCTTGAGTCAAATATCCGGACCTTGCCATCTGTAACAGGAATCTTTCCCGAATTCTGTATTGACGCACCGCCCTCTACAACCCCCACCAACCCAGCCGCCATCACAACCAACCCCAACCGCTTCCACTCCATCCCACACCACCCTTTTCCACACTTCAGAAGGCGTCTCTCCGGCGCTCACGGCGGCATTCTCGCCTCAGTCCATCTCGCCCATCGCCCTGAGCACGTTCGCCATGTGCGTCTCCAGCTCCACGCCCAGTTCCCCGGCGCCCTGAATCACCTCGTCGCGGTTGACCCCGGCGGCGAAGGCCCGGTTCTTAAACCTCTTCTTGAGGCTGCTCAGCTCGACTTGTTTCACGTCACGGTCAGGACGCACCAGCGCG
>NZ_JANYGJ010000242.1 GCF_025362455.1 Deinococcus sp. | reverse complement strand
CGGGGTTTTTCGTGTTGACACTGCCTACATGGCTCCGTATACTCAACTAAGGATTCACATTCTTGCCGGAGATGTGGGGCGCGTGAGTACTAAGGAGGCCGTATGGGAGCAGGAAACTCGGCAACTGGCTCGCATGCCACTTCTGAACACGAACGCCGCACCACGTCCGGAGCGGGGATGAGAAACCGCCTTTTCCACGGGAGGAAAGCATGAAGAAAAAGTTTGGCCTTTTGGCCCTCACCGGTGTTATCGCCTTAGCGTCTTGCTCACAAGGCACGAACACGCCCGGCAGCCACAAGCTGACGGTCAACGCTACGGGCGTCACCTCGGCTTCGGCCACCATCAGCGGCGTTGGTAGTGTCACGCTGCCCTACAGCAACACCCTGACCGACAGCAGCTACACGGTGACCCCGACGGCGGTTACCGGGTACACCGTCTCGCCCGGTGCAACGACCGTAGACCTGACGACCGGCGACAAGACTGTGAGCTTCACCTACACCAGCACTACTAGCACTGGTCCCGGCACGGTCACTCCTCCCGCTGGCACCGGCGCGAGCATCACCATCACCAGCCCGGCAACCGGCGCGACCCTGCCCAGCAACACGGCGACCCAGGTCAACTTCACCACCGCTGGCACGCTGACTGGCGTGACCTGCTCGGTCAACGGCGGCACTGCTTCCGCTGCCACCGTGGCGACCAACGCGGGCTTTTGCACTGTGACTACCGCTCTGGTGGGAAGCACCACCATCACCGTCAGCGGCAAGGATAGTGCTGGCGCTACTGTGACGAGCAACGTCGTGGTCCAGGGCAGCGTTGCCACCGTCTTCCCGGCGGGCGTCAGCTTTGACCCCGCCCAGGAAATCAAGGTCGGTGCTGATGGCACGGCCATCGACTTGCCCGGCAACGCGGCCACCGACAGCACGGCCCGCGTCGTCAGCAACAACGGCTGGCGTCAACTCCCCCAGGGCATCTCGACTGGTGGCACACCGTTTGGTGACGCCTACACCTACGTCAAGGGCACTGTCAACGTCAACTTCACCCCTCCGGCAGGTACCACCAAGGTCGAAGTTTTTCTCGCCAAGACCACTGGCACGAGCGCTACGCCCTCCGACGCCGACGTCCAGGCGTCCAGCGTGCTCAACGTTGCCGTGAACCCCACAGGCGTCGTCACCACCCCGTTTGACAGCACCCTGCTCGGTGCGTACCAGGCGGTGCCCGAATGGCTGGTCTTCCGCGTCAACGGCGCCACGGTGTCGTTCCTCCGCGTCGTTGCAGATAACACTGCTCCCCAGCCTGCCCGCCCTGCCTTCGACGGCGCCAAGCTTCCCGGCTCGAACTATATCCAGAACTTCCGTGGCATCCAGAACAACAACTTTGCCCGTGGCAAGATCGATGTATTCACCAACAACCGTGACCTGACAGACCAGCCCTTCGGTGCTGCGCCCGCTGGCTCCACGACGACTGGTCGCGTGCCTATCGGCTTCGAGAGCATCACCTACGTTCTCGTGCCTTCCGCGCTGGTTGACGTGACCCCTGGTCTGCGTGACAGCGACGGTGTGCGTCTGGCCAAGGCGATCCGCTACTCGATTGCGAATTCGGGTGCGATTGCCAGCAAGCCCCAGCTCTTCCCCGGTGCGGGTGATTTCCGCGTCATGTTCGACAGCACCGCCTCCGCTGCGGTCTGTGCGCCCGGTAGCACTACCCCCACAGCAGGCGTCAAGGTGGCGGGTGCTGTGCCTGACGGCAAGTACCGCATCTACGCTCTGACCCGCGACCAGATTGCCAACGAGACGGCCAGCCCGGAGTACCAGGTTGTCACCTTCGATAACGTCGGCCCCAATGTCAGCGCCATCGCTCTGCGCGACGCTTCGCCTCTGCCCTTCCCCTCGACCAACCCCAACCGCTTCATCAGCGATGTGGCCCGCTTCGGCGGCGGCACCATCACTGACGCTGGCATCGGGTTTGATCCCACGGCGCCCTTCGTCGCCAGCATCGGCAGCCTGAAGGTTTCGTTGCCCGGCACCTCCACTCCGAGCCTCGGTGCGCTTTACAACAAGGTGACGGTTGCGCCGGTGACCTTCGACACCAACCAGATCGCCGACGGAAACCAGACCATCGGCTTCAACTCGTTCGCTGACGTGCTCGGCAACCTGCCGACCAACTGCGCTCCGCAGACGGTCATCATCGACAATACTGATCCCAGCGTGTCGTTCACTCGCTTCACGGCGACTGGTGTAGTCACCAGCGGTACGCCCACCAGCATCGAGACCCAGGCGAGCGACGCTACGTCAGGTGTCTACGCCAACATCCTGTTCTGGAACGACTTCGCTGGCCCGAATGCCGTCCAGACCCGTACCCGTGCGGCAGGTTACGTCGGCGCTCCCGTCGAGATTCAGCGTAGCTACGGCTCGCTTGATCCGGCGGTCGTGGACAACACCGTCAATGTCAACAACAACGCCACCTGGAACGCTCTGTTCCCTGGCCAGGGTGATGAGGGTGCTGGCAACATCGAGCCGATGAACGTCAACGTGCTCGTCACTGACCGCGCCGGTAACGCCACTATCCTTACCCGTGGCGTGCAGGTTGCCCAGGTGGCGACCGTCAGGCCCTTCACCATCCCCACCCTGGGCACCTCTGACGGCTTCCGCTTCGACCGCTCGGCGAACTACCGGCCACAGACGCAACTCAACCCCCGCTTCATTAACGCGCTTGCTGCGAACGGTACTACATTGGCCGACGCAGGCAAGCCGCTGGACCTTGGTGGCCTGCTGCCTAGCGAAGACGCGGTGCTGTCGCTCTCCGTCAGCGGCACCACGACCACCAACCAGATCGCTGGAAGTCAGGGCGGCAACAGCCAGCTCAACAGTGTGACTGGCTTCGGCGGCTTTGACCGCCTCGACTGGGGTAAGGTGCTCACCTACCTGAACACCGCACCTGCGCTCACTTCGAACCTTGATACCTTCCAACTGGCTGACCCCTCGCTGGTCCGCCAGAGCGATAGCAGCCTGGGCCTGAACAGTAACCTGCTTCAGAGCCGTGTTGATAGCCGTACTTTGAACGACGGTGGCATCGCGCCCACCGCTGCCCAGGCGGCGCCCTGGTTCAAGATTGGCGATCTGAGCACCGCTAACCAGTTCTACAAGGTTGACAGCGATCTGCTGAACAACCTGTACTGGACTCGCGGCTACGACAACAGCACCTACAGCGACCTGACGAGTGGCCTGTTGCCTCTCAAGGCGACGTATGACGAGATCGCTGGCGTCGTCACCGACACTGCTGGCGCTTACAACTTCTACGGCGAGAAGACGGGCCGCTAAACCCACTTCCTGTTTTGAAGGCCCCCTTAATCGGGGGTCTTTTTCATTGCCTTGCGTAAGCTTCGGTAGTCGGTTGCCTCCGCTATCATGCTCACCATGACTTCTTCC
>NZ_JANYGJ010000237.1 GCF_025362455.1 Deinococcus sp. | reverse complement strand
GCTCCGCACGAAGGCGAACCACTCCTCCAGCCCCGTGCCGCGCTTGCTGCTCAGCTCGATGACCGCCGCGCCAGGCCGCGCCCGGTCGATGTTCTCGCGGGCCAGGGCCAGGTCAAATTCGGCGGCTTCGGCCAGGTCCATCTTGGTGATGACCACCACGTCGGCGGTGTTGAAGATGGTCGGGTATTTCAGCGGCTTGTCCTCGCCCTCGGTGGTGCTGAGCAGCACAGCGCGGGCGGCCTCGCCCAGATCGTAGGAGCTGGGGCAGACCAGATTGCCGACGTTTTCCAGAAACAGCACATCCAAATTCGGCAGATCGAAGCGCGGCAGCACGGCGTCCACCATCATGGCGTCGAGGTGGCACACTGTCCCGGTGACGATCTGCTCGGCCTGGGCGCCCCAAGCTCGGAGGCGGGCGGCGTCGTTCTCGGTGGCCAGGTCGCCCACCGCCACGGCCATTCGCACCTGCCCGGCCAGGTCGCGCAGGGTGCGCTCCAGCAGCGCCGTCTTGCCCGCGCCAGGGCTGGACACCAGGTTGATGGCCCGCACGCCCGCCGCCGCGAACAGTTGGCGGTTCTCGGCGGCGCGGCGGTCATTGTCGCGCAGGATGTTCTGCCGAACAGTCACGATGCGGGGGGCGGTCATAGTGTCTCCTCGAACGGATTGAAGATAGAAACCCCGAATTTTTGAAAATCGGTGACGTTGCGGGTCACCACCGTCAGGTTGTGGTGAAGCGCCGTGGCCGCCAGCAGGCCGTTAAAAACGGGCAACTGTCCTGGCTTTTTTCCGGTGGCGGCGACCATCAGTGCCCAGGCTTCCATCACACCCTCCGACAGCGGAAGAACCCGTCCTGCGTGTCGGGTCAACACCTCGTTCTGGAGCCACGACAGCAGCTTAAGGCGCTTGAGCGGGTCATCTGCGATCTCTATTCCACGCCTGATCTCGCCCAGACTGATCATACTGATGAAGACATCCGTCAATTCGACCTGTTGAAGAAACATGTCCAGGCCAGGTGCAGGTCGCGGTTTGGTGGCGTCACTGATGACGTTCGTGTCAAAGAGGAAGGGTGACCTAGCCAAGGTCGAGCACGCGATCCGGAAAGACCTCCTCGCCCCGGTCCAGATCAAGTTCAAAATCGTCGAATCTGGGAGCATTCCTGAACAGTTCGCTGGCCTTCAAGCTCTTGCCGTGCAGGGCGTCCCACTTCACGGCGCTCACCACTACAACTGCGTCTTTACCGCGTCTGGTTACCCGTTGCGGCTGCCCACTGATGGCCTGATCCACGACCTGCGAAAACCTGGCTTTGGCTTCTTCCAGCCGCCATACCTGCGGCACATCCGATTTGCGAATGGTCACCACTTCACCTCTACCTTTCATTATAACTGGTTAGCTGACTAGTTGAAAGTCATGCCAGCTCCAGTTCGTCCAGTTCCAGTTCGTCGCCCTGGAGGAGTTTCGGCGTGGGCGCGTCGCAGAGTGGGCAGCGCAGACCGCGCATCAGTTGCAGTTCCACCAGGCCGTGTGTGGGGCACTCGCCTACTCCTGGCACCCGCACGATGCTCAAGGCCGCACCGGCCAGAGGCGTGCCCTGAGCGCAGGCGGGAAAGGCGGCACTCAGGGCTTCGGGCACCACCGCCGACCACTGACCGAGGCGCACCGTGAGCGCGGTGACTCGAACGCCGCCGTGCTCGCGCAGCACGTCCTGGGCGACGCGAATCAGGTCGAGGGCGACGCTGGCTTCATGCATATTGGCTCGCGGGGTAAGTCGAGCTGGGAACCGCCTCGATCAGCAGCGTGAGTGGACGGGCACTCAGCGCGGTCCAGCATTCCACTTCACCGTCACAGAGTTCGGTACACAGTTGGTTGTCCTGGGCGTGCCACAGCCGCCGCGTCAGCAGCTCCAGGTCCGCACCCGTGACCGGCGATCCAGAACAGTGCGCTCGCCGAACGCCGTACATCCCCGGCGACACGGCGGCGCCTATCGCCAGCAGATGCGGAAACATCTGGACGTGGCGTTCACGAAAGCTCGTCTTCGGCCCTTGCACCAGGCCGGGAATCACCGAAGCCAGGTCGATGAAGCGGTCTTTGAAGGTCGGACGAAAGCGGCGGCGGGTGATCTGCCAGCTTCGGACATGGACACGCAGACCAATCGAGGCACCGGCAGATTCAGACATCAGCAACTCGGTCCTCCTGCGTCATTGTAGAGTGCCGGAGTGGGCGTCCTGCTGACCGACCTGAGCAATGAGGAGCACTCCAAGACCTGCAACTGGTGGAACTGGCGCCCCACCCTGACGCTGATTTCCACATTGAAGCTCCTCGACGCCGAGCGGCTGGACCTCATGGGTTACAACGCCGGAGCCGAGGTCAGCCAGGCTGAAGCCCAGGCCATCGCCTCGTTTCTCGAAGCGCGGGTGCTGCCGCTGCTCAGCGAAAATCAGCGTGTGCTTTTGAATGGTTCGCGGACCACCGAGCCCGACGACGGCACCTTCTACGAGGAGCCGTCCGAGATGTACAAGAACTACAGCACGAGTCTCGACTGGCTGAGCGAATTTGCCCAGTTCTGCCGTGAGTGTGGCGGTTTCTCGGTGTGGTGAACCCGTTTCAGTCGCTCAGTTACCGCACGTCCTCGTAAATCTCGTCCAGGCTGAGGCTCGCGCCCAGGCAGGGGAGAGGTACGGCCTCGGTGCTGTACTCGCGCAGTTCCCAGCCGGTGTCGCCGCGCCCGTAAGCGTAGACCCGGCGCTCGCCCTGCTCGATCAGCAGGTAGGTCTGGAGGCTGGGCAGAGCGGTGTAGGCGTGGTATTTGGCGTTGTGATCAGTGTGGGCGGTGCTTTTGGACAGAACTTCAACCAGCAGACAGGGCGCCACCTTGAACTTTGCGTCGTCCTCCCTCGGCTCGCAGGTGACGAGTACATCGGGGTAATAATAGGTCCGCCGATCAGCGGTAGTGACCCGCATATCAGCCGCATAGGCAAAGCAGCTTTGCCGCCGCGCCAGCAGCCGGAGCGCCGCGAACACGTTGCCGGTGATGGTGGCGTGCGCGTCCGACGCCCCGGCCTGTCCGTGCAGTGCGTACATAAACCCGTTGACGTACTCGTGCTTGAGGACGCCCTGCTCCTCGGTCCGCAGGTACTCCTCGACGCTCATGGCCCGGAAGGCGCTGTCCGTCATGCCCTATCGTACCTCCCTAGAACAGCCGCGCTCAGAACAGAAAATACTTCTGCGTCAGCGGCAGCGTCTCTGCCGGTTCGCACGTCACCAGCTCGCCGTCGACGCGCACTTCATACGTCTCGGCGTTGACCTCGATGTGGGGTGTGGCGTCGTTGAGCAGCATGTCCGCCTTGCCGATGCTGCGGGTGTTCGATACGGCGGCGTAGCGGCGCCCCAGCACCGGTAGATGGCCCTCTTGCAGACTCACCGCTGAGACGAAATGCAGACAGGTCGCGTCCATTCCGCCCCCGTGCGCGGCGAACATCGGGCGCGGATAGACCGGCTGCGGCGTGGGAATGCTGGCACCAGGGTCGCCCATCTGGGCACACACCACCAAGCCGCCCTTGAGAATCATGGCCGTCTTGGCGCCGAAAAAGGCCGGTTTCCACAGCACCAGATCGGCCAGCTTGCCCACCTCGATGCTGCCCACCTCGCGGGCAATGCCGTGGGCAATCGCCGGGTTGATGGTGTACTTGGCGATAAACCGCCTAGCCCGCAGGTTGTCGGCGCGGCTGTCCTGGCCCAGACCGGCGATACTGAGTGGCCCGCGCTGCACCTTCATCTTGTGGGCGGTCTGCCACGTCCGGGTGATGACTTCCCCGACGCGCCCCATCGCCTGCGAGTCGCTGCTCATCATCGAAAACACGCCCAGATCGTGCAGCACGTCCTCGGCGGCGATGGTTTCGGGGCGGATGCGGCTCTCGGCAAAGCTGACGTCTTCGGGAATGCGCGGCGAGAGGTGGTGGCAGACCATCAGCATGTCGAGGTGCTCGTGGATGGTGTTGACGGTAAACGGCATGGTCGGGTTGGTACTGCTCGGCAGCACGTTCGGCAGCCCCGCCACCCGGATGATGTCCGGCGCGTGCCCGCCGCCCGCGCCCTCGGTGTGGTAGGTGTGGATGGTGCGCCCCGCAAACGCCTCGATGCTGTCCTCGACAAAGCCCGACTCGTTGAGCGTATCGGTGTGGATGGCGACCTGCACGTCGTACTCGTCGGCCACCCGCAGCGCGGCGTCGATGGCGGCGGGCGTGGTGCCCCAGTCCTCGTGCAGTTTGAGGCCCAGCGCCCCGGCACGAATCTGCTCGGCCAGCGGCGCCGTCGTGCTGGCGTTGCCCTTGCCCAGCAGCCCGAAGTTGAGCGGCAGGCCAGACAGGCTCTCCAGCATCCGGTGGATGTGCCACTCGCCCGGCGTGCAGGTCGTGGCGCTGGTGCCCGCCGTCGGGCCGGTGCCGCCGCCGATCATGGTGGTGACTCCACTTTCTAAGGCCGTCCAGCACTGCTGCGGCGCGATGAAGTGGATGTGGGTGTCCACCCCGCCAGCGGTAAGAATATGCCCCTCGCCCGCGATGATTTCCGTGCTCGCGCCGATGGTCAACCCCCGCGTCACCCCGTCCTGCGTGCCGGGATTGCCCGCCTTGCCGATTGAGCAGATTCGCCCGTTCTTGACGCCCACATCGGCCTTGATGACGCCCCAGTAATCCAGAATCACCGCGTTGGTAATCACCAGATCCGGCACGTCGGCATCTGCCCTTACGGCGGTGCTGCTCTGGCCCAGGCCGTCGCGGATGACCTTGCCGCCGCCGAATTTGACTTCCTCGCCGTAGGTGGTCAGATCGCGCTCAATCTCGATGAGGAGCGCGGTGTCGCCCAGCCGGACGCGGTCTCCGGTGGTGGGGCCGTAGAGGTCGGCGTATTGTTTGCGGGGGATTCTCATAGGCCCTCCGGGTGAGTTTGTGAAAGCAGGGGGCGCGGGGTGCGGTGCGCGGGACGCGGGGAGGACGGCAGTGGGGAGTGGGGAGTGGGGAGTGGGAAAAGTGGGGAAAGAGCGACGGGTACGCTGCTGCCCACCCCTCGCCCCCTGCGGGAGAGGGGAGCCGCGTAGCGGCGGGGTGAGGGGAAGTGAGCGCCAGCTCATGCCCTTATCTGTTCCCACTCCCCACTCCCCACCAGCGGCGCAGCCGCGCCCCACTTCCCCCGCGCATCGCGCACCGCGCACCGCCTCCCTACTCCCCATCCACAAACCCCGCCTCAACCGCTCTATGCATCGCCCGCTCGCGCTCGGCTTCCAGATCGCCGCCGACCAGATTGTTCATGCCGTACACGGTTCGGCTGCCGCCCAGGGGCACGACCTCGACTCCCCTCTCCTCGCCCGGCTCGAAGCGCACGGCGGTTCCGGCGGGGATGTTCAATCGGGTGCCATACGCGGCAGCGCGGTCAAATCTGAGCGCGGCGTTGACCTCGAAAAAGTGGAAGTGGCTGCCGACCTGAATGGGCCGGTCCGCCGTGTTGGCGACCACCAGCGCGGTCACGGGGCGTCCGGCGTTGAGTTCGATGTCGCCCCCTTGCAGCAGGTATTCACCGGCCACCACGCGGCTGCGGCCTCCGCGAATCGGGTCGTGAATGGTCACCAGTTTGGTGCCGTCGGGGAAGGTGCCCTCGACCTGAATGTCGTGGATCAGCTCCGGCACGCCGTCCATCACATCTTCGGGAGTCAGGATGCCCGCGCCCCAGCTCATCAGCTCCTGCACGCTGCGCCCGTCGCGCACGCCTTCCAAAACTTCGGCGGTTATCAGCGCGACGGCTTCCGGGTGATTGAGTTTCAGGCCGCGCGCCTTACGCCTGCGGGCCACCTCGGCGGCGGTGAAGATCAGCAGCTTGTCGCGCTCGCGTTCGGTTAGTTGCATGGGAGCTCCTGTGGGTGAATGCTCTGCTCAGGATGACATGCGCCCTGCTATCCGGCGCGTTCCCGGTGTGGGTGTGGCCTCCCTGGAGTCGGTCCAATCCGAGCTGGACATGGCGTGAACATTGTCTGATATGTGTTCTACAAAATGCAGGATTGAGCCCTACATCCCAGCATGTCTAACCTATCTGTGCATTTTGTTCGACATTTGGGAAACATAATGCAAGAATGAATGTGAAGGTCGGTATCCGGGGGACGCAATCTGTTCCGGCGCCCAGCCGACCACTCCAGGGGGAACACATGTCGAACATCATTCATGCCCGCAGCGCACGCCTGATCTTTCTCTCGCTCGGATTGTTGTGCGGCAGCGCCGTGGCCCAGAGCACCGTTAAGGTCGGGGTGCTGCACTCTCTGACCGGCACCATGTCGATTTCGGAGATCACCGTCGCCAACGCCGCCCAGCTCGCCGTGGACGAGATCAACGCCAAGGGCGGCGTGCTGGGCAAGAAAATCGAGGTCGTCAAGGAAGACGGCGCCTCGGACTGGCCGACGTTTGCCACCAAGGCCGAGAAGCTGCTGACCCAGGACAAGGTGGCGACCGTGTTCGGCGGCTGGACCAGCGCGAGCCGCAAGGCCATGTTGCCGGTCTTCGAGAAGCAGGGGGGCCTGCTGTTTTACCCGGTGCAGTTCGAGGGCAACGAGTGCAGCCCCAACATCATCTACACGGGTGCCCAGCCCAACCAGCAGGCGCTGCCCGCACTGGAGTGGGCGCTGAGCAAGGGCTACAAGAACATCTTCCTGCTCGGCAGCGACTACGTCTACCCGCGCACCGCCAACCTGATCCTGAAAAAGCACATCACCGATATGAAAGCGACCCTGGCCGGTGAGGAGTACGTCGCGCTGGGCGGCACCGAGTTCAGTAGCGTCATCAACAAGATCAAGGCCGCCAAGCCGCAGGTCATCATCAACACGCTCAACGGCGACAGCAACGTGTCGTTCTTCAAGCAGTACCAGGCGGCTGGATACACGGCGGCCAGCCTTCCCGTCATCAGCTTTTCCATTGCCGAGCAGGAGGCCCAGTCCATCGGCCCGGCCCTGCTGACCGGCCAGTACGCCACCTGGAACTACTTCCAGAGCCTGCCCAGCGCCGCCAACAAGAAGTTCGTGACCGCCTACCAGGCCAAGTTTGGCAAGAACGCCGCCATCACCGACCCGATGGCCCACGCCTACATGGACGTGTACCTCTGGAAGGCCGCCGTGGAGAAGGCCAAGTCCTTCGAGCCCGCCGCTGTCCGCAAGGCCATCGTGGGCATCAGCATGGACAGCCCGCTCGGCAAGATCACCGTGGACGCCAACGGCTCGCTGACCCAGGCCGTGTATACCGGCATCTCCGGCGCGGGCGGCCAGTTCAAGGTCATCAGTCAGAGCAAGGGCGTGGTCGCCCCGCAGCCCTACGACAAACTCGCCTTCCCCGGCAAGACCTGCCCCTGAGTTGAGGGCGTGAATCAGGCGGGCGGAGCCGGTGGGGGAGAGCGGTCCCCTGGGCTCCGTGCGCCTGGTTTTGATTGAGAGGAGCTTTCGAGAAGGCAGGACTTTTGATGATCCAGATGAACTCAAAAGAGAGCAACGAGCCGACGTTTTTAGCTCACCGCTGAGCAGCGAGGCTGAATGGGAATGAGCGCAGCGAACGCCCTCCGTCTGTTCCCACCTCCGCTCCCGCGACAAGCCGCAAGTCCTCTACTAAGGAGCCTCATGGACCCCGTGTTTATCTCCAGCCAACTGTTCACCGGCCTATCCGTCGCCAGCCTGCTGCTGCTCACGGCGCTGGGGCTGGCGCTCAGCTTCGGGCTGATGCGGGTCATCAACATGGCGCACGGCGAATTCCTGATGATCGGCGGGTATCTGACCTTCATGGCGGCCAAGGTGACGGGGCCGGGCTTTTTGTGGCTGGCCTTCCCGCTGGCCTTCGTCGGCACGGCGCTGCTCGGCGCGCTGCTGGAGGTCGCCGTGATTCGCCGCCTGTATGGACGCCCGCTCGATACATTGCTGGCGACCTGGGGCATCAGCCTGATTCTCCAGCAGGCCGCGCGGCAGATCTTCGGCTCGACGGGGGTGCCCGTGACGGCCCCCGACTGGCTGAACGGCGCCGTGAACATCACCTCTGGACTGCTGAGCGGCCTGAGTTTCCCCTACGTCCGGTTGTTCGTGATCGTGCTGGCCGCGCTGGTGTTGTTCGGGATGTGGTGGCTGCTGGGCCGTAGCAGATTCGGCATGCACGTCCGGGCCGTGAATCAGAACCGCGAGATGGCGGCGGCGCTCGGCGTCAATACCCGGCGGCTGGATATGCTCGTCTTCGCACTGGGCGCGGGCATTGCGGGTGTGGCGGGCGTGGGGCTGGCGCTGCTCTCGCCGGTCAACCCGACGGTGGGCGCGGCCTACATCGTTAACGCCTTTTTAGTCGTCGTGGTCGGTGGCGTCGGCAGCGTGCTGGGCGCGGGCGCGGCGGCGCTGCTGCTGGGTTTTACCACCGCGCTGGCCGAGGGCATCACCAGTTCCAGTCTGGCCCAGGCGATCATGCTCATTCTGGTGGTGGCCTTCCTCCAGTGGAAGCCGAAGGGGCTGATTCCCACCCGTTCCCGCGCTCTGGAAGACGCATGAACAAGCTGACGCAGAATGCTTTGCTGGCCATTGTAGCGGTGGCGCTGGCCCTGGCTCCTTTCTACCTCGGCGCCTACCCACTCACGCTGCTGGGGCGGGTGTTGGCGCTGAGTATCGCCGCCATCGGCATCATGGTGGTGTGGGGGAGAGGGGGCATCCTGAGCCTGGGTCAGGGCCTGTTCTTCGGGCTGGGCGGCTACGCGCTCGCCATGCACCTCAAGCTGGTGGCGACGGCCAAAGGTGAGTTGCCGGATTTCATGCTCTACAACGGCGTCGAGGCCCTGCCCTGGTTCTGGAAACCGTTCGCCAGCGCCCCGTTTGCCCTGAGCATGGTGCTGATTCTCCCGGCGCTCACCGCTGGCCTGATTGCCTGGCTGATGTTCCGGCGCAGGATTACCGGCGTGTACGTCAGCATCATCACGCAGGCGCTGGTACTGGCCTTCGTCACCTGGCTCAACGGCTCGCAGGGGCTGACCTCCGGCACCAACGGCATCACCGATTTCCAGACGTTCCTGGGCATCAACCTGCGCGGCGACACCACGCGGGGCCTGTACTGGGTGACGCTGGCGGTGCTGGGCACGTGCATGGCGCTCACCGCCTGGTTGCTGCGAACCCATTTCGGCTCGCTGCTGACTGCCATCCGCGACAACGAGAACCGGGTGCGCTTCCTGGGCTACAACCCCGTCGCCTACAAGATCGCTGCCTTCGCTTTCGGGGGACTGCTGTCGGGCCTGAGCGGGGCGCTGTATACCGTCCACCTCGGCACCATTTCCCCGGCCATGATCGGCGTGACCTTCAGCATCGAACTGGTGGTCTGGGTGGCGCTGGGCGGACGAAATAACCTGATTGGCGCGGTGGTGGGCCTGGTCGCCGGGCAGCTCGCCAAGGACCGGATTTCGAGCGCCGCCCCCGACGCCTGGCTGTATGTCATGGGGGCGCTGTTTGTGCTGGTCGTGCTGGTGCTGCCGCAGGGCGTGGCCGGGCTCTTGCAGGGTCGCCACGTGAAGAAGGTCCAGCCCGCGCTGCAAGGCGTTCAGGAGGTCTCGGATGCCCGGTAATAAATTGTCCGACAAGATCTTCCCGGTTCATCCCCCCGTTTCCGGCGAACTGCTGCTAGAGGTCGAGAACGTCACCGTCAGTTTCGACGGTTTCAAGGCGCTGACCAACCTGAGTTTGCAGGTGCCGCGCGGCTCGCTGCGGGTGCTGATCGGCCCCAACGGTGCGGGCAAATCCACGCTGCTCGACACGATCATCGGCAAGGTGCAGCCGGAAAGCGGCGACGTGCGCTACCGGGGCCAGTCCATCGTGAAGCTCTCGGAGCACCGCATCGCGAACTTAGGCATCTGCCGCAAGTTCCAGGCGCCTGGCGTGCTGGACGGCCTCAGCGTCCGTGAAAACCTGCTCGTCGCCAGCAAACCGGCCAAAGGGGTGCTGAGCAGCTTCAAGCTCGGCGCGGGCGCAGCCCAGTCAAAACGGGTGGATGAACTGCTCGATCTGGTGGGCCTGCGCCACAAAGCAGATGACCTCGCCGCTGGCCTGGCGCACGGCGAAAAACAGTGGCTGGAGATCGGCATGGTGGTCGCCTCCGACCCCGAACTGCTGCTGCTCGACGAACCCACCGCTGGAATGACTGCCCAGGAGACCGCCAAGACCGCCGAGCTGATCCGCACGCTGGCCGGGCAGCATACCGTGCTGGTCATTGACCATGACATGGCTTTCGTCGAACTGCTGGGCGCCCCGATCACCGTGCTGCACCAGGGCCAGGTCTTCCGCGAGGGCGACCTGGCGAGTCTGCGGGCCGACCCGGACGTGATGGAGATCTATCTGGGTAGACCCAAGGAAGCCACCGACAAGGAGGCCCGCCATGCTCAAGCTTGAAGGGGTCAGCGCCGCCCACGGTCAGAGCCAGGTGCTCTGGGACGTGAATCTGGAAATAGCAGACGGCGAGGCCGTGACCCTGATCGGGCGCAACGGGGTGGGCAAAACCACCCTGCTCCGCACCATCACCGGGCTGCATCCGGTCACGGCGGGGGGCGTGCGCCTGAACGGTGAACAGGTCGAGAACTCACCCGCCTTCGAGCGTGCCCGCAGCGGCCTGGCCTACGTTCCGCAGGGCCGGGGCCTGTTCTCACACCTGAGCGTCCACGAGAATCTGCTGATGGGCCTGCCCGCCCTGAGTGGCCGCGAAACTGCCAGGCGGGAGATTCCAGAACTCGTCTACGACTTGTTTCCGATCTGCCGCGATATGGCAAGCCGCAAGGCGGGCAACCTCAGCGGCGGGCAGCAGCAGCAGGTTGCCATCGGGCGGGCACTCGTCACCCAGCCGCGCTATTTGCTCCTTGACGAGCCCACCGAGGGCATTCAGCCGAGCATCGTGCAGGAGATCGAGGCCGCGCTGACGCGGGTGCGCCGTGAGTTGCGCGTCGCCGTGCTGCTGGTCGAGCAGTACCTCGACTTCGCCTGGGCCTTCGCCGACCGGTATTACGTGATGCAGAAGGGCCGGATGGTGGAGACGGGCTTGACGGCTGATACGCCGACGGGGGATGTGCAGCGGTATTTGGGGGTGTGAGGGGTTA
>NZ_JANYGJ010000227.1 GCF_025362455.1 Deinococcus sp. | reverse complement strand
CGCCAGGCCGGAGGGCTGGATAAAGCGCTCCGGCTGGTAGGCGGCGCTCTCCTGGGCGTGGACTTTTTCCTGCATGGTGGTGGCGGTGCGGCCCGGAAAGACGCTGGTGACACGCAGGCCGTGACCGCCCTCCTCGGCCCGCAGGCTGTCGGCCAGGGCGCGCAGGGCGAACTTGCTGGCGGCGTAGCTGCTCCAGTGGGCGTCGGCCCGCAGACCCGCGCCGGAGTTGATGAACACCACACAGCCGCGCGTCTGCCGCAAGCCCGGCAGCAGCAGCCGGGTCAGCTCGGCGGGCGCCACCAGATTGACCGCCAGCGTGCGGGTCCACAGGTCGTGTGGCTGGGCTTCCAGTGCTCCGAGTTCGACCATTCCGGCGTTGTGGATCAGGTTGTGGACGGGCGGCAGCTCGCTCAGCGCCGCCGCGAAGGTGCCGGGCGCTTCCAGATGCAGCAGCAGCGGCGTGGCAGCGGGAAACTGGGCACACAGGGCGTCCAGCCTGGCCCGGTCACGGCCCTGGAGGATCAGGTGATGGTCTCGGCAGGCGTGCGCCAGGGCCTGGCCGATGCCGCCTGTGGCGCCGGTGATGAGGGTCGTCGGGTGTGCGGCACTGTGCAGGGTCATGCGCCGAGTCTAGAGTGCCTGTGCCACACTGGCGGCGTGAATCTGGACGGAATGGCAGGCATCATCCTGGCGGGCGGAGCTTCGCGGCGGTTCGGGCGCGATAAGGCGCTGGCCGTGCTGGGCAAGCTGAGCTTGCTGGAACGGGTCGCCGGGAGCCTGGAAGCGTGCCGCCCCCGGTTGATCGTCGCGCCGCCCGGAAAGTACAGTCTGGACGGCTGGCGCAATGTACCTGACACCCGCCCCGGCGAGGGGCCGCTGGCCGGACTGGAAGCGGGCCTGGGAGCGCTGGAACCGGGAATCTGGGCTGTGTGCTCGGCGGTGGACCTGCCGCACCTGACAGCAGCCTTCTGGGCGAAGCTGGCCGGGTTCGTCCAGCCGGGCACTCAGGCCGTCGTCGGGCACAGCGCAGACGGGCGGGCTCAGCCGCTGGCGGCGCTGTATCACGTCTGCGCACTACCTATCGTGACCGAGTTGCTCAACCAGGGCGAGCGGCGGATGTCGGCGCTCTTGGAGCACCTAGAGGTGGTCAGCGTCGAGTGGGCGGCGCTGGACATGCCTGAGCACCTGTTTCACAACGTCAACCGGCTTGAGGAGCTGCCGGATTAGCTGACCCCCTAGCTGACACCGCCTGGCCCGCTCAGCGCATTCCGAACACGTTGATATTCAAAAACAGGTAGGTGATCGGCACGGCGAACAGCAACGAATCGAGGCGGTCCAGCAGGCCACCGTGGCCGGGCAAGGTCGTGCCGCTGTCTTTGGCGCCCAGCGAACGCTTGAGCAGACTCTCGCTGAGGTCGCCGAGTTGCGAGGCGCTGGCGACCATCACGGCGTACAAAAAGGCGTCGGGCAGGCTCCAGATGTCGGCCAGACGGGTGACCACCACCACCACGCCGAAGCTCAGCAGCAGCCCGCCCAGGGCGCCCTCGACGGTTTTGCCGGGGCTGACTTCCGGGGCCAGTTTGCGCTGCCCGAAAAAATGGCCGAAAAAATACCCGCCGGTATCGGCAGCAAAGGTCGCCAGCAGCGGCAGCGCGAAGAACAGCAGGCCGCCGTCCTCGTCGGGGGTGTAGCGCAGCATCAGAAAGTAGCCCAGCAGCCAGGGGATGTACAGCAGCCCGAAGATGCTGTAGACGATGCGCTCCAGCGGTCTCTCGCCGGGGCGGATGACCTCCACGACCAGCAGGTAGCCCACGGCGGCGCTCAAGGCCACCTCGCGCCACGAGCCGCCGACCCAGGGGGCGCCCAGGCCGGGAGCGCTGGCGACCAGCAGGGCCGCGCCGAAAAAGTACAGCGCCCAACGCCGCACGTCGATGTCGCGGCGGTCCACCATCCGGATGTACTCGCGCAGCGACAGGAAGCCGACCACCAGCAAAAACGGCAGGAAGGTGACCCAGCCGAAATACACCGCCAGCGAGACCACCAACAGCCCCACCACCGCCGTGATGAAGCGGGTGCTGAGCGATTCCATCCGCCTGGGGGGCGATGTGGCCGGTGCTGGCGTGGCCTGGGGGGTCTGGTCCTCCGGCAGCGTCACCCTAGAATGTCCTGCTCCTTGGCGCTCACCGTGTCGTCCACGCGCTTGATGAACTCGTCGGTCAGCTTCTGAATCTCGGTTTCACTGCGCTTGATCTCGTCCTCGCCCACGCCGTCTACCTTCTTGATGTCGTCCAGGGCGTGCTTGCGCAGGCTGCGCACCGCCACCTTGGCGTCCTCGGCGTAGGTCCGGGCGTTTTTGATCAGGTCCCTCCTGCGCTCCTCGGTCAGCATCGGCAAACTGATGAAGATGGTGTCGCCCTTGTTGTTGGGGTTCAGGCCCAGGTCCGAGTCGCGGATGGCCTTCTCGATGGGGTTTAAGGCCCCTCTGTCCCAGGGCGCGATCACCAGCGTGCGCGAGTCGGGCGTGCTGATGCTGGCGAGCTGGTCGATGGGCGAGGACGTGCCGTAGTAGTCCACCACCACCCGCTTGAGAATGCCGGGGTTGGCGCGGCCCGTGCGCAGCACCGACAGGCTCTGGTCCAGCGCCTCGATGGCCTTGAGCATCTTGGAGCGCGACTCGGTTTGAATCTGTTTCATGTCCATGAGGGGGGGCTCCTTGATTGGTTGTGGGTTGTGGGAAGTGGGTTGTGGGAACAACTCGCTTGGACCTGATGGCGAGGTTTAGATGGCACAGTCTAGAGCATCGGGCAGAATGCCGGTTTTGGCTGCGCCGATCTCCCGATGATCTTCGTTACGAGGTAATCAGCGTGCCGACGCGCTCACCGGCAAACAGGCGGCGCAGGTTGCCGTCCTGAAAAATATCGAAAACCACCAGCGGCAGGCCCTTGTCCATGCACAGGGTGATGGCCGTGGCGTCCATGACGGCCAAGCGCTGCTCGACGACGTCCATGTGGGTCAGGGTGTCGTAACGTTTGGCGCCTTGGTTGACCTGCGGGTCGGAGTCGTACACGCCGTCCACTTTATTTTTAGCGTACAGCACGACCTCGGCGCCGATTTCCAGGGCACGCAGCGTGGCCGTCGTGTCGGTGGTGAAAAACGGTGCGCCGTTGCCGCCGCCGAAGATGACCACGCGGCCTTTTTCCAGGTGACGCATGGCCCGGCGGCGGATGTACGGCTCGGCGACGGCGGCCATGTGAATGGCGCTCATGACGCGGGTCGGCTGCCCGGCCCGCTCCATCGAATCTTGCAGCGCCATGGCGTTCATGACGGTGCCCAGCATCCCGATGTAGTCGGCGGTGGCCGGGTCCATGCCCTTGCCGTTGCGCGCACCGCGCCAGAAGTTGCCGCCGCCGATGACGATGCTCAGCTCGATTTGGGTGCCTTGCAGGGCCGACACCAGATCGTGCGCCAGCTTGTCGGTGGCTTCCGGCACGATCCCGAAGCCCTGATCGCCCGAAAGGAATTCACCGGACAGCTTGAGAAGAACGCGTTTGTGCATGGGAAACCTCGAAGTGAAGCCGTGAGCAAGGTAAAGTTCACCATTCATGGCCCGGCAGTACAGTTAAGCGGCTGCTGACTGATCTTTTGGAACACCTGGATGCTCAGCCGCAGCCCAACCGTCACCGGTCCAAAAAAGAAGGCGACTTGCGCCGCCCTCCAGTATTGATTATGACGAGCTGATCTCGAAGCGCACGAAACGGCGGATGCCGGTGTCGCCCAGGTAATGGCCCACCGTCACCGAGTTGTCCTTGACGAACTTCTGCTCCGGCAGCACGCGCTCCTCGTAGAACTTGCCGATCTGACCGCCGACGATCTTGGCCGCCAGCTCAGGGTTCTTGCCCTCGTTGATGGCCTTGTTGGTCAAAATCTCACGCTCTTTTTCGATGTCTTCGGCGTTCACCTCACTGCGGCTGAGGTACAGCGGGCGCTCGGCGGCGATGTGCAGCGCCACGTCGCGGGCCTGCTGCTCGCTGCCGCCTGAGAGGTCCACCAGCACGCCGATCTTGCCGTTGCTGTGGACGTACCCGGCCACATTCTGGCCTTCCAGGTAGGCCACCCGGCTGAGCACCAGGTTCTCCCCGATGCGGCCAGCGGCGGCGGCCAACTCGGTGCCCACCGTCTCGCCATTGTCCAGCCTGGCGTTCTTGAAGGCGTCCAGGTCCTCGGTTCCGGCCCTCAGCGCGGCCTGGGCGAGCTGCTCGACCAGGGCCTGAAAATCGCTGTTGCGGGCCACGAAATCGGTCTCGCTGTTGACCTCCACCAGCGCAGCCCTGTGACCGTCGATGACGAAGCGCACCAGGCCCTCTTTGGCCTCGCGGTCCGACTTCTTGGCGGCCTTGACGATGCCGCGCTCGCGAAGCAGGGCAACAGCTTTATCCTCGTCGTTTCCGGCGTCGGACAGGGCCTTTTTCACGTCCATCATTCCCGCGCCGGTCAGTTCACGCAGCTTCTTGATTGATTCGAGCATGTTGATTCCTCCTGAGTTGTGTGTAGCTGTGTAGATGTATCTGTGTAGATAAAAAATGGGGGTCGCCGTATCCAGCACGGCGCCCCCTCGTGAACTGTGGGGACGCTCTGTAAGGAGAACCAGGCTCCCATTTCGGGATTCCGCAAACCGCGCTCCATCCCTCCATTCTCGCCTGGTTCTCCTCTTGCCACTACTCGCTCCGCTCGGTTTTTCTACCGAAAAACGGTGGGCTTCTTAGCTGCGGCCTTCGCTGCTGGTGAACACGGCGATGTCTTCAGGTGAGGCCAGCGGCTCCTCGGCGGCCTCGGCAGCCGGGCTTTCGCCGTCCACGCTCTCGGTCGCCAGTTCGCTGCCGACATCCTCGCCGCCGCCACGCGCCTCCACGATCAGGTCGCCCACGCGGTGGGTGATGAGCTGGATGCTGCGGATGGCGTCGTCGTTGCCGGGCACGATGTAGTCGATCACGTCGGGGTCAGAGTCGGTGTCGGCCAGCGCGATGACCGGGATGCCCAGTTTATTGGCTTCCTGCACGGCGATGACTTCCTTGGTCGGGTCGATGACGAAGATCGCGTCGGGCAGACGGGTCATCTTGCGGATACCGCCGACGTAGCGCAGCAGCCGGTCACGCTCGCTGCCGAGCTGGATGCGCTCGGCCTTGGGGCGGTCATTGATGCGGCCCGACTCGAACAGCTCGTCGAGTTCGCCGAGGCGGTCCACACGGGTGCGCATGGTGCGGAAGTTGGTCAGCATCCCGCCGAGCCAGCGGCTGGTGACAAACGGCATCCCGGTGCGGCGGGCTTCCAGTTCCACGATTTCCTGGGCCTGCTTCTTGGTGCCCACGAACAAAATGGTGCCGCCGCGCTCGGAGAGGTCTTTGATGTAATCAAACGAGCGGTCGATCTGCTTGAGGGTCTTTTGCAGATCGATGATGAAAAT
>NZ_JANYGJ010000216.1 GCF_025362455.1 Deinococcus sp. | reverse complement strand
GCAGGCGCCGACCTTTTACGAGGTGCCCTCCGCCGATCAGCCGCAGGAATTCATCCGCGCCATTTTGCAAAACATGTGGAACGCCAGACTCATCAACATGGTGCGTACCCACTACGCCCCCGGTCACGTCGCCTTCCTGCCCGACTCTCGCAAGCTGTACGGTCACGGGGACTACGAGAACTTCGTCATCACGCTGATGGCCAGTTTCCCCGACATCGCTATGACGATTAACCATCAGTGCGTTCAGGGCAGTGCCGAACGCGGTTACCGGGTGGCGACGCGCTTCACCTTGCAGGGCACGCATGACGGTTACGGTCCGTATGGCTCACCGACGGGGCGGCGGATGTATCTGGTCGGCATCAGCCACCACGTCATCAAGGGTGGTGTGGTCGTGCAGGAGTGGACGCTGTTCGACGAGTTCGCCCTGCTCAAGCAGCTCCACGGGCAGCTCGGCGGCGCGTCTCAGACCGCTGTGCCGCTCACCGACGACCTGGACGGCCTGAGTGCCGACTGAGCCGCCGCCCGCCAAGCTGGGGAGTGCTCTCCCCGTGCAGATCAGCCCCGCACAGGCCGAGCCGACGGGCCAGACTCCAACGTTTCGTCGGTGACGTGAGCCGGGTCGGCGCACCTGAATATGACGCCGCCCCGCCCGGCAGGCTTGAGCGTGCGCAGGCAGGTGGACGGCAGGGGAATGGGAACGCTGCCTGGTCGCCCCCTTCGTAAACACACCACCTCCCGCATTTCCTACAAGCCACGCGCCACAAACCACAGGCCACGCGCCACAGGCCCTCAGAAGGAGCCGATCATGGAATACTTCAAAAAAGCCCCCCCGCAGCCTTCCGCCGTCTCGCAGGAGATCAGGGATACCGTGTCCGAAATCATCCTGGCCGTCGAGCGCGAGGGCGTGGACGCGGTGCGGCGCTACAGCCACAAGTTCGACGGGTTCTCCCCGGATTCGTTTCGCTTATCGGACAAGCAGATCGCTGCCGGGCTGGCCCAGGTCGATGACAAGGTGGCGCAGGCCATCGACTTCAGCCTGGCGCAGATCAAGGGTTTTGCGGCGCTCCAGCGCGCGACCCTGACTGACTTCGAGACCGAGACGCTGCCGGGCGTGAGAATCGGGCAAAAGCAGATTCCGGTGAACGCCGTGGGCGCCTACATCCCCGGTGGGCGCTACCCGATCCTGGCCGCCGCAGGCATGACGGTGGGCGTGCCGAAAGTCGCCGGAGTGAAACGGATCGTGGCCTGCGCGCCTGTTCAGCGCGGGACCGGCCAGGTCAACCCCTCGCAGCTCTACGGCATCGTCAAAAGCGGCGCCGACGAGATCTACAGCATCGGCGGGGCGCAGGCGATGGCGGCGATGGCCTTCGGGTTAGATGGCAGTGACCCGCTCGGCGCGGTGGACATGATCGTGGGCGCGGGCAACGCCTACGTGGCCGAGGCCAAGCGCCAGCTCTTCGGCGTGGTGGGCATCGACCTGCTGGCCGGACCCACCGACATTCTGGTGCTGGCCGACGAAAGTGCCGACCCGGAGTTCGTGGCCGCCGATCTGCTGGCCCAGGCCGAGCACGGCGTCAACTCGCCCGGCTTTCTGATTACCACCTCCAGAAGCATGGCGCAGGCCGTCTCCAGGGAGATCGAGCGCCAACTGTTGACGCTGCCCACCGCCGACGCCGCCGGTCCCGCCTGGCGCGACTACGGCGAGATCATGATCGTTGCGTCCGACGAGGAGATGGCCCGCGTCTCCGACTGGGTGGCCCCGGAGCACCTGGAAGTCCAGACCCGCGATCCAGACTGGTTTTTGCAGCGCCTGACCAACTACGGCTCGCTGTTCCTGGGCCACAACGCCACGGTGGCCTACGGCGACAAGGGTATCGGCACCAATCACGTGCTGCCCACCGGCAAGGCGGCGCGCTATACCGGCGGGCTGTGGGTCGGCAAATTCATCAAGACCGTGACCTACCAGACCGTCAGCGCCTCGGCCAACGCGACTGTGGCGCCCCCGTTCGTGACGATGGCCGACACTGAGGGCATGGTCGGCCACGCCGCCTCGATGCGTCTGCGGCTGCGGGCGGTTGCGGAAAAGGTAAGTAGGTGAACCGGGTCGATGGCGAGGTGATCCGGAGCTTCGCCGCCCTGGCCGGACATGACCTCAGCGAAGACCGCGCCGCCGCCCTGGTGCCGGGCCTGATTCCCATTCTGAAGGGTGACGCGGCCATCCGGCGCCTGAATCTGGGCACCCTCAGCCCGCTCGGCGCGACCTGGCCGGAGCTGCGTCTGGCCGGAGCCTCGCCTTGACTGACTCGGCGCTGCTGCTCGCCAGCATTCCGGAAATCGGGGCGCTCTACCGCTCCGGCCAGCTTTCACCGCTAGAGCTGACCCGGCTGTGTCTGGCCCGCATCGAGACGCTGGAGCCGCAGCTCAACGCCTTCATCACCGTCACGGCAGAGCTGGCGCTGTCCCAGGCGGCTCAGGCCGAAACCGAACTGCGCTCAGGACAGGACCGGGGGCCGCTGCACGGTATCCCTGTCGCCCTCAAAGACCTGATCGACACGGCGGGCATCCGCACCACCTGCGCCTCGCGCATCCTGAGCGCCAACGTGCCGGAGGCGGACGCGCCGCTGGTGGCCCGGCTGCGCGTTGCGGGCGCGGTGACGCTCGGCAAGACCAACCTCTCCGAGTTCGCCATGGGGGTGGCCCACGCCGATTACGGCCAGGTCAACAACCCCTGGGACGCCTCGCGCACGGCGGGGGCCTCCAGCGGCGGCTCGGCGGCGGCGGTGGCGGCGGGCATGTGCTTCGCGGCGGTCGGCACCGATACCGGCGGCTCTATCCGCATTCCGGCCAGCTACTGCGGCATTGCCGGACTCAAGCCGACCTACGGCACGGTGGACCTCAGCGGCGTGTTTCCGCTGTCGTGGTCGCTCGATCACGCCGGGCCACTGGCGCGCAGCAGCGCGGACGCGGCCCTGCTGCTGGGAGCGCTCACCGGGCGGACGTTCAGCTCGGAGGTGAAGCTGGACGGTCTGCGCCTGGGCGTCATCCAGCGAGCTAACCCCTATGACCAGCCGGAAGTCGAAACCGTGTTCGCCGCCGCCTGCCGAGCCCTGGAAGCTGCCGGGGCCGAACTGTGCGAGGTTCAGATTCCCGATCTGGGGCAGGCCGACGCCGCACTGTTCAGTGTGCTGCTGCCGGAAGCGGCCACCCTTCACGCCCACTGGCTGCAATGGCAGGGGGGCGATTACGCGCCCGACACCAGGGCGCAGATCGAGCTGGGTTTTGCGCTGAGCGCCGTGACGCATGTGCGGGCGCAGCAGTTTCGCCGCCACCTGACCCGGCGTTTCCTTGAGGCATTAGGGCGGCTGGACGCGCTGATTTCGCCGAGCGTGCCCTGGGTCGCCCCCGGTGAAGACCCGGTGTTCACGGGGGGTGAGGGCGCCGCCGAGGGCCACCGCTCGGTGCCGCACAACCTGACCGGGCTACCCGCGCTGTCGGTGAACATGGGCTTCGGGGCGCACGGGCTGCCGCTGGGCCTTCAGATCATCGCCCGGCCCCACGCCGAGGCAGTCTGCCTGGGTATCGGGGCGGCCACCGAAGGTTTGCTGCCGGACGCGCAGAGACGGGCGCCGCTGGCTCTGGCCTGATCAGGTCGGGACAAAGGCGGCTGGATGTCTGAGCATCTGCTCAGATATACTGGCGACATGACGACTTCGCCCTCCCGCCTGGACTACTTCGTGGACGGCATGGACTGCGCCACCTGCGTGCGAAAGGTCGAGCGCATGGTGGGCGCCCTGCCGGGCACGGCGGAGGTCAGGACCAGCTTCAACAAGCAGACCCTGCAACTTACCCTCGATGAAGCGCAGACGCCCAGAGCCACGCTGGAGAGCAACCTCAGATCGCTCGGTTACGCGCCGTCAGCGCTCGGTCGGCCCGTTGAACAGTCCGGTCTGAACGAGCACGACGTCATTTCGAACGCCCACAGCCACGACGATCCGGCTGACCGGGGCAGGCCCTGGTACGCCAGCGCCCAGGGCAAGCTGGTGGTGCTCTCCGGGGCGCTGCTGGCGCTGGCCTTCGTGTTCGGCTTCGCCTCGCCGACGCTCTCGGTCTACGGCTACGTCGCCGCGACGCTGCTGGGCACCTGGCCGCTGCTGAAAAAGGCCCTGGCCAGCGCCCGCTTCGGCGACCCGTTCAGCATCAACATGCTGGTCAGCACGGCGGCTGTCGGGGCGGTGCTGATCGGTCAGGCGGCGGAGGGCGCCGTGGTGGTGTTCCTCTTCGCCGTCGGCGAGCTGCTCGAAGGCGTGGCGGCGGGCAAGGCGCGGGCCGGGATCAGGGCGCTCTCGGCGCTGGCCCCCAAAACCGCCATCGTCCTCGGCGGCGAGGGGCAGCGCGAGGTGCCGGTGGCCCAGCTCCAGGTCGGGCAGACGATCCTGGTGCGGCCCGGCGACCGGGTGGCCTCGGACGGCACCATCCTGAGCGGTGTATCCAGCCTGGACGACAGCCCGGTGACCGGCGAGAGCCTGCCGGTGGACAAGACGGTGGGCCAGCGCGTCTACGCGGGCAGCATCAACCGGGGCGGCGCCCTGACGGTCCGGGTGGACAGGGCCGCCAGTGACAACACCATCGCCCGGATCATTCACCTGGTCGAGGAGGCCGAGAGCAGCAAGGCGCCCACCGCCCGCTTCATCGACCGTTTTAGCCGCTTCTACACGCCGGGCGTGGTGCTGGTCTCGGCGCTGGTGGCAGTGGTGCCACCACTTTTGCTGGGCGGCGAGTGGCACACCTGGCTGTACAAGGGCATCAGCCTGCTGCTGATCGGCTGCCCCTGTGCCCTGGTGCTGAGCGTGCCCGCCGCCGTGACCAGCGCCATCAGTGCGGGCACCCGGCACGGCCTGCTCATCAAGGGCGGCGCGGCGCTGGAACAAGTCGGCAGCGTGCGCACGGTGGCCTTCGACAAGACCGGCACCCTGACGGCAGGCCAGCCCCGCGTGACCGGCATCACCGCGCTGGGCGCCAGCGAATCCGAAGTCCTGCGCCTGGCCGCCGCCGTCGAGTCGGGCAGCTCGCATCCGCTGGCTCAGGCGATCATGGCTCACGCCCAGGGCCTCAGCGTTCCCGCCGCCCAGGACGCCCAGGCGCTGGCTGGACAGGCCGCCACCGCCACCGTCGAGGGCCGCGCCCTGGCGGTCGGCTCGCCGCGTTACGCCGCCGGGCTGGCGCCACTGGACCCGGCCACCGCGTCCACCATTGCCGGACTTGAATCTCAGGGCCGCACGGTGGTCGTGCTGCTGGAAGGTAGCGCTCCGCTGGGACTGGTCGCCATCCGCGACGAGCCGCGCCCCGACGCCAGGGCCGCCATCGCCGAGCTGCGTTCGCTGGGTATTCGGCCCCTGATGCTGACCGGCGACAACGCCCGCACCGGTCAGGCCATCGCCGCCGACCTGGGCCTGGAGGTGCAGGCCGAACTGCTGCCCGAAGACAAGCTGGAGCTGATCCGGCAACTCAAAGGATCGGGCGGCGTGGCGATGGTCGGCGACGGCATCAACGACGCGCCCGCCCTGGCCCTGGCCGACGTGGGCGTCGCCATGGGCGGCGCCGCCGAGGTCGCCCTGGAGACGGCCAGCGTGGCGCTGCTTCAGGGCCGGGTGGTGGGCGTGCCGAACCTGGTGCGGCTCTCCAGGGCGACCATGCACAACATCCGGCTCAACATCGCCTTCGCGCTGGGGCTCAAGCTCATCTTTCTGATCACCACCCTGCTCGGCTACACCAACCTGTGGATGGCGATCCTGGCCGATACCGGCGCCACCGCCATCGTGACGGCCAACGCCCTGCGGCTGCTGGGGTGGAAGCCTGGAGACTTCGTGCCTACGGCTGCACCCAAGACTCAAAACTCTGCCCGTGCATAATCTGGACGCCCGTTGAGCGCCGCGCTGGCGCAGATTTTCTCGCTGACGCTGATTCCGGTGGTGGCGACGATCCTGGGTGGCGTGGTGGCGAGCTACCGGGCACCGGGCGAGCAGCTCCGCAGCTTCGTGCAGCATTTCGCGGCAGGCGTCGTTTTTGCCGTGGTGGCTGGGGAACTGCTGCCGGAGATCACCAAAGGGCACCAACCGCTCGGCGTGGTCATCGGCTTTACCCTGGGCGTCGGCGTGCTGCTGGCGGTGCGGCAGTTTGCTGAGCGACTGGAGCGCCGCAGCGGCAGCCAGGGCGAGAGTGGATTGATCGCCGCCGTGGCCACCGACGTGTTGATCGATGGGCTGCTGATCGGGGTGGGTTTTGCGGCTGGAACCAGAGTCGGCGTGCTGCTGATCGTGGCACTGACCCTCGAACTGTTGTTTCTGGGCGTTTCGGTGGCTTCCAGCCTGGGCCAGTCGGGGCAACCGAGGCGCCGGATCATCCTAACGGTGGTGGGGCTGAGTCTGGCCGTCATCGTCGGATCGCTGCTGGGCGGCACGCTGCTCCAGGGGCTCTCCGGCCTGGCGCTGGAAATCGTGCTGTCGTTTGGCGCGGCAGCCCTGCTTTTCCTGGTCACTGAGGAGTTGCTGACCGAGGCACACGAAGTCAAAGAGACCCCCCTGATAACGGCAGCCTTCTTTGCGGGCTTTGTGTCGCTGTACCTGATCGAACTTTCGACCTGAAGGCGGTATTCCTATGAGCCACGACCACGCCGGGCACTCTCACGGCCACAGCCACGCCCCCGCCGATTTCGGACGGGCCTTCATCGTCGGTATCGGCCTGAATACCGTCTTCGTGATCTTCGAGCTGGTCTACGGCACGCTGGCGAAGTCGCTCTCTCTGGTGGCCGACGCCGGACACAACGCCTCGGACGTGCTGGGGCTGCTGTTGGCCTGGGGCGCGTACCTGGCGGCCAAACGGCGCCCGTCGCAAAAACATACCTATGGTCTGCGGCGCAGCAGCATCCTGGCCTCGCTGACCAACGCCGTGCTGCTGCTGGTCGCGCTGGGAGCCATCATCTGGGAAGCCCTGGGGAGATTTTACAACCCGGCCCCGGTGGCGGGCGGCACGGTAATCTGGGTGGCGACGCTGGGCATCGTCATCAACGGCGTCACGGCCTACCTGTTCGCCTCCGGGCGGGGGGGCGACCTGAACCTGCGCGGCGCCTACCAGCACATGTTCGCCGACGCGCTGGTCTCGGCGGGCGTGGTCGTGGCTGGCGTCGTGATCTTGCTGACCGGCTGGAACTGGCTCGATCCGGCGGTGAGTCTGGTGTTGGCTGCCGTGATTCTCTACGGCACCTGGGGTCTGCTGCGCGAGTCGCTGAACCTGGCGCTCGACGCCGTGCCGGAGGGCGTGAATCTGGACGGAGTACGCCGCTTCCTGGTGGCCCAGCCCGGCGTATCGGGTGTTCACGACCTGCACGTCTGGGGCCTGAGCACCACCGAGACGGCGCTGACCGTCCATCTGGTGATGCCGGGCGGCCTGCCCGACGAGGGCTTGCAGCACCTGCGCCATGAACTTCACGAGCAGTTCGGCGTCGAGCACGCCACGGTGCAGATCGAACAGGGCCGCGTCGCCTGTGACCTGCTTTCCGACGAGGTGGTGTGAATGGGTCAACCGGAAGAAGTGCTGAGCATCGACTATCCTTTTGAGGCTATCCTCTTGAAATGATAACCGGTTCTCAGGAAGGTGAGTGCGAGGTCAGTTGTGTCCACCCACAGGCGGTGGAGCAGGCCCGGCGGGCGTTGCCTGACGTGCGCTGCGTCGACGACGCCAGTGCGCTGCTCAAGGCGGTGGCCGACCCGACCCGGCTGCGGCTGCTCAGCGCCCTGAACACGGCTGAGTTGTGCGTCTGCGACCTGGCGGCGGTGGTGGGCATCAGCGAGAGCGCGGTGAGCCACCAGCTCCGGCTGCTGCGGGCGCACCGCCTGGTCGCGTTTCGAAGGGAGGGCCGCGTCGCCTACTACCGCCTGCTCGACCACCACGTCACGGTGCTGATCGGCAGCGCCCTGGAGCACGTGCGCGAGTAACGGTCAGAACAGGGATCCACCTTTTTTGACCATTCACCTTGTTTGAAATATGCTGCTTAGTCAACTACAATGCAGTCGATTATAAACATGCCCACGACCAAGACGACCCCCGATCAACTGCTGGACCTGTTCCAGGCGCAGGGTGGGCTCCTGACAGCCCGCGCCGCTAGGCAGGCCGGTCTGCCCAGTATGGCGATCACGCGCTTACTGGAGAAGGGCCTGATCGAACGGATTCAGCGCGGGGTTTACCGGCTCACTGACGAGTCCGAGTTGCCGACTGCCGACCTTGAAGCCCTGGACCTGCTCGAAGTGCAACTCCGCTCACCCTACGCTCGGCCCTGCCTGGTCAGCGCGCTACACCTGCATGGCCTGAGCACCACCCGGCCCGCAGCGCTGCAACTTGCCATTCCCCGCCACCGCCACCGGCCCCGGATCGAGACGCCCCAGACCGAGTTCTTCTTCTTCGGTCCGCGTGCTTACGGTACTGGCCTGACGACCCTCGACGTGCGGGGCCAGGCGCTGGTCACCTACAGTCCGGAGAAAACCCTGACGGACCTGCTGCGCTACGCCCCCAAATTTGGCCGCGAGCTGTACCTCGAAGGGCTCAAAAAGTACCTGGGCCGCCGAGCTGTACCGCTTTACCGCCTGACCGAGGCGGCCCGTGACGCTGGCGTGTGGACCGCCATGAGCCGCGATCTGGAGGTGCTGCTGCATGACCAGGACCACTGAGCCCAACCCCATCAGCTTGCTGGCCCGGCTCCGTCACCTGGGCCAGACCGCCTACCCCAATCTGCCCGCCAACAGCATGTTGTTGCTGTACGCCCAGCAAGGTTTGCTGGCGCGGCTGGATCTCAGCGACTACCGCGAGCAGTTCGTGCTCAAGGGAGCCCTGGGCCTGTTCGCCCGCTACCGGAACACCGCCCGTCCCACCGAAGACCTCGATCTGGCCGCCGCCGGGGTGCCGAACACGCCAGGGGAGATCAGCCGGATCATGACCGAACTGTGTGAATTGCCTTTCGGCGACGGCCTGAGTTTCGATGCGGCCAGTCTTAGAGACTGTCTGGAAAGTAAGAAGTCGGGCAATACTGTCTCATCGATATGAGTAGAATCAAAGGATGCAATTGTATCCAACCGATACGACAGATGAAGAGTGGGGGATTCTCAAGCCGCTCATTCCGGCCCCGAAGTCA
>NZ_JANYGJ010000219.1 GCF_025362455.1 Deinococcus sp. | reverse complement strand
CTGCTGGCCGTCTCGAAGGTCGATCAGGTCTCGGCGGGCTTCTTCAAGGCGCTGGTGAGGGAACCTGCCCGCGCCAAAGTCGGCATCTACAGCTTCTCGCGCCAGGACAACCTGTTCGTGGGCATCGGCGGCGGTCTGGTGTATCTGGCCAGCGACAAGGCGCTGCTGATGGGTTACCTGGGGCGCCTGAGCGGCAAGGCTGGCCCGCGCCTGGCGGCGTCTGTGGCCTACGCGGCGCCCCGCAAGGCGGTGGGCGATCAGGAGCTGGGACTGTACCTCAACTTCTCGGCCAGCGCCAAGCTGATCCGGGGCCAGTTCGGCAAGCTGTTCCTGCCGCGCCTGCTTTCTCCCGTGGTGGACGCCATCGACACGCTGGGCCAGTACGCCTCTGGTTTCAGCACCACCAAAACCGGGTTGAGCGCCGTCTCGGCCCTGGCGCCCAATCCGGCGGGCAAAGACACGCCGCTGTACAGCGTGCTGACCCACACCACCAATTTCGAGGTCCAGAACATCATTCCGGCCAGCGCCGAGGCGGTCAGGGCCACGGCCTGCGCGCCTGAAACCGGCGTCTATCAGGCGGCCTGGCTCAACCGCATCGACCTGTTCGATCCTTTCGGCTTTCTGAGCGACAGTCAGCTCAGCGCCAACCTGGTCAACGCCTCGCGGTATCTGGGCGACGAGTGCGCCCAGGTCACCCTGGCGGGCGGCACCCTGGCGAGCCTGGACACCACCGGGACGCAGGCGCTGGGCTACAGCGTGAGCTACCACAAGGTGAGCGATATGACCGCCGCCGAGGCCCACATGCCCGCCTACGCGGCGGCGGTCAACCGGGCGATTGGGGGCGTGGCCGATAGTCTCACCTCGCTGAACTCCGGTCTGCTGAGCCGTCTGGGTTCGCAGAGTGAGGCGACCAGAGGCGCCGCCGCCAGCCTGGACGCCCAGCTCGCGCAGTTTCGCAAGCAGCTCGGCGCCATCAAATTGGTCTACGGCTTCCGTGACGGCTACCTGGTGAGCGCCTACTCCGACAAGGCGCTGCAAACCGCCCTGAAGGCGGCTGGACCCAGGCTGGCCGAAGACGCGGGTTTCACTGCCGCCGAGCTGCCGCTGATGGACACGGCGGGCTGGTCGTATGCCCGCCAACCCGCCAAGACCGACCCCAAAGCCTTCGAGAAGGCGATTCGTCAGGCGCTCAGCCAGTCGGGCAGTGACGTTTCCAGCCTGGTCAGCCCGGAGATCATCAAGGCCATCAGCGGCGCTATCCTGAACCTGGCCAACCGTTACGGCGGGATGTCATCACAGAGCAGCGCCCTGAATGGCGTCATCGTGAGCAAAGCCAACGTCCGCTACGCCTGGTAGTGCGCCCCGCCCCATCAAAGGCGTCCAGAGAGGCGCAAATGGAGAGTTATGTTTAACCCCACTATGACGAGAGCAGGCCAATCGTGATCCGCAAGGAACGCGCCGTCCTGGCGCTCGAAGACGGCACCGTCTACCGGGGCTACGCCTTCGGGCACCGGGGCGAGACGGTGGGCGAGGTGGTCTTCAACACCTCCATGACCGGCTACCAGGAGATCATGACCGATCCGAGTTACAACGGCCAGATCGTCACCATGACGTATCCGCACATCGGCAACTACGGCGTGGCCATCTACGACATGGAGAGCAATAAGCCCTTCGTGCGCGGCTTCATCGGGCGCGAGTTCAGCGACACCTACTCCAGTTACCGCGCCCAGGAATCGCTGGAATCGTTCATGCGCCTTCACGGCGTGGTCAGCATCCAGGGCATCGACACCCGCGCCCTGGTGCGGCGGCTGCGCGAGGGCGGCGTGGTGAAAGGGGTGGTGGCCCACCGCAGCGCCACCCACCCCGAAGACGCTTACGGCGAGTTCAGCGTGGAGGAGGAGCAGGCCCTGGTCGCCCGCGCCAGAGCGCACGAGGACATCGACGGGCGCGACATGACCCAGGAGGTCACCACCGCCCTGCCCTACGCCTTCCCGACGCTCAAGCACGGCAAGCGGGTGGTGCTGATGGATTTCGGCATCAAGCACACTATCATCGAGCGGCTGGCCGAGGTGGGCATCGAACCCATCGTGGTGCCCGCCCAGACCACCGCCGCGCAGGTGATGGCGCTGCAACCGCACGGGCTGTTCCTGAGCAACGGTCCCGGCGACCCTGCCGCGCCCACCTACGCCCACCGCACCGCCTGGGAGCTGATGGGCCTGCTGCCGACCTTCGGCATCTGCCTGGGCCACCAGATTCTGGGCCTGGCGGCGGGCGGCCAGACCTTCAAGATGAAATTCGGCCACCGGGGCGGCAACCAGCCGGTCAAGAATTTATTGACCGGCAACGTCGAGATCACCGCCCAGAACCACGGCTACGCGGTGGACCTCAGCAGCATTCCCAACGGCGAGTTCGTCGCCACCCACCTCAACCTCAACGACCAGACCCTCGAAGGCATGGCCCACAGCCGCTACCCGGTCTTCAGCGTCCAGTACCACCCGGAAGCCTCGCCCGGCCCGCACGACAGCCGCTACCTGTTTGGCCGCTTCATCGAGGAAATCGTGGCCTTTGAGGGCGCCACCGGCACCCCGGTCGAGAAGGCGGCGACGGGGCGCCTGGGCGTGTGAGCCGAACGCTTGGAACGGTTTTCATCGTGAGACCGGTCATTCCCCAAAATTTGTCATCCTGAGCGAAGGATCTCGTCGTTCGTCTGCGAGATCCTTCGCTCAGGACGACATCGCTCTTGTGGCAATCGCTTTCTTCCTATCGGCGCTCCCGGCCCCCTGCACGACATTCTGATCCCACGTTGCCCGGTCTGGAGCTGGCCCAGTCCGCAGCCTGCCCGGTCAGGCCCGAAATCAGGACTCGGCGTCCCCAACCGCCCCAAAATCCATGACTGAAAGTCAGGTACCGGCTACTGTCGGCGGGTCGGTTGAACCTGAACGGCGTGTCGCACGGGGCTGAACTGTAAGATGTTGCCCAAAAGTCGGGCACCCCACACCCTCCGTCCACTGGGGGCAATGGGGGTATAACGCGCCCTGTTTGCCTCCCTGCAAGTCTTACGTTTTTCTTACATATAGGCGAGGTGAAAACGATTAAAGCCCCGCCACCACGGCATTTTCCGGACGCGGCCCAGGCGTATGAGCCAGGGCTGGAGCAGTGCCTGACGCCGGAATACCCCCCAGCGCATGAACGGGGCGTGGTTGACCGGCTTGCATGAGGACGCTGAGGATGGGTTAAACTCACAACTGTTCCGGAGCAATGAAGCATCTGGCCTATTCGGGCGCCTTACCAGATGTGGAGCGAGTGGCGCGACCGACAGAACGAAAAGCAACCTCAATGTTGCGGTTCGTATGCTGTTGGTCTTTTTTGTTGTCTTGGAGGCATGTGTGAAACGTCAACTTTTCCTTCTCGCAGGGCTGTGGGTCAGCCTGTCTGGCGCCGCAATCGCCCAGCAGGCTCCGGCAAAGGCCCAGAGTCCCAAGCTCACGCTCGACCAGGACCTGATCCGCAGTGTGCAAAAAGACGGCAAGACGGTTGAGGAGCGCGTTCCGGCGCCGTCAGCGGTGTTGCCCGGCTCGGTACTGATCGAGGAGGTCACGGCTCAGAACCAGGAGAAAAAGGTTCTCAACACGGTCCGCATCAGTGTGCCGGTTCCCAGGAACACGCAGTATCTCGGCTCGGCCACGCCCAGCGGCGAGCGCTGGAAGACCCAGTTCACCGCCTTGTGCAGCGGCAAGGCCCTTCCTTACGCCGAGGCGCCCCTGAACTGCACCGAAACGGTGGACGGCAAGTCGGTGACCCGCGACGTCTTGCCCAGCGAGTACGTCGGCGTGCGCTGGGTGCTGGCGAACATGAAGTCGGACGAAACGTTGAAGCTCAGCTTCCGCGTGAAAGTCAATTGAGCGGCTAAGCCTCGTCCCTGGGCCTGGCCCACACGAGCAGCCGATACCGAGCAGTCGAGCACCGGGTAAGGTCGGCGCACCCTGGCCGAACGCAGCCCCCTGGAGCAAGAGGAGAGAGCATGAACAAGTACTGGTCAATTGTTTCACTGATGGCGGCGCTGGCCGTCAGCGCCGCGAGCGCGGCAGGCACCCCGGCAGGCACTGTAATCAAGAACGAAGCTACCCTGACGTTCAGCGACGATACGGGTAAGAACGAGAAGACCATCACCTCCCTTCCGGTGACCACCACCGTCAAGGCTGTACCCAGCTTCGTGCTGACCAAGAACGACGAGAGCCCCGACGTGACCAAGCCGGATTACACCAAGCCCGGCCAGACCAACACGGCGGCCAAGCCCGGCGACACCATCGTCTTCCCCTACGTGCTGACCAACACCGGCAACGTGCCCCAGGAAAGCTACGACCTGGGCAACCAGGCCCCCGACGCGGCCAGCGGCGTCAAGCCCGGCACCGACGTGCGCTACTACCTGACCAACCCCGATACCAACAATGACGGCGTGGTCAGCCCCGCCGAACTGACGGCGGCGGGCGCCGGGATCACCAGCCTCAGCGGCCTGGACCCCGACAAGGCCATCAACTTCTTCCAGATCTACACCGTTCCCGCTGGCGCCACCAGCGCCGACAAGTACGGCGCCGACCCGACCGGCACCCGTAAGCCCAATGCGCTCGACAAAGGTGCCGTCATTACGCTGCCCATCGACGCCAACAACTCCAACACCGCCAGCGTGGTCCGCAACGACGGCGGCGTGATCGGGCCGAAGGCTGACCCCACGGCGGCGGGCGGCGCACAGCCTTACCAGACGGGCGACACCGTGCCGGTCACGGTTACCCCAGACAGGGACGGCAAGGACACCCAGACGGCCAACGCCACGACCACCACCACCGTCATCACCTTCACCAACACCATCAAGAACAACGGCAACCGTCCCGACACCTTCACGGTCACGGCGACGCCTCAAGACTTCCCGGCGGGAAGTAAAGTCGAGCTGCTCAACCCTGACGGCACCCCGTTTACCAAGACCCCCAGCACCGACCCGACCAAAACCACCGACATCCTGGTGCGCGTGACCCTGCCCGCCGGTGTGAGCGCCCCCGATCCCACCAAGAAGCCCACGGTCAACCTCGAAGTGACCAGCGGCAACGACCCCACCAAGAAAGACCCGACCAAGGACATCGTGAACCTGCCGGGCCTCAAGTTCGGCGACCTGAGCCCGGCGGGCGGCATCGACCCCACCCCGGTCACGCCCGCCACCCCGGCGCCCGGCAAGGCCGACCCGACGGACCCCACCGCCATCAGCGTGGACCCCAAAATCTGCGTCACCTCCAGCGACGCCTACCTGCCGATGGGCGTGCAGAACCTGGGCACCCAGCCGGACCGCTTTGTGGTAAGCGGCAGCGCCGTCATCACCTCGAACGCGGGCGTGGCCAAGACCATCAACGTCGTGTACTACACCGACACCAACGCCAACGGCAAGCTCGATGCCGGTGAGCCCAAGCTGGCCGACGTGGCCGGTGGACAGGACGTGGGCACGCTGGCCCCCGGCGCCGTCGCCAAGCTGGTCGCGGTCATCGCCGTGCCCTGCGACTCGGCCAAGGGCACCTACACCGTCACCCAGAACGTCAAGTCGGTCGACCCCACCGATCCCACCAAGCCCGGCACCGGCCTGGCGGGCACCGACACCAACGACACGGTCAAGGTCGGCGGCAACGGTCAGACCCCCACCATCACCAAGGCCGTCGATCTGGCCGAGGCCAAGCCCGGCGACATCCTGACCTACACCATTCAGGGCAAGAACACGACCAACAGCAACGTCACCAAGGCGATTGTCAAGGACGTTCTTCCGGCCAACACCACCTACAGCGTCCTGTCGGCCACCAGCACCTCGACGGGCAAGGTGCTTTACAGCAACGACGGCACGGTCTGGACGGCTGCCGCTCCGGCCACCGCCACCACCGTCTACGTGGGTGTGGACACCAATGCCGACGGCAACATCACCGTTGCTGACATCCTCAAGCCGGGCGAGACCATCGACGTGACCCTCAAGGTCAAGGTCAACTAAGCCCCTCTCGGTGCGCTCTGCCTCAAGGTGGGGCGCACCCCCTTCAACATCAGCCCTTCTCTGCTATCACCCTTCTCTACTATCACCCTTCTCTGCTATCAACAGCCTCAACACCAGCATTTTGAAGACCAGCTCCCTAAAACCAGAGAGCCAATACCAGAAACCCCAAACAGCAGAAATCCTAAACAGCAGAAACCCTAAACAGCAGAAATCCCTGTAACACCAGAAATCTTCTTTTGAAGCCCCACAAGGGCAACAATGCCCGCTATGAGCAGTCTCAAACACCACAATCTTTCTTCTGAAATTGTCTGGACCCGGAGGCTACGTGCGAAACCCCTTGATGTTGAGAACCTTGATGTTGAGAACACTGACAACGCTGCTGCTGGTCCTGAGTGGGGGTGCGCTGGGGATCACCACGGTCCTGCCGACGCCTGCGGGCACGGTCATCCAGAACCAGGCCACGCTGGACTACCAGCCCGCCGACCTGAGCCTGCCGCCGGTCACCGTGACCAGCCTGCCCGCCATCACCACCGTGATCGCCCAGTGCAGCGTCAGCGTGCGCCCCGACGGCACCGTGGCCAGTCCCGGCCAGACCGCCCAGGTGCTGCCCGGCGAGAGCGGCCTGCTGCGCTACAGCCTGACCAACACCGGCAACACCGACACCACCTTCGCCCTGAGTCTGGCCCAGGACGCGGCCTCGGCGTTCGGGCTGACCGGGCTGAACGTCTACGCCGACCGCAACGGTAACAACCTGGCCGACAGCAACGAAGGCCCCATCAGCTCGCTCAAGGTCAGCCCCAACGTCGCCCAGTCGCTGCTCGTCAGCTTCACGGCTCCGGCGGCGGCGCGCGGCTCGGCCTACCTCAACCTGGTGGCGGCTTGCCCGGCCTCCGAGGGCGGCGGCAGCGACAGCAACAACGTGGCGCTCGTTCAGGTCGGTGCGCCCCCGGCGTTGAGTATCACCAAGGCTTTCAATCAGCAACTGCTCAAGCCCGGCGGCGAGGTCGGCGTGAGCATCAACGCCAGCAACAACGGCCAGGGCGCCTCCCGCGAGGCCACCGTCACCGACCTGCTCAACACACCCGACATGCAGGACTTCACCTTCGTGCCCGGCTCGGCCCGCGCCAGCAGCGGCGCCCTGGAGTTCAGCGGCGACGGCGTGAACTGGAGCGGCGCGGAAAGCGGCAGCGTGCGCGGCGTGCGGGTCCGAGTACCCAGCCTGGCCGCCGGACAGAGCGTCAACCTGAGCTTCCGTCTGCGGGCACCGAATACTGCCCTGAACCTGCGGACCAACGTCGCCACCATCCAGAGCGGCGGCGCCAGCCTGGAAGCCCGCGCCAACGTCGAGGTGCGCTACACGCCCAAGATCGCGCTCGGTCCTGTCGCCAACCCCGAAGCCAACCCCGGCGGCGAACTCAGCGCCAGTGATAGCCAGACCAAGCCCCTGGGCTTCCTGAACCGCGAAATCTGCTTCCAGCACACGGTCAAAAACCTTGGTGACGTGGCCGACACCCTGAGCATCACCGCCAAGGTCGTCAAGGGCGCCGCGACCGTCAAACTGAGCAACCCCGACGGCACGCCGCTCGTCCCTACCCTACTGGCCCCCGGCGGGACCGCCAACTTCACCGCCTGCTACACGCCCACGGCTGCCGATCCCGGCGCCGAGGCGCTGCGGGTGCTGCTGACCGCCACGAGTGCCCAGGGCGGCGCCCCCAATCAGACCCTGGACGTCATCACCGCGCTGACCGACAAGCTGCCGGAACTCAGCAAGAGCGTGAGCCCGGCGGGCGTGGTCGTGCAAAATGACACGCTGACCTACACCCTGAAAATCACCAATTCGCTGCCGGTGGCCCTCAAGAACGTGGTCATCAGCGACAAGCTCGATGCGCGGCTGGCCTTCACCTCGGCGGACAACGGCGGCACCTTCGCGGTGGGCGTCGTCACCTGGAAGCTGGAGAGTATGGCCCCCGGCGCCGTCATCAACCTGAGTCTGGTGGTCAAGGTGAGTGCCGAGACCCCCGACGACACCCTGATCGACAACACGTTCAGCCTGGTCAGCGACGAGTTGCCCGGCGGCCCGGACGGCACAGGTCTGATCTCCAACCTGGTGCAGACCCCCGTGTTCGGCGGCCAGCTCGGCTTCGTCAAGACCTCGCTGGCGCCCGCTCAGGTGGCCATCGGCGACATCATCACCTACGTATTTCGCCTCAGCAATCCCTCCAAGGTCGCCACACTCAAGAGCACCGAGATCGTGGACACCATGCCCACCGGGATCGAGTACGTGGCGGGGTCCAGCCGTCAGAGCAGCGTGGCGCCCACCGACACCGCCTCGTATGGCAGCGCCAGCACCGTCATTCCCGACCCCAAGGTCGACGGGCGCAAGCTCTCGTGGATGATTAGCAACCTGGCGCCGGGTCAGACGGTCTTCGTCTACTTCAGGGCGCTCATCACCCCCAACGTCACGGCCAACATCAGCAACACGGCGGTGGCCCGCGCCATCAGCAACGCCGGAGTGCCGCTGAACTCCAATCCCTCGACCATCAGCAACCGGGTCCGGGCGCTGCTGTTCGAGCCGCTGGGCGATCTGGTCGGCTACGTCTTCATCGACGTGAACCGCGACGGCACCTTTGATCAGGGCAAGGACATCCCGATACTGGGCGCCCGCGTGATCCTGGCCAATGGCCGCACCGAACTGACCGACCTGACAGGCCGCTACCACTTCGCAGGGTTGCGTGAAGGCTTCTGGGCGCTCAGGCTCGACCCCAGCAGCGTCTACGCCCAGAACCTGACCATGCCCCAGGACGGCGGCCTGCGCGGCAGCCGGGGCGTGTTCGTGCGCAACCTGACCAGCGCCGACTTCCCGCTGGAACCGGTGGTGGGCGACATCGGCGTCATCCGCGACACCACCCTCAAGATGGGCGCCCTCCGGGTCCACAAGCAGGTCTTCACCACCTCCGAGCCCAATACCTACCAGGTGCAACTGACCCTGGACGCGGCGGCCACCTTAGACGGCTTTGCCCTGAGCGACCCGCTGCCCGACAGCGCCACATTGATCGACGGCCAGAACACCCTGAACCTCGATACGCTGCCACCCGGAAGCCGGGCCGTGACCTACCGCTTCCGCTTCGGCGGCGACCAGAAAGCCGCTGTCACCGACCCGACAGCACAGTGGAGGTACTGAGTGAAACGCGCCATCACCACCCTGACCGCCGCGCTGATCACCAGCGCCGCCGCGCAGGACATCGCCACCTCCCTGCCCCTGACCAGCGTCGGCGACAAGCTGATGTGGACCGTCGGCGACCAGGATCTCAAACTGGTGGTGGGGGCCTCCAGCCGCGTCAAGCTCGACCTCTACAGCCCCCAGTTCGATCCCCAGGACTACCGCTCGGCCACCTATTACGGCGACGAGTCGTACGCTGATCCCAGCGTTCATAGCACCTTCTCGCTGATTAAACTCAGCAAGGTCGAGGGCCAAAGCGACACCGAAACGGTCATCAAGACCCAGGACTTCGGGCGCGGCGCCCAGGACTGGCAGACTTTCCTGAACCAAGATCTGGCTGCCGGTGAGTACACCCTGCGGGTCCAGACCGAGGGCAACGGCAAAAACACCTTCGCCCTGCGCCTGAACTCGATCAGCGCGGCCATCCAGTCCGACCACCTCAACGTCAATATCCACTCGCGCGAGTGGGTTCCGGCGCTCAACGTCGTTGGCAAGGGCGGTAAGCTCGACATCCGCATGTACGACGGCGACGGCCCGACTGAGCTGAGCGCCGAACTGCGCGACGCGGCGGGCAAGGTCTACCCGGTCAAGGTCTCCGAACAGCTCGGCTTCGAGGACATCAAGGTTCCCGAAGCGGCGGGCAACTACACCCTCTACCTCAAGCAGCCGGGCGGCGAAAAGCAGTTTTCCAACACCGTCGGCTTCGACCTGCGCCGCGCGGGCGAGCCCGCCGGGCCGATCACGGTGGTTCAGGCCGACACCACCGGTTTGATAGAAGTCACCGCCGAACTGGTGCTGCCCTACGGCAACGAGCCGACCCAGGCCACCGTCCAGGCGGGCGACAAGACCCTGGAAGTCACGGATAAAACCAGCCTGCGCGTGCCTGCCGGAGACTACCCGGTCAGCGTGGCCCCGATTACCGGCGCCGAAGTCACGCTGGAACCGAAAAGCGTCACCGTGCCCAAGAACGGCGTCGGCAAGGCTGCCGTGCTGGTCAAGCCGGACGTGGCGCTGGAGTTCAGCGCCGACAAGCTGGAAGTCTGTATCGGCGACGTGGTGACCTTCACCGCCCGCGCCACCACCGCCTTCGAGCGTCAGGCGCTGAACGCGGGCTTGCAGGTCAAACTGCCTGCCGGGTTTACCGCCAACGGCGAAACCAGCCTGAGCACCAAAGTGGACGCGGCCAACCCAGGCGTGCTGAGCTTCGAGGCCACCGCCACCGCCGCCACCGCCGAGGCCAGCGTCATCGGCGCCACACTCTCGCCCTGGAACAAGTCGCAGACCGCCAGCGTGCGGGTGCTGCCCACCGCCACCCAGATCGAGCTGCGCCGCGTCCCGCTGGAGATTGCCAAGCCCGGCGATATCGTCACCATCTCGCTGAGCGTCAGGAACACGTCGGGCGCTCCGGCTCCCTACAGCCTGGACGACACCACCGACGAGCTGCTCGAAGCGCTCGACTCGCCGGTCTTTACCGGCACGCTCGAACCCGGCGAGAGCAAAACCCTGAGCTACCGCGCCCGCGTCAAGGCCGAGGGCGACGCCACCGCCAGCCTCCAGGCCACCCTGACCAGCAACTGCGACAGCGCCCAGAACCTGGAGGGCGAGCTGATCGTCCAGGCGCCGCCCGCAACAGTACCTGCAACAGTAGATGTCACGCCCCCGACGCCCGAAGTGGCGGTGGCGGCGGCGCCGGTCATCATGCGCGAATCGGTGGTGCGCATTCCCTACGACGCCCCGCGCAGCGCCAATCAGATCGTGGTGGCTCACACCCCGCCCGCCGGTGGCCGCTACGTGCCCGGCACCAGCACCCTGGGCGGCAAGGCGCTGAGTGACCCCCAGGTCGGCCCCAGCGGACGCTTTTACTGGATAACCCCCGGCGCTCCCCAGGGCGTGCTGAACTACAAGGTGACCCACGAAGGGGCGCTGCCCGCCCTGAACTCACCCGCGCTGCTGGGGCTGTTCGCCCACGCGGCCCAGGAAGTGCTGATCGGTGAAGTCGATCTGGCCGATTTCAAGGCGGCTGGAGAGCTGGCCGCCCAGGTCAGCGCCGAGAACGCCGGAGCGCTCAAACTGCCCCTGAACGGCGCGATTTACCGCGAGCGTGACCGCATCACCGTGGCCGTCGAGAGTAGTGCCACCGACGACAGCCTGCCGACCATCAACGGCGTGGCCGTCTCCGCCGACTCGATGGGCAAGCGCGTGCTCGACGCGGCGAACGGCAAACAGCGCCGCGAGTTCTTCGGCGTGATGCTGCGTGCGGGCGAGAACACCATCAGTTTCGGTGGCGCGGTCAGCAAGGTGTTCCTGGCGGGCGTGCCGATCAAAGCCGAGATCACGCCCCGGCAAATCGTCGCCGACGGCATCAACCCCATTCAGATCAAGATCAAGTTGCTCGACGCCCAGAACGTCAGCACCTTCACGCCCACCGTCACGGTCCAGAGCAGCCTGGAACCCACCGTCAGGGACGCCCAACCGGCGGTGGCCAGCTACCAGATCAACCTCAAGGACGGCGAGGGCGTGCTGGAACTCCAGCCGCTGACGGCCCCGACCCGCTTCAACGTCAAAGTACTGGTGGGCGATAAGGTCTTCGAGCAGAAGTTCGACGCCCAGCCCAGCCAGAACCGGGTCGGCATCGGCTTCCTGAGCGCCACCGCCGGGCTGGACCTGGCGGGCAGCAACCGGAGTCCGTACTACGGTATTCACGGGGCCGCTTACTACGAAACCCCGCTGGCGGACGGTAAACTGTATGTCGCGGGCGCGGCGGGCGGCGAGGGCCAGAGCGGCGCCTCACCGGCGTTTACCCAGGACCCGGCGCGTGGCCTGGCCAAGTCGACCAACCCGCTGGAACGCTACTCGACCTTCGGGGACTCCAGCACCGAGGAGGTGGCGCTCCAGGGCATCGACCCGCTGGCCTTCCGCTACGAGCACCCCAGCTTCAACCTCCAGTACCGCCAGTCGGCGCTGCCGATCAGCGTCTTCTCGCTCAGCGAGACGCCCACGGCGCTCTCAGGCTTTACCCGCACCAACCCCGGTCTGTCGGGCTTCGTGGCGTACCTGCCGCGCGATCAGGTCAACGAGGATTTGCAGGCCAACGGCACGCGGGTGCTGAACCTGAGCCGCACGGACGTGGTGCGCGACAGCGAGACCATCCAGCTCATCAGTATCAGCCCGCTGACCCAGGTCGAGAACGTCGTGACCTTGAAGCGCTACGTGGACTACACCCTCGACGCGGTGACGGGCGTGGTGTACTTCAGCTCCCCGGTCAACCTGGTCGACGAGACCGGCGCCCGCCAGATTATCCGGGCCAACTACCGGCTCCTCAGCGCCGATCAGCAGCGCCGCCTGGCCTACGGCGCCCAGCTTCAGACCGATATCGGGACGCACTTCAACGTGGCCGCCGCCGTGGTCAATATCGACAGCACCTTATCGAGCGGCGTGCGGCTGCGCTACCAGGACGGCGAGACCGGCGGCACCCTGCTGGCCGCCTACGCCGGGGGTGTTCACGTCGACGGCGGGCTGTCGGGCGTGGCCGGGCCGGTCAAGTTCGGCGCCTCGTTCCGCTACCAGGACGGCAGCTATGGGGGGCTCAACAGCACCCCGGTGGGCACGGCGGGCATCGGCCAGGCCGACATCAAGCTGACCGAGCGCTTCGGTGTGCGGCTGGGCGGCGATTACACCACCGCCACCACGGCGGCCAGCGGCGCCGCCCCGGCCAGCAGCTCCAAGCAGGGCCACGCCAGCGTGCTGGGCACCTACCAGCTCGCGCCGGTTAAGCTGGGCGCCGGGCTGGAGTACGGCTTCGGCGACAAGGCGGGGCTGGCCGGAGTCGCCAGCGTCGGTTACGACAACAACGAAAACAGCGTCGATCTGAGCCACGCCCAGCCGATCACCGGCAACTTAAAGCCCCATACCACTCTGCGCGGCAAGCTGACGGTGGCCAAGAACGTCACCCTGAGCGCCAGCGAGGACTACGAGTGGGGCGGCAACAACGCGGCCACCGTGGGGCTGGCGACCAAGCTCGGCGGCACCAACCTGCGGGTCGATTACGACCTGCCCGGCAACGACGGCAGCGGCAACCGCGCCCGCTTCGGCGTGGACACCAGCCTGCCGCTGGGTGAGAGAGTGTCGCTGGGCCTGTCGGGCTCGGACGCCTACAGCATCGGCAGCGGCAAGAACGAGTGGAACATCGGCCCCAGCGTCCGCTACAGCAGCGACAACTTCGTGGCCACCGCTGGCGTGGACGTGGCCAGCACCGACCACCTGCGCACGGTGGCCAAGGCGGGCCTGAGCTACACCGTGAGCCGTCAGCTCAGCCTCAGCCTGGACGGCACCAAGGTCTTTTCCGGCGTGGAGTCCGAGGTGGGCAACCAGTTCGCCGTCTCGGCGGCGCTGCGCAATGGTCCCTGGCAGGGCCTGAGCTACCTGCGCTATTCCGACGGCTCGCTGGGCGGCAAGAACCCCCAGTTCATCGGCGAGGCCAACATCGAGTACCACCGCGCACGCTATGACCTGCGCGCCGGGGTGGCCGGGCGGATGCTGGCGGGCGACCCCCAGAGCCTGACCTTCCAACCCTCGGCGAGCGCGACCTACCATCTCACCGACAACTTCGGGCTGGGCCTGGCCGGACGCGCCCTGTTCCAGCCGGGCAGCAACTACAGCGCCTACAGCCTGGGCCTGGAAGCCAGCGCCCGCCTGATTCCCGGCACCTGGGTGACGCTGGGCTATAACCCGCTGGGCTTTGACGGCGTGGCCCAGAGCCTGTACACCCGCCGGGGCGCCTACATCCGCCTGGACCTGATGCTCGACGACGGCCAACGAGAAAACAATCTGAATCTTTCCCAGGGAGACCGGAAATGAAAGCGCGACTCACACTGCTGCGCCTGACCCTGGCCTGCGCCGCGCTGCCTTGCAGTCTGGCCGCTGCGGCGGGCACCACCTCCACCATCTGCCAGGACCAGGGCGGCATCCTCGATTCGGTCAACCTGATCACTGCCGAAAACGCCGGTTCCTTCGGCAGCCAGGGCGGCACCTACCGCGACCTGGAAAGCGCCGATCAGCCGGGCACGCCCTACAGCTACGCCGGAAACGACCCCAACACCGGGCGCCAGGCGCAGGGGCTGCTGGTGCCGGAAGGCAAGTACCTGGTGCTCTCGTCGCAGGGCGGCGGCAACGGCAAGATCAACAGCTTCGGTCCCTGGCAGGCGTATACCGGCCATACCAGCGGCGCGGCCAACGACGCCTACCTGGCGGTCAACGGCTTTACCTCCGAGGCGACCTTCCTCAAGCAGACCGTGCCCGTCGAGCCCAATACCAACTACGAGATCGGGGTCTGGGCACGCTCGCCCCACGCGGCCAACTCGCCCTTCGGAGATCTGGCGTCGGCGCCCAAGCTCTCGATTCAGGCGGGCGCTCAGGCCAGCGGCGTGACCGATCCGCTGGTCCGAGGTGATCTGTGGGAGCGCGGCTCGGTCATCTTCAACTCCGGTAATTCGAGCAGCATTCCGGTGACGCTCAAAAACGTCTCGACGGTGGTGCAGGGCAACGACTTCTACGTCGACGACCTGTTCGTCCGCAAATGCACCCTGCCGTCCGGCACCGTCAGCGGCAAGGTGTTTCGTGACAACGACGGCAACGCTTCCCAGAACGGCGAGCCGGGCATCGGCGGCGCGACGGTGACGGTCACGGACAAAAACGGCTCGGTGGCCACCACCACCACCGCCGCCGACGGCACCTACACCTTCCCCAACCTGCCGCTGAACAACGGCCCCTACACGGTGGCGGTGGACGGCGCTAAAAGTGCGTCCCAACTCGCGGGCCTGAGCGCCAGCACCCCGACCTCGACGGCGAACGTGAAGCCCATCGCCAACCAGACGGTGCCCGGCGGCAACTTCGGCTACAAGCCGCCCGCCACCGTGCCCGATACCGGCGTCTGCACGGCGGACAAGCCCTACGTGCAGAGCTTCGACAAGCCCGGTCCCCAGGCGGGCATCACCAACGTCTACGCCTACAACGCCGACCCCAACGTCGTCACCGCGACCGACGCCACCTACAACATGTGGAACGCCATCGACCACACCGGCAACGGCGGCTACGCCCTGTTCATGAACATCGCCAGCTATGAGGGCAACAACGGCGCCGTGCTGAACAACCCCGGAGTGCTGTACGAAAGCCGCATCACGGTGCCTGCGGGCTCGACCATCAACTACCAGAATTACGTGCGCAGCCACTCGAACGGCGGCACCCAACTCCAGTTCCGCTTCCTCGACGGCGTGAGCGGCGCCGAACTCCAGCGGGCCGACGGCGCCCCCTCGACCACCGGTTACGTGCTCCAGACGGTTCCGGCCTTCGTCTCGCCGAGCAGCAGCCTGGTGTTGCGCATCTACACCCTCAGAGACGGCACGGTTCAGGACATCAACGCCCTCAAGCTCGACGACCTCAAGCTGACCTGCACGCCGCCCCAGCCGCCCCAGCCCGTGGTGGACAAGACCGTGCAGAACATCACGGCGAACGGTCCCGTCACCAAGGAGACCACCGGCAAGCCCGGCGACGTGCTGGAATACTGCATCACCGCCACCAACACGGGCGGCAGCAACGCCACCAAGCTGGGCCTGGGCGACAACATTCCCAACAGCTCGCAGGCGTTGCCCGGCAACCTGCCTGGCGGCTACGGCGCAGGCAAGGACATCAAGTTCACCGGCCCTGACCTGGTGGTCAAGTACCTGACCTTCGCCGCCGACGCCGACACCGGCCAGCTTCTCCCGGCGGTGCTCAACCCGCCCGCCGCGCCCCGCATCGTCGTCAGCGACCCGGCCCTGAAGCTGAGCGTCGGCCAGAAGTTTCAGGTGTGCTTCCGCACCACCATCAACTGAGCCTCGACTGGAGCAACTGAGGCGAACACGGCCCACCTGGCAACCGGGTGGGCCACTTCATTGGTGTGGACTGAAGGTACCGCGCTATCAGGTGGGCGTCACGCCCCGGCAGGATACTCCGGGTATGCGATTTCTTTCTCTGTTTCTGCTGGCGGGCCTCGGCGTCGCCCAGACCGTGACGCCCAGCAATCCCGCCCCCATGAACGGCATCTGGACCCTGACCCAGTTCGCGGGCTCTCCATCGCTCGACCGGCAATTCGCCGCGTCAGGTCAGCTCACCATCGAGGGTGGTCGATTGACGGGCAACTACGGCTGTGGCCGTTACCGGGGCACGCTGGAGGCGGTGGCCAATACCTCCCGGATCAGCGTCGCGCTCCTGGCACCCAGCCCGCTGGTGCGCTGCCGCTTCGCCGTGCGCGGCAATATTGTAGACACCCTGAACGCCGCGACCCAGTACACCCTGAGCCGCGACCATCTGGTGCTGTTCTCCAAGGCGGGCCGCCTGAGTTTCGAGCGCATCGGCTTCGTGACGCCGGGAAAGAAGTGAGGTTGGAGCTTTAGAATCCAGAGGGTCTACTTTAAACACGGCGTTATTCTTTGAACGTATCGTCATTCCGGGCGTAGCGAAGAACTCTGCCGTTGAAGGGCGAGATCCTTCGCTCAGGCTGACAAACCTCGCGTTAGGTTTTCCCGGCCTATTATACGGGATTGAAATGAGTTCAGGCCATTTGCCTTTAGTCCCTCGCCCCCTGCGGGAGAGGGAGGGAGCCGCAACGCGGCGGAAGGGTGAGGGGACCACCAAGCGGCGTTCCCGCTTCATGCACGCGATTCTTTTTAATTCCGTATTATTTGAAGCCGTTTGAATCCAGTATGCAGACTGTTCAGTACAGCTTGTCCAGCACCTCGTCTTTAATAATAAAACTATTCTCTCTGGTCGGGAACGCCCCGCCGCGCACGTCGTCGGCGTACTGCTTCAGGGCTTCGGTAGCCAACTTGCCGAGTTCGGCGTAGCGCCGGGCGATTTTCTTTTCGTTGTCGTAAATGCCCAGCACGTCGTGGTAGACCAGCACCTGCCCGTTGCAATGCGGCCCGGCGCCGATGCCGATGGTGGGAATCTCCAGGCGCTCGGTAATCACGCGGGCGAGCCGGGCGGGAATGACCTCCAGCACCACGGCGAAGGCCCCGGCCTCCTGCACGGCCTGGGCGTTCTCGATAATCTGGCGGGCGCTGTCCTCGTCGCGGCCCTGGACCCGGCGGCCTCCCAGCGACACCTCGGTTTGCGGGGTCAGGCCCACGTGGCCCATGACGGGCACGCCGTTGCGGCCCAGCACCCGGATGACGTCCAGCACTTCCGGTGAGGCGCCTTCCACCTTCAGGGCGTCGGCGCCGGTTTCCTGAATGACGCGCACCGCCGCCCGCATGGCGTCGCGCAGGCCGGTGTGGTAGGTGCCGAAAGGTAAGTCGGCCACCAGAAAGGTGTCGGGGGCGCCCCGGCGCACGGCGCGGGTGTGGTGGATCACGTCATCCAGGGTCACGGGCGCGGTGCTGTCGTAGCCCAGGACCACGTTGCCCAGGCTGTCGCCGACCAGGATCAGGTCCATTCCGGCCCGCTCGGCCTGCTGGGCGCCGGGGTAATCGTAGGCCGTGACCATCACCAGCGGGGTATCCCGGCGCAGTTCGGGGAGGGTGAGCTTCATGGGCATAAGCTAGAGCATTTGTCATGAAGGCTGCGACTTTATGACTGAGCAGAGCGAGTGAAATACGGCGAGCATTTGGACAGATGCTCTCGCGCCTGGCGAGGCGAGAGCGGGTGGGGGAGAGCGGCCCGGTTTCAGGATCTGATCGCTCAGGTGCCTGATTGCCGGGTCATCTGCTCAGGCTCCCAGGCTGAGCTGACCGTACTTATCCAGCACCAGGTAGATGATCCAGCCGGTGACGGCCACGTACAGCCAGACCGGCACCGTCCAGCGGGTCCAGCGTTTGTGAGCGTTAAAGGCGGCGCGGGCGGCGGGCACTTCCTCGACCCGGCCCAGACCGCCCGCCGCCAGGATGCCCTTGCGAGCCCAGAACAGGGCGCCCAGGGCCAGCGGCAGATTTAGGGTCGCCAGGGCGACGTGACTGATGAGCAGACCGTAGTAGGCGCCCTTCCAGGCGTCGGGGCCGATGTATTTTTTCTCGTAGCCCAGGCCCAGGCGGGTCAGGTACAGCACCAGAAACAGCGTCGCCAGACTGCTGGCAATCAGCATGAAGCGCATGTGCTGGGTCCGCTGCCCGCGCCGGATGTACGCCACCCCGATGCACAGCGCCACCCCGCTGAGCACGATGCAGATGACCGACCAGGTGTTGATGATAGAAGCCATGCCCGGCATTCTAGGCAGCCTGCCCGGCGCCGCACAGGGTCATTTGCTGGCCCCTCAGCTCCGGCGGGCGCCAAATGTGATTCGGTGATCCAGAAATTTGCGTGCTGGCGCAGGTTTTTTAGGCAAATGATGAGGACAATTGTACCCACTGCCCCCCCGGTCATCTCCTAAACTGAGGCCACGAAGATCAGCTTGGGGCCGGGTGGCTCCGGGGCAGCGTTATCTAGAACGGGCGACTTTAATTGGTAAGGGAAGGGTGAGGCAGTTGAGAAGTGCATTGACAGATCGCGGTGTGGCGTCAGGGCCGGTAAAATGGCTCTCGGCGCTGGCCTGGGTCACGCTGGGCTACAACGTCCTGGTGATTCTGTGGGGCGCCTACGTGCGGATCAGCGGCTCCGGGGCAGGCTGCGGCGCCCACTGGCCGCTGTGCAACGGTGAGGTGGTGCCCCGGTCGTTTACCCTGGAGCGGATCGTGGAATTCAGCCACCGGGGCAGCTCCAGCGTCAGCGGATTGCTGGCGGTGCTGGTGTTCGCGCTGGCCTTCGCCCTGACGCAGCGCGGTCATCCGGTACGTCTGGGCGCTGTCTGGTCGCTGGGCCTGATCGTATTCGAGGGGCTGATCGGTGGGGCGCAGGTGCTGCTGGGCCTGACCGCGAGCAGCACCGATCCGGCACGCGGCTTTATTCAGGGCCTGCACCTGGCCAACACCTTCGCGCTGCTGGGCGCCGGACTGCTCACCGCGCTGTGGGCCGGTGGGGCGCCGCGTTTCACCTTCAAAAATCAGGGCGCGTTCCAGTGGGCCGTGCCGGTAGGCGCCGTGCTGATGCTCCTGCTGGGCATGGCGGGCGCGGTCACGGCGCTGGGCGACAAGCTGTTCGTGCCCAAAGCCGGTACGCCGCTCGATACCGTCAAAGCTGATTTTGGCGCCACCGCCTCCCTGATCGAGAACCTGCGGGTCATCCATCCGGCGCTGGCCATCACCGTCTGCGCCTACCTGATCTGGTTCGCGGGCCGGGCCATGTCGCAGCGGCCCAGCCCCCAGACGACGCGCTGGAGTTACGCCCTCTACGGCGTCATCGGTGCGCAGGTGCTGATGGGCGTGAGCGTCGTGGCGCTCAAAGCGCCCGGCTGGACGCAGCTCGTTCACCTGCTGTTGGCGTGCATCATGTGGCTGGTGACCGTCATGCTGCTGTTCAGTACCCTGAACGCCCGAAGCGCCGTGAGCACCTCCAGTCGGGCGGTGGGCGCGTGACCGCCGTGCCGGGCGGCGCTCCGGTGCGGGCGACCTGGCGCGATTACCTGGCGCTGACCAAGCCCAAGGTCATCAGCCTGCTGCTGTGGACCACATTGAGCGCGATGGTGATAGCCCAGCGTGGGCTGCCCAACCTGTGGCTGCTGCTGCTGGTCGGGGTCTGCGGCTTCATGTCGGCGGGCTCGGCGGGCGTGTTCAATATGATCGTCGACCGCGACATCGATCTGTTGATGGTCCGCACCGCCAAGCGGCCCACCTCCAGCGGGCTGATCGCCAACCGCGAGGCCTTTCTCTTCGGCGCCGCCCTCCAGCTCAGCTCGTTCGCGGCCCTCTGGACGCTCGCCACCCCGCTGTCGGCCTGGATGAGCCTGGCGGGATTCGTCACCTACGTCTTCGTGTACACCCTCTGGCTCAAGCGCACGACCTGGCACAACATCGTGATCGGCGGCGCGGCGGGCGCCTTTCCGCCGCTGGTCGGCTGGGCCGCCGTGACCGGTGAGCTGAACCTGTTCGCCTGGTTTTTGTTCGCCATCGTCTTTTTCTGGACTCCGGTTCACTTCTGGGCGCTGGCGCTGATGATTAAAGACGACTACAAAGCGGTGGGCATTCCGATGCTGCCGGTCGTCCACGGCGAGCGCCTGACCGTCGAGCAGACTTTTCTGTACGCCATTTTTACGCTGGTGATTTCGCTGATGCCGCTGCTGCTGCGCGAGGTCTCCTGGCTCTACGGCCTCAGTGCGCTGCTGCTGGGCGGCTGGCAACTTTGGCTGGCCTGGAAGCTGCGGGTGCATGTGGCGCGTGGCAAGGTCACCACCCGCCAGGAAACGCTGCCGCTGTACCTGTTTTCGATGCTGTACCTGGCGCTGCTGTTTTTGGCTGCCGCCATCGACCGGGTGGTGTTCGTGTGACACGGACTCTGTACGGACTCCGTATGAGGCGCAGGCAGCAGTCTGCCGGGTGCTCAGGCTTTAGTCTGAGGGCAAGATGTTAGTCCTCTGCCCGGCGCCTCCGGCCTTCCACTTCTGGCCGAGCACTCCTCTTTTGGTCAACACCGCCGACTCAAACGCTCTACACTGCTCCAGTACAGCTCTGGGCACGAATGTAAGGAACCGAATGCAGGGCACAAAGGAGTGATGTTGAACATGGTATTTCGCCGTCATAGTGCGCGGCCACGCGCCGCCGTCAGCCTGGGCCTGGGCACCTGGTTGCTGATGGCCGCTGCCCAGGCCCAGCAGGTCAAGCAGACGCTCAACGCGCTCGACTCCTCTTCGGGCTACAACCGCGAGGCGGGCGTGCTGGTCGCCTGGGGACTGGCGTTCGCGGTCATCATCTTCATCGGGGTGTCCGGGGCGCTGTTTTACACCGTCCAGAAGTTCAGGGAAGACAAGAACACCGCCGAACCGGCCCAGTTTCACGGCAACAACCGCCTGGAGATCGCCCTGGTCGGCGTGCCGGTGCTGATCGTGATGGTGCTGGCCCTCCTGACCGTCCGGGCGATGGCGCGGCTGAACCCGACGCAGGCGAACTCGTATCCGGTCAGCGCGGTGGCCGCCCAGTTCTACTGGAACTTCGAGTACCCCAACGCCAAGGTCGACGCGGCGGTGGGCAACGGCCTGGTCACCAACGGCAACGAGCTGATCGTGCCGGTCAGCACCAAGGTCGCCGTGACCGCGACCTCCCGCGACGTGATCCACGGCTTCTGGGCGCCCAACCTCGGCGGCCAGCGCGACGCCATTCCCAGCGTCAAGAAGACCTGGCAAATCGACACCGACAAGCCCGGTGTGTATCAGGGCAACTGCACGCTGCTGTGCGGCGCCTCGCACGCCAACATGCGCTTTAAAATCGTCGCGCTGCCCCAGGCCGATTACCAGCAGTTCGTCTCGGTGGCCCAGACCTACAAAGCGCCCACCCCGGCGGCGGGCAGCCCGGAGCAGCTCGGCTACAATATTTTCATGAACGGCAAGGGCGGCAGCGGCGCCTGCGCGGGTTGCCACCGCGTCCAGGGCACGGGCGCGGCGGGCCAGGCCGGACCCGACCTGAGCTTTTTCGGCAGCCGCCGCACCCTGGGCGCGGGCATGTGGGAGGGCGCCGATGTGGACGCCAACCTGCACGAGTGGCTCAAGCACAGCCCCGTTATCAAGCCCGGCAGCGTGATGCCCCGCTACGACGGCCTGACGCCCAACTACCCGGCCCTGAGCGACACCGAGATCGACGGCGTGGCCGCCTACATCAAGTCGCTGAGGTTGCCTGAGACCGGCAACTACTGGACCAAAATCACCGCCGCCGTGCCGGGTGCCCCGGTGCCCGCACCCCAGGCCGCCCGGATTCCGCCCACCCCGCAGACCAGCGCATCGGTGAATGGTGCCACTCTCCCCGGAGGCAACTAAGCATGGCCATTTCGATGCCGCCCCAGACCAAGGCTGAACGCTCCGGCTTCGGCGCCACCATCTGGGATTACATGACCACCACCGACCACAAGAAGATCGGCACGCTCTACATCGGTACCTCGATCTTCGGCTTCGCCATCGCCGGAATCCTGGCGGTGCTGATCCGGCTGCAACTGGCGGTGCCCAACAATACTTTGCTGGTGGGTAACACCTACAACCAGGTGCTGACCGTCCACGCCGCCATCATGATCTTTTTCTTCCTGATCCCGATCGGCCTGTTCGGCTTCGGCAACTGGTTCGTGCCGCTGCAACTCGGTGTGCGCGACGTGGCATTGCCCAGGCTCAACAACTTCGCCGTCTGGGTCTTCATCTTCAGCATGATCCTGATTCTGACCGGCCTGTTTCACGGCGGCATGCCCGGCGTCGGCTGGACGTTTTACTACCCGTTGAGCGTGGACAGCAACCAGACCGGCGTCTCGGTGCTGATGGTCGCGCTGATCCTCAACGGCATCGCCTCGCTGCTGGGCTCGGCGAATTTTGCGGCCACCATCGTCAACATGCGCGCGCCCGGCATGAGCCTGTGGAAGATGCCGGTCTTCACCTGGAGCATCTTCGCCACCAGCATCCTCCAGCTCGTCTCGCTGGGCGGCCTGACGGCGGCGGCGCTGGTCACCTTCCTGGATCTCAAGATGGGCCTGAGCATGTTCAACCCCGGCATCGGCGGCGTGCCGGTGCTGATGCAGCAGTTTTTCTGGTTCTACTCGCACCCCGCCGTGTACGTGATGCTGCTGCCCTACCTGGGCATCGGCGCCGAGATCGCTTCCACCATGGCCCGCAAGCCGCTGTTCGGCTACCGGGTGATGGTCTACTCGATCCTGGGTATCGTCATCGTCTCGCTGGTCGTCTGGCTGCACCACATGTTCGCGCTGGGCATTCCCGAAAGCTGGCAGATCGCCTTCATGGTCGCCACGCTGGTCGTCGCCGTCCCCACGGGTGTCAAGATCTTCAACCTGATCGGCACCCTCTGGGGCGGACGTATCACCATGAAGACGCCGACCTACTGGCTGGTGGGGTTCATCTTCAACTTCCTGATCGGCGGCATCACCGGCGTGACCCTGGGCCTGATTCCCTTCGATTATCAGGTGACCATGAGTTACTACGTGGTCGCGCACTTTCACAATGTCATGATGTTCGGCACCGCCTTCCTGGCGATGGGCGGCCTGTACTACTGGTGGCCCAAGATGACCGGGCGCTTCATGAGTGAGAAGCTGGGCATGTGGCACTTCTGGCTGTTCATGATCGGTTCGTGGATGACCTTCATGCCGCAGTACATCCTGGGGCTGCTGGGCATGCCCCGGCGCTACTACACCTACCCGGCGGGCAACTTCGCCTGGAGCGAGCTGAACCTGGTCTCAACCGCAGGCGCCCTGGTGCTGCTGGTCGGCGGTATCGTCTGGGTCTGGAACATGTACGTCAGCTTCAGAAGCCCCATGACGGCTGGCCGCAACCCCTGGGGCGGCTTCACCCTGGAGTGGACCGCCGACAGCCCGCCTGCTTCCTACGATTTCGCCCACGACTTCCCCACCACCTTCCCCACCGAGCGGCCCTTATACGACTGGGAGCAGAGCGGCGCCAAGCTGATTCCGGTGGACCCCAGCAGCATTCACCTGCCGCAGAGCACCGTCTGGCCGTTCATGACCGCCGTGGGCCTGGTGCTGATGGGCTACGGCCTGAGCTTCGGCTGGTTCAGCTCCTGGAGCCCCTCGCCCGCCGTGACCCCTGACCGCTTCGCCAGCATCGTGCTGTACCTGAGCATTCCACTGTTCCTGTATTCGCTGTTCAAGTGGGCCGGAACCCGCGAGTACGACGTGCCGGTCGAGCACCACACCCTGACCAAGTACAGCAACGGCTTCATGGGCATGGCCTGGTTCATCATCTCGGAAGTGGGCCTCTTCGGCGTGCTGATCGCGGGTTACGTCTACCTGCGCGTCATCGGCGGCGCGGTGCCCCCGGTCACCCGGCCCGGCGTCTGGCTGGCGGCGCTCAATACCCTGATTCTGGTCAGCAGCTCCTTCGTGCTGCATCAGGCCGAGAAAGACCTGCACCACCACCGCTACAGCAAGGGCCGCCTGGGTCTGTTGATTACCCTCATCATGGGCGGCCTGTTCATGCTGTTCCAGGTCTACGAGTTCTCGCTGTTTGGCTCCGAGAGCAACTGGACCCAGAACCTGTGGCAGACCTGCTTTTTCATCATCGTCGGCCTGCACGGTCTGCACATCCTGATCGGCGGCGTGGGCGTGGCCCTGCCGTACTACCAGCACATGACCGGCAAGATCGACAAGACCAACCACGGCTCGCTGACCCCGGCCAGCATGTACTGGCAC
>NZ_JANYGJ010000168.1 GCF_025362455.1 Deinococcus sp. | reverse complement strand
CGGCGCTGCGCCGAACCGTCGAGACGATGAATCGCCGTTCCTGCGCGTCGCCCTGCTTGCCCGGAAGCCAAACCCAACTGACCCACAACGGTACACCCGGCAGGTCGTGCAGCTCGATCTGCCGACCTTGTGAAGTCAGGTTCAGTACCGGACAACTTGACTTCAAGCGGCTCCTGGGGCTGAAAAAGGCTGATTGAGAAGCGAGAAGTACGTTTGACACATCGGTGTGGCCCAACGCACGGCGACGACCAGGGCATCCCAGCCGTACTGCACGACACTGCGGGCCTTACGACCATGCGCTTTGATGGGAATGGGGCGCTGTTCGGCCTGCCAGACCCCGACCCTGAGGCAACACACCCAGGCGAGGATGAGGAGGCCGAAGAGTCGTTCCAGTCGGTCGGGTTGGGTCATGGTGCTGTCTTCGAGCCCGAAGCCTCTGGACTTCATTGAGGAAAAAGTACACTCAATACTCAAGCGCTGCCGGTAGAGGGCACAGGTCTCCCAAATCGGCAGGTCGGTGGCCAGGGCCACCAGGTCCCCGGACGGGGATCTGGTGACGACCACCTGCATCAGATTGCCGTAGACGTACGCCTTATCGAACAGGCCAACGGTCTGGCCGATCTGCACGTCGGCAAAGGCTTCATCGACGCGAGCCCCGTCCACGAGGGTATCGACTCGAATCCGCAGGCACCGCTTGACCTTCCGGCGGCGTAGGAAACTGAACCAGTCTGCGCCGATGAATTCCCGGTCCCCAACCAGCACTTTCCAGCGTCTGGCTGGAAGGTGCCCCAGGAGTCGGGCAACGAGGCGCTGGCGCAGCGCCATATCGCTGCTGCCCCCATGGGGCAGCGCCATCCACACCAATGGCAGCGTGAAGCCAGCAATCACGACACCGAGCACCAGGAGATTCAGGTCGTGTCTGCCGTGTTCCCAGTTGGTGCGGTCCAGCACCAGGATCAATTTGCCGGGCGGCAATAGAGGCAGCAGGAGATGGAGCCATTCGGCGTCCCCGAGTTGCTCATCTTGAAGGCAGCGTTCCACCCGGCGTAGTTTCGCAGCAGTCGAACTGGTGCCCGGAAGGTGCGGCGCCAAAGCGCTGTGGCACGTCGATCTCGCCACAATCAGCGCATTGACGACATCCGCGACACGCCGCAGCGTGTCGCTCCTCAAATACGGCAGACGGGCTTTCAGGATTTCGGTCAAGCCAGTAGGATCAAACAGAGCGGCAGCTTGGGTCATCACACCCCAACCCTGCCGCTCGTGCCATCCCGACATTGGCGTCTGGGTCAACATCAATCCCACTAGATCGGCTTCATGTCGTCTGGGAAAGCGAAAACCTGAAGATGTCCGGTACTGAAGTCCCTCGGCATTCACCCGGTCGGCGATCTGCTGATAGGACAGGCCCTGGGCACGCAGCACCCCAAGGTACCCCCGCTGACCAGCTTATACGCCTCGATTGCACTCCGGTAGCGTGCCTGGGCGCCGCGCCGCCGCGCGTCCAGCGTCAGGTTCTGTGGGTCACCCAGCCGTACACCTCTGGCTTTGGCCGCGCTCAGGGCGTCCTTGGTGCGCGTGGAGATCATTTTGGCTTCCTTCTCGGCGACGGCGGCGAGAATATGTACCGTCAGGGAATCCACCTCAGGCAGGTCTACAGCGGTGAAGCGCACCCGGCTCTCCATCAGGCCCGAAACGAAATGAACATTGCGGGCCAGGCGGTCGAGCTTGGCGATCAAGAGTTCGGCCCCTTCACGCTTGGCCTGTTCCAGGGCGCTGGCGAGTTCGGGACGCTGGCGCTTGTTGGTGCCGGTCTCGACTTCGGTAAATGAGGCGATGACTTCGTAGCCCCTGGCTTTAGCGAAGGCAGCGACATTGGCTTGCTGGGATTCCAGCCCCAGGCCGGAAGCCGCTTGCTTCTGGCGGGAGACGCGGTAGTAGGCGATGGCTTTCATGAAGATGCGTCCGGCGTCTGTGAGTGCCGCAACTGCCGAGATTGGACGACAATTGTCCCCGCGAGAGCGGTGCAGCTCAATCAACCCCCCCGCCGTCAGGGACGCCTCGCCAGGGAAGGCTTAAGAGGTCTTGGCGTGTTCAGGCGTCCAGTCACACTGCACGCCCCAACAGTAAGGGGGTGACTTCATCCACTTCCGCCACCCTACCCACCGCTCAGGGCCGCTTTGGTCCTTGGCTCCACCACATCCGGCGCGGCCAGGGCAAGCCGCTGCTGTTGATCCATGGGCTGGGCAGTTCCTGGCAGACCTGGGCGCCGATTCTGCCCGGACTGGAGGCGCAGCGTGAAGTCATCGCCGTCGATCTGCCCGGCTTCGGCCACACGTCCCCACTGCCCGGTGAAGTGAGTATCGCCACGCTCGCCGACGCGCTGACCGATTTTCTGACGCGGTTGAACCTCCTGGGCATCGACGCCGTGGGCACCTCGATGGGCGCGCGATTAGTGTTGGAACTCGCGCGGCGCGGGGGCGTCCTGGGAACGGTGGTATCACTCGATCCAGGCGGGTTCTGGCAGGGCTGGGAACGGGACTTCTTCTACAGCACGGTGGCCGCGTCCATCAAGCTGATCCGTGCGCTTCAGCCAGCTATGCCTGCCCTGACGGCCTCTCCCGTCGGACGCAGCGCCCTGTTCGCCCAGTTCTCCTCGCATCCCTGGGACCTGGCGCCGGAGCTCACCCTGACCGAGATGAGGAGCTTCGCCGCCTCGCCGTCCACCGACGAACTGCTGCGCAACCTGGCGTTCGGCGAGGCGCAGCAGGGCATACCCAGGGGCCAATTGGAGCACCCGCTGGTGATCGGCTGGGGCCGCTGGGACCGGGTGTGTCTGCCGGTACAGGCATCGAGGGCTCAGGAGCTATTTCCTGACGCCCGGCTGCACTGGTTTGACCACAGCGGCCACTTCCCGCACTGGGACATGCCCGCACAGACGCTGCGGCTGATTCTGGACGCCACGGTCTGACCGGGTAGCCGGTGACGGTGGGCGAGCGGCTGGCCCTAGCAGCAGTGAAGGAAGACGCGGCGAAATCTCAGGCCGTTTTAGCCTAGCCAGGCGTTCCAGAAACCGAAGTGTTCTGGAGCGGGACAAGAGCTCACTCATGACGCGAGGTTAGTATTTTTTCGCACTGCCCAACCGCCCACCGGGTGCTGGAAGTCAACACTTACCAACATGAATAAGCGTCCACCTCTGGCCCTGGAAGCCGTGCGGGTGGGCGTTTTCGGTTGTGTTGCCTTAACCGGGTCGGGATAGGCTGACCGTCCATGACCGACGCTAAGCCCTACCGCCACCGCTTTCCAGTGACGGTCATTCAGCACGTCATGGGCTGTACCACCGCTTCCCACTCAGCTACCGATGTGGCCAAGAATTGCTGCACCAGCGCGGCATTCAGGTCAACATCGTCGTAAACGGACGCCCATAAGGACGCCACTCCTCCACGAGACCCTCCGCGAGTGGTGCATTAAATTCGGACCTTTCTTCGCGGAACGCTTACACCACCGGGAACCCCGGCGGGGTTCCCGGTGGCATCTGGACGAGGTCTGTACAGGTGTCGATGGCGTCCCTCATTGGTTATGAAGAGCGGTGGACGAGCACGGTTTCGTGTTTGACCTCCTCCTGCGGTTGTGTTGCCTTAATTTGCGTCAGGATAGGACGAGGGCAGGGGCGATCTGAACTTCAGATCGCCCCTGCCGCGACGGCTGACCACGTCTGGAACGCTTTGTTTTGGTTATTTCTTCGGGTGGCGGCGGCGGCGGTGACGCTGATCCGGGCCAGTTGCACGGCGTCGCGCTTCAATTCTGCGGTGTGGCTTCTGCGGGTCGTCATGATGGCGCCTCCTATTTTCGAGGCATATCTCCAGCTACGAAAAACTGAGTCACCCTCAGGTTCCAGCTCGGTGATGTTCGCTTACAGATTCACACTAATTCTAGTTAGTGTTAAAAACCGCCGATCTGAGCTAACCTGAGTGCCATGATCCTGGAGCGCTGGCACACGCCTTTGGCCCTGAGCAACCTGACCGATCAGGCGCTGCGGGTTCGGGCGGTGGAGGCCGCCGCCACCTACGACGCTG
>NZ_JANYGJ010000153.1 GCF_025362455.1 Deinococcus sp. | reverse complement strand
ATAAAAGAGATAGAGACATAAAGGATTTAATCAAGATGGCCGTAGCGAACAGGACATTTACGGATGATTCAGTTAAAGTGAGTGAGCCTGAAGCTTTGAGATTGACCCTCGTAAAGTTTGTGCCCGAACCTGAAGAATTACGAATTCTCTTGGAGTCTTATGAAACCTCATTAACGCAATACTACAAGGATGGCGATATTGAATTTTGCAGGGCGAGAAAAGTTGATTTCGCTGACAGGATAAATTTCTACAAACATTTGGCAAGTCGCATCTATTCTATAAGAAACTCCATAGTTCATAGCAAAGAGGGAGAAAAGGCAAAATATAATCCATTTAGAGATGATGCAGCGTTAGCAAAAGAGCTTCCGCTAATGAGATTCATCGCTGAGATGATTCTTAATAGCTCTGCAACAATAGCTTAGTATTGAGTGTCATAAGATCACCTTGCGCTTTTGCTCGGTTGCAGGCGCTAGGGCCAAGACCGGTCTTCTATCAGCAATTCGCTCAGATCGCCCAAGTCTTTAGGTTTAACCTGCGGCTTTGTTGCGCCTCAGATGGTGCAGGCTGATCACCGGGCTTTCAGATTCAGTTCCCTCACCCCAAGCTTCGGCAGGGGCGCGGTGAGCGGGGGCAGGGTTGGGCGCTCAGGGGCGGTAGAGGCGCACCGGCACATGCTCGGCGTAGCGCTGGTAATCCCGATCTTTGGTCAGCACCGGCACATCCCAGGCGGCACTACAGGCACAGATCAGAAAGTCGGTGTTGCTGCCCTGCACACCCTGGCTGCGGCAGGTGTTGAAGAACTCGGCGGCGCGTTCGTACTCGCGTTCCGTGAGGGACTGGTCCGGAAAGGCCCGCATCAGCTCACGAACCTGTTCAAATTGGTGCGCGTAACGCCAACCACTCAGCACTTCATGCCGGATGGCGCCCAGCATGGCAATCTGCCGCCCCACGATCAGTACCCGAAGCTGCTGCACCTGCTCCGAGGGTTCGCCTGTTCGCTTGCGGTAAAACTCTGACCATACGTCGCTATCGACCAGAACGCGCCCAGGCGTCACGGAATGCGGCGCTGCTCTTTGTAGTCGTAGGTCGGGTCAGCGTCGAACTGGCCTTCAAAATCCAGCACCCGGAGTTGCCGCCGGTACTGCATAAACTCGCTGAGGGCTTCAAAAACGGCAGTGTCAGGGTCCGACTGACCCACCATGTTCACCACAGCCTTCACCATCTCGTCAGGGAGTTTCACGTTTTTCATGGCGCATTTTACCTCGCTTCTACTTCGGTAGGGGCGCGGCGAGCGGGAGCGGGGGCGCTCAGGGCAACTCGTCGCCGGGGAGCGGGGGCACGTCCGGGGCCTTGTCGAGCACGGCCAGGAAAGCGGCCCGATCTGCCCGATGAGTACGCAAAAATTCGTTGACGACGTTCATCACTGCCGCCTGCGGAGTTGCCTCACCCGTGTAGGTCATCAATTCCCGTACCAGATCGTCGGGAAGCTGCACGCCGGTCATGTCTTAGTTTACTCCCCCGACACGGCGCCGGGGCCAGCGCTCAAGCGGCGTCCGGCCCCGGTGTGACGCTGAGTTACGGCGGCTCAGAACCAGGCTTTTTTGCCCACCACGTAGGTCTGGTAAAAATCCTGGTCCGTTTTGGTCAGGTAGATAATACCCTCCACCAGCCCGATGATGCCCATCGCTATCGGCACCAGAAAGAACACGAAGCCGATCAGGATAATCAGCAGCAGCGTGCCCAGGATGTAGCCGCCCAGCGTCCCCGCCAGCATGATGATGCCCGGCTGGGTATTGCCCAGGTAGAACTTATGCACGCCCAGGCTGCCGAGCAAGATGCCCAGAATGCCCGCCACCAGCTTTTTGTTGGCGATGTCGGCGGGCAGACCGCTGGCGCTGCCCGGCCCCGCTGCGCCAGGGTGGCCCCAGTTCTGCGGCGCGGCCTGGCTGCCGGTGTGGCCGGAAGGGGCGCCGCCGCCGCTCCAGTCGCCCACCGAGGGCGCCCCGCTGAACGTGTCTTTACCGAGATTCACACCTGTATCCGGACGGTTTGGGTCAGTCATGGGGAGCCCTCCTGCGCCTTGATGAGCGGCGCTTGATCCCAGCTTAACCTGAGCGCTGTTAAAAACCCGTCGACGTAGAGCGGTTGGCCACCGACGTCTCAGAACCAGTCTTTGCGGCCCACCACGTAGGTCTGATTGAATTCCTCGTCGCTGCGCGTCAGGTACACGATGCCCTCGATCAGGCCGATGATGCCCAGCGCACCGGCGACCAGCGACATCAGCGGCAACACGACGAACCCGGCGATGCCGAAGGTTATCAGCGTGAGGACACCGGCCAGGAACCAGCCGCCCAGGTTGACGATCAGCATCACCAGACCTGCTCCGGTGCGGCTCAGGTAGAACTTGTGGACCCCGAACGAACCCAGGAAGATGGCCAGCAGCCCGGCGACCAGTTTTTTGGTGCCCACATCGCTCGTGGTACTCAGAGGCAACGGCCCGCTGCTCGGCTGGGCCGGGCCGTAGGGGTTGCCCAGGTTGCCGCCCGGCTGGGTGAACGGGCTGTGCGGAAATGAATTCTGTGAATACGAATTCTGCGTACCTGAGTTCTGCGTACCTGAGTTCTGGGCATTCGGATGCTGGTTGTAGGCGTTGCCCTGCCCCGGTTGCTGGCTGGTGCCCTGCCGGGTGGCCTCCGCGACCCAGGCGGGGACGTCCTGACCGGGTGCCAGGCCCCGCAGGTTGTGCAGATCGGTGCTGTGTGTACTGGTGCCGTGCGTACCGGTATTGGGCGGGTCGATTCGCAGGTCGTTGGCGGGGCTGGGATCATTGGTAGGGCTGGGATCGGTGGGCGCCTGGTCGGGCGCGGTCTGGTGGGCGTCGGGGTCGGACATGGTGGGCCTCCTGTTGACGACAGGTTAGCCTGGGGCGCCGCGCAAGGCGTCCATCCAAAGTTGTCAGTGTCAAAAAGTTGTCAGCGTCAAGTTGTCAGCCGGGGGTCACTGTTCAAGCACCCCGCGCACCGTCGCCAGGCGCTCGTCCAGGGGGCCGCGCAACTCGGTGAAGGGTACACCCCGGCTGCGCAGATCCTGAATGATAAACGCCTGCTGTACCCCGCGCACCTCGGTATTGCTGCGCCAGCCGTCCTGAACGTGCCTGAACTCATCGCCGCACAGGAAGGTGTGGGCGTAGCGGGCGGCGCAGGCGTCAGCCAGGGCATGCAGTTCGCTCAGGGCCGTGCGGGTCAGCAGGTACGACCACATCAGCGTCGTGGCGGCGGTGGTGTCGGCGAACAGGAAGCGGTTCAGGCCCGGCGCCCTGATCGCCTCGTCTTCCAGGGCGCGGTGGCCCAGGGCAATTTCGGCGAAATGTTCCGGATGCAGGGCGCCGTTTTCGCGCTCGTACACGTCGCGGCCATACTCGCGCACGAAGCGCGTGCCGAACGCCCCGGCCAGCGCCGCCGCCAGCGTGCTCTTGCCGGTGCTCTCGGCGCCGACCAGGGCGACGCGCTGCACGAAGTGGGCGTAGACGAGCGGACTCAGGTACTGCCGGGCCGCGTGAACGTCTTGCCGGACGGCGCTGCCGCTGATGGGGCTCAGGCGGCGCTCCGGGTCGAAGGGGACGTGCGCGGCGTTCAGGCGCCCAGCCAGCGCCGGGCCGTAGTCTTCGCTGCTGAACACGGCGTCGGGGCGGATATTCCAGTCGCCGAGCACACGCCGCACGTAGTCCTGATGAACCTGGTCAGGGGCGTCGTTCAGCGGCGGATTCGGGGCGTCGGGCAGCAGCTCCAGATTCGGGAACAGCCACACCGGAAACACCTCGCGCAGCCAGCCCCGGCGCAGCGGCGAGGGCATGGCCGTGAAATCCGGGCGGCTGTAGACCCAGACGCTGAGCGTCTCGCAGCGTTCGAGTGCAAAGCGGATCAGCGCCTCGTGCCCGGCGTGGGGCGGCGCGAATTTGCCGACGATCAGGCCATGCCGGAACCGTCCAGACTCAGGCAACGGCGAGCACCCGGCGTTCGTCCTTCGACCAGACGGTCCAGCCGTAAGCGCTCATGGCGGCCAGGACGAATTGCAGCGTAAACAGCGCCCAGTACTGCGTGTGGAAGTAAAACACCGCGCCCACCGCGTTCGCCAGTATCCAGACCGGCCAGCTCCAGGCCTGTCTACGGGTGGTGCCGAAGTTGGCGACGAGCGAGACCCCCACCACCGCGAACTGCACCCAGTTCCAGGGCTGTGAAAAGTCGGTGACGTAGACGGTGTAGCCGAAGATGGTCAAACTGGCGACCCAGGTGACGCCGTACCAGGCGCCCTCGTTGAACTGCACTCCGCCCCGGTCCCGCTGCGCCTCCAGGTGCCAGAGGTACAGGCCGTGAACGCCGAAGATCAGGTAGCAGATTTGCAAGCCCGCCAGTTGCCACTGCCCCCCCGCCACGAACAGCAGGAAGTAGGGCAGCAGCGAGAGGTTGCTCCAGTGCCAGTAGGCCCGCGCCTTGGCGAACAGGAAGTGCAGCGAGGCGAGCACGGCCAGGGCACCGGAGAGGTCGAGAGCGAGTGGGGGGATGCGGGCGATGAGGGCGGCGAGGTCGGTCATGGGGTGGCCTCCGGAGTGGGGAGTGTTCTAGGAAACCGGCAAGTGCGTCTGCGGATTGATCTCGCCCACGTAGCCGTCTCCCACGAAATGAGCGACAAGCCGGATGGGCGCGAGAATTGCCGAGTTGAACGCCTCCAGTTCGGCTGCCGGAACCCACAACTCTTGATGCAGTTCCTGACTCCCGACGATCTGGATGTCGTAGCGGGTCGCCACGCTTGCTAGCACGTCAAATTCGGTGACGTACCCTACCGGTGGGGTGTTGCGC
>NZ_JANYGJ010000148.1 GCF_025362455.1 Deinococcus sp. | reverse complement strand
GGCGTGGCAGGCTGCGTCAAACATTTTCCCGGCCACGGCGACACCCACCTCGACTCGCACCGCGCCCTGCCCCGCGTGGACAAATCCCGCGCCGAACTGGACGCCACCGAGCTGTGGCCCTTTCGCCAGACGCTGACCCAGGCTCTGGAGAACGCCCCCGCCGTGATGACCGCCCACATCGTCTACAGCGCCCTGGACCCTGAGTTTCCAGCGACCCTCTCGGAGCCCATCTTGACCGGCCTGCTGCGCCGGGAGTGGGGCTACGGCGGCGTGATCGTCACCGACAGCATGGGCATGGCGGCCATCGACGGCCACTACGGGCGCGGCGAGGCGGCGGTGCTGAGTCTGCGGGCAGGCGCCGATCTGGTGATGGCCCTGGGGCGGCGCAGCGCCCAGCAAGACACCCTGGACGCCGTGCAGGCCGCGCTGGACGCTGGGCTGGACGGGCAGGCCAAGCTCGAACGCCTCACCGCGCTGGCCCGGCGCTTCCCGGTCCAGCAGGGCGAGAGGGCCGCGCTGCCGGGCGACGAGGCCCTGTTCGCCGCCGCCTGGGCGCGGGGTCTGAAGCTCAGAGGTGGGCCGCAGCCGCTCAGGCCGCTCAGCCGGGTGCTGCTTTTAGCCCAGCGCAAGGTCGTGCGCGAAACCGTCAGCGAGGCCAGCGTGGACGCTAGGGCGCTGGCGCAGGAACTGGGACAGTGGTTCGAGACCGAGCTGCACGCCTACGACGACCCCGCGCAGCTCGACTGGGCGACCATGAGACGCCGGGCACAAACGGAGGGCCGCACCCTGCTGCTGGCCACCACCAGCCGCCACCGTCAGGCGGGGCTCATCGGCGCCGCCCCGGACCTGCACCTGTGTCTGTACAACCCCTTCGCGGCGCAGGACGTGGCCGCGCCCGCCGTGATCAGTTTCGGGGCGCAGCCGCTGGCCCGCGCCGCCGTCTGGAACTGGCTGCGCGGGTAACACGGATCAGGGCTCACCTTATTCCAGCTCACTCCAGCTCGCTCTATTCCGGCAGGCTCTTGCGGCCCAGCAGCCCCATCAAACCGGGTTTGCGGACCCGCTCGGTGCCCTCTTCCGGCGCGGCGCCCACCACGGCCTCGAATTCGCGGATGGCCGCGAACAGCCACTCCGGGGCGCCCAGCCCCCTGAGCTGACCGGGCTGGGTCCAGTCGGCGCCCCGGACCTCAGCGGTCGGGTTCAGGATGCCCGACACGTACTCGCTGCCGAAGATCAGACTCAGGCGCGAGTCGCCTTCCGGCAGCCGCACGGCGAAGCTGCTCACCAGGCTCAGCGAGCCCACCGACAGGCCCACCTGGGCGAGCAGCGTTCGGCGCAGCCCCAGTTCGGCCAGGCCCGCGCCACTGGCGGTGCTCATCAGCACGCCGGGGAGCTGCACGGCGCCGGGCAGCAGCGCGTCGTGCGGCTGCACCACCAGGTAGGTATCCTTGTGGCGCACCAGCGCGAACACCCCCACCTGGTAATACAGCGAATGGGCGGCAATGACGCGGGTCAAGGCGACCCCAGCAGCCCGTCGCCCAGGCCAGAGCACGGTTGTTGTGCTAGGTACTGCTTCGGTGCCGAATCAATCGTCATCATCTCACCGTATGCTGGCATACCGTATAACAGGTAAACAGGGCAAACGCCTTCACAAACTGGTGGGGCTGCCGAGCCGCGTCGGGGGGGGCTACCAGCGGCGCTGATACGGCGCACTCAGCACCTCGGCGTTCAGGACCTGGGCGAGCGCCAGAAACGCCGGGTCGTGGGCCGGGCTGCTCCAGGCGGGCGACTGGATGAGCAGCACGGCCTCGATGTCTGCGGGCGGCGGCCAGGCGTCCGAGCGCGTCAGGTGAAGGCGAGAGAGCAGCGCCCCGGTGAAGGCCGCCTGCACTTCCGCTTCGGTGCGGGCCAGGTCGAAGCCCTCGGCGACGGCCAGCTCGGTGTGCCAGCCCGGATACTGGACGGTGTAGCGCCCGATCAAGCCACAGCGCAGGCCCAGGCCCGCCCAGTTGCCGGGGCGCAGCTTGCCCGGATCGCCCCCAATATACGGACCGCTGCCCGAATACAGATCGTGGTGGCTGTCGATGTTCAATACGGCGCGGCCCGGATACCGCTCCAGCCAGCTCCAGGCGTG
>NZ_JANYGJ010000144.1 GCF_025362455.1 Deinococcus sp. | reverse complement strand
TCGGCGTGATCGTGCAGCTCGGCGGGCAGACGCCGCTGAAACTGGCGGCGAGGCTGGAAGCGGCGGGCGCACCGATCATCGGGACGAGTCCGGCCACCATTGACGAAGCCGAGGACCGGGCCAGCTTCAACGCGCTGTGCGAGCGGCTGGGCATTCCGCAGCCCAAGGGTCTGGTCGCCAAAAATGCCAGCGAGGCGCAGGAGCTGGCCGCCCGGCTGGGCTTCCCGCTGATGGCCCGGCCCAGCTATGTGCTGGGGGGCCGCGCCATGCGGACGGTCCGCAGCGAGGAAGAACTCCAGATTTATCTCGACGAGGTGTATTCCGCCGTGGAAGGGCAGCCGTCCATCCTGCTCGATCAGTACCTGGAAGGGGCGCTGGAACTCGACGTGGATACGCTCTGCGACGGGCAGATTGCCGTGGTCGCGGGCATCATGGAGCACATCGAGGCCGCCGGGGTGCATTCGGGCGACAGCGCCTGCATCATCCCGCCGGTGAACCTGAGCGCCGAGCTGAGCGAGATTATTAAATCCACCACCGAGCGGCTGGCGCTGGAGCTGGGCGTGCGCGGCCTGATGAACGTGCAGTGGGCCATCAAGGACGGGGTGGCGTACATCCTGGAGGCGAACCCACGGGCCAGCCGCACCGTGCCCTACGTGAGCAAGGCCACCGGGCATCCGCTCGCCAAGTACGCCGCCCGCATCGCCGTGGGGCAGACCCTGGCGCAGATCGGGTTTACCGAGACGCCCACTCCGGCCATGTACAGCGTCAAGGAAGTGCATCTGCCGTTCCTGAAGTTCCGGGGCGTGCTGCCCATATTGGGGCCGGAGATGAAGAGCACGGGCGAGAGCATGGGCATCGACGCCGATCCGTATCTGGCGTACTACCGCGCCGCGCTGGGGGCCAAGAGCAACCTGCCGCTGAAAGGCGTGGCGCTGCTGCTTGGTGAGGGGTTGGATGGAGTCGCCGCCGAGCTGGAGCGGGCCGGGCTGAGCGTGATCAGGAAGCAGGATGGGGAGAGGTTGCCGGATTTGTTGATCGACGTGACGGGGAGCCAACTGCTTCGCACGGCGCTGGAGCGGGGCGTGCCGATTGTGAGCACGAAGGAAGGGGCCGAGTGGACGGCGAAGGCGATAGGGGCAGCGCAAGGGGCGGAATTGGGAGTTAGGAGCTTGCAGGGGTGGTTGGGGTAGAAAAACTTACATTCCTAATTCTCTACGCCAGTCTTTTATAGTTCTGCCCAATAGTTTATTAGAAAAAGCTTTTTCTTTGTAAATTTTATTAATCTTTTCATCATAAATACGCCAGATCTTGCCAAAATTGTGTGTTTCTATCTCCCAAACTACTAAGCCGCCAATAATTTTTGATTGATACCCAGAGCTTTTTATGTTGTGGTTGTTAACTTTGCTTTCGAAAAGGTGATCCACGCTTGCAAATCTTACCCTATTTGAGTCAAATGGTAAGCCTTTTCTAAATGCTTTCAGTCCCCCAGCGCCCCATGTCTTGTCACGAAGCTCTGCGAGTTCTCTTGCATTGCATATGTATGGCTCATACATAATCGGAGACCCAGAGATTAGTTTGCTCATAACCCAAGGGAATATGACGATTAATGTGTCATTCTTAATATATGTGGGCGAAACATGAAATCTAGCGGTTATGTCATCTCCAGAGAATAAAAACCAGGTTTTCGATTCTATTGACAACAGAATCGTGTTGTCTAAAGTGTCAATTAGGTGAATATCTGGAAACTGAACGGTATTTCGAATAAATTTTAATCTGCTTAAATTGTTCCAATGGATTAACGGATACCACAATATCTTAAATCTGGTTGAATTTAAGATTTGTATTAATGCTTCCTCCGCTCCTTGGCCAACATAGTTGTTAAATTGATTTAGCAGAGATAAATATTTTCTGAACTCTGATCCAATAGTTTCGCCCTCGAAATCTGACGAAGGACTGTCCATTTCTACACCTTCAATCACAGCTTCTTCCAACTTTGGCATAGAAATCGCTAGATCTCTATCTAGTATGTGCTCAGATATTGCGCCTATTGCGCTTTTTATATTCTCTAACAAGTCTGGGTATAAATCATTTATTTTGATGATGCTACTAAATTTCTCCGATATAAGAGTAGAAAGACTTATAGAACTATATTTAGATTTAGTCATTATCTTGGCTCTCTTGAAATTCGAGAATATCACTGATTGCGTATTTCCTTCCTGTCATATTTCGCAAACCTTTAATAATTATCGTGAGGGTATTAAGATCGACTCTCTTAGGCTCTTTTCCAGAACGAACCAATCTATATACAGTATTAGGCTGGGCATCGTTTGCAATTGTCTTAGCAAGAGCATATGCAGATATGCCTTCTCTTTCGAGTAGGGAGCGTAACTTCCAGACGGTTTTATCCACTGCTATAATGTTACCTGGGTGACACATACCGTTACTAGTTGTGCAATGTGTCACCAAGATCTGCTAGAGTAAGCGTAATGATGCGAATGGCTGCACCACTCGAAAATGACTTCGCTGCGGCTCCAGTCGCCAAGGTGACACTGGAATATGGCGACTCACTGACTAAGTATCATTATTGGCCGCAGCCAACCGTGATTCTCTCCGATGGAGCATATGGAATATCTGGCTTCCCTGGCGACCTTGATTCACCCGCAAAGCTTGCCGAATGGTATGAACCTCACATTAAAGTTTGGAGTGAGGCAGCGACCTTAGAGACAACTTTATGGTTTTGGAACACAGAAGTCGGTTGGGCTACTGTGCATCCTATTTTAGAAAGGTACGGCTGGGTGTATAGAGGTTGCAATATCTGGAATAAGGGGATTGGGCATATTGCAGGTAATGCAAACACTAGAACGCTACGTAGATTCCCCGCTGTTACCGAAATATGTGCACACTATGTGAGGAGAAGTGAGGTCAAATTATCAGATGGGGTTCAATCGATGAAGCATTGGCTTAGATCTGAATGGAAGAGAACTGGATTACCCTTATACTTAACTAATGTAGCCTGTGGAGTTGCCAATGCAGCCACACGCAAGTATTTTACCGACTGTCATTTGTGGTATTTCCCCCCAAAAGACATGTTCGAAAAATTCTCTGAATACGCTAATAATCACGGAGATCCATCTGGACGTCCTTATTTCAGTTTAGATGGTATAGAGCCTATTTCATCAGAAAAATGGGAGAGAATGCGAGCCATATTTCGACTTCCAATCGGAAAAACTAATGTTTGGGACATACCTGCACTAAGAGACAAAGAAAGATTAAAAACTTCAAATAAATCCATACATCTTAATCAAAAACCTATTGAAATAATAAAAATGCTCATAGAAGTATCTTCTGACAATAAAGATGTAGTTTGGGAACCTTTCGGCGGGTTAGCGACTGGCGCAATTTGCAGTCTTATGTTAGAAAGATCGTGTTTCTCAGCCGAAATAGACTACGCAGTATACGAAATAGCTTTAAAAAGATTAGAAGGTTTTCAAAGTAGATTATTATAATATCACTTCGCACCCACTTCTGCTTGGGCGGGTTGGGGTGGCGGGGGCGGAGTGGGCGGTCAGTTCTAGCTCCATTCTGTGCCAAGCTGGTGCTGTGGCCGAACCTGAGCAGAATTTCCTGACCACCGAACAGGTCGCGGCCCGCCTGGGTGTAAAG
>NZ_JANYGJ010000107.1 GCF_025362455.1 Deinococcus sp. | reverse complement strand
GACGCCGTCCCCGAACCTGTGGCCAGTTGCGCCCCATCGGGGCCTGACCGCTTGGGCAGAACGGCACCCGTATGGGAGGAGTGGCGTCCTCATGGGGAGGAATGGCACCCTCATGGGTGTCCGCTCATGACGACAGTCCGTCCACGACGAAGGGCCTGCCCGCTGGGGGGTGGGGGAGCCGACGCATTGGCAACGAGCTGAAGCTCCACCAACGCAACAGACCCGCCCCGAGCCCGTCCAGCCGCCTGCTGTTCCCACAAGCCACAGGCCACGCGCCACAAGCCCCCTCCCTTCAGTCCAACACCTGCGTGCCCAGCCAGCGCTCGAATTCGGCCAGGGCCATCGGCGGGGAGTACAAAAAGCCCTGCGCGGCGTGGCAACCGGCGGCGTGCAGCACGGCGGCCTGCGTCTGGGTCTCGACACCGACGGCGATGACGTGCAGATTCAGTTTGCGGGCCAGTTGCACCGTGCCTTCCAGCAACGCCAGCGGGCGCGGACCCGCCAGAACGTTGGCGACGAAGGAGGGGTGGAGTTTGACGCCGCTGAGGGCAAAGCGCTCCAGGGCGGTCAGACTCGACGCCCCGTCACCGAAATCGTCGACCCAGACCTGGGCGCCGAGGTCGCGCAGCTCGCGCAGGGCCGCTGCCGTGTGCTCCGAGGCGTTTTGCCCGATCAGACTCGCGGCGCTCAGCTCGATGTCCAGGCCGCCGACCAATCGCACCTGCTCGCCGATGTGGGCCAGAAAGTCGGGATCCAGCAGCTCCGGGGCGGACAGATTGATGCTCAGGCGCAGCTTGGCGTGAAGTCGCTGCCACTCGGAGCGTTGGGCGCTGACCTGCGCCACCACCCAGCGCCCCAGGGTCGGCAGCAGCCCGGCGCGGGCGGCCAGCGGCAAAAACTGGCCCGGCGTCAGCAGCCCCCGCGTGGGATGTTGCCATCTCAGCAGCACCTCGGCGCCCTGGACCCGGCCCGACTCGAAGTTGACCATCGGCTGAAACAGCAGGGTGAACTGGCCCGGCACGGCGGCGTGCAGGTCGTGCTCCAGCTCGATCATTCCGGCCTCGCGGCTCATCAGGCCCGGCGTGTAGGCCGCCCTTCCGGCGCGTCCGGTGCGGGCGGCGGCCAGCAGGGCGGTGCGCGACTGCTCCAGCAGGGTGTCGGCGCCGGACGCGCCGCAGGCGACCCCCACGCTGGCGCTGACCAGCATCTCGCGGCCTGAGACCTTCAGCGGCGCCGTCATCAGGTGCTGGACCTCGCGGGCACGCTCCAGGGCGGCGGCCATGTTCACGCCCGGCATCACCAGCACGAACTCCTCGCCTTCGAGCCGGGCCACCTGGGTGTCCTTGCGCCAGTGGTGCAGCCGGGCGGCGACCTGAATCAGCAGGTGATCCCCGGCCTGGCGGCCCAGCGCGGCCTGAAGCACGCTGAAATCGTCCAGGCTCAGGGCCAGCAGGCTCAGCTCGGTGGCACTGGTGGCGGCGCTGCCCTCGGCGGCACTCAGGCGGGCGCGCAGCCCGGTCCAGTTGGGCAGGCCGGTCAGCGGGTCGTGCCCGGCGTCGTGCTTGAGGCGGTTCTCCAGGTGCCTGACCGCCGTGACGTCGTGCAGATACAGCGCCAGCGCCTCGTCGCGGCGCCCCGCACCGTCGCCGGAGGCCAGCCGGGCCGCCGTGATTTGCAGATGTCGGCGCAGGCCGTCGGGCCGGGTCAGCACGGCGGCCAGCTCGGCCTCGTCCAGACTGGCCTGGGTGGTCAGCGTGATGGTCGAGAGCGGCGACAGGTCCGGGCGCGAGAGCTGCACGCCCAGCGATTTCAGCACACTGCTCAGCGGCGCGGCGCCGGGCACGTTCAGGGCCGCGCTCTCGACGCCCAGGAGCCGGGCGGCGGCCTCGCTGGCCAGCCACAGCGGGCGCTCACCGCTGTCGTCGGCGCTGCCCAGCAGCAGGGTGGCCTGCGGGCTGTGGGCGATGACCCCGGCCAGCAGCGAGTTCTGGGCCGCGCCCGCACCTGGGCCTTGCTCAAAGGAGAATTCGGCGACCAGCAGGGCGTTGCCTGGCTCGGTGGGGCCGCCCGGCTCCTCGCCCCAGCGCAGCGAGACGGTGGCGTCCTGGCCGCCCTGGACCTGAAGGCGGCGCTCGAAACGCTGCTGCGGCGCAGCCAGCGCCTGCTCCAGCGCAGCTTTGAGCTGGGCCTCGGCGTGGGCGCTGTCGTGCCAGATCGGCCAGCTCCACAGCAGATGGCTCGGCGCTTCGCTGGCGTCGGGTACCTTCAGGCGCAAGCTCTCGCTTCTCTCCAGCACCTCGCCGCTGGCGCTCAGGACCGCCGTGGGCAGCCGGGCGCCCAGCAGCAGCGCCTGGACCCGGTACGCCAGCGAAACCTCCTGGCTGATGTCCTGCATGGTCCACAGCACGCCCGCCGCCGCGCCGCCGTAGTAGGGGCGCATCTGGGATCTGAGCCAGGTGGGGCGCTGCGGGGCCGGGGTAACCAGCAACTCGCGGTCCTGAAAGACGGCCCGGCCCGCCGCCGCCTGTGCCAGCAGTTGCCCGGTCACCTCGCGCAGAGGAAACACCGTGCTGTACGGCTTGCCGATAATCTGGGCGGTGTTGAGGTGATGCAGCTCCAGAAACCTTCGGCTGACCTGCATAAACACCAGATCCTCGCTCAGCCAGGCCGCGCCTTCGGGGAGCTGGGTAATCAGCACGTCGGCCTCGCGGCGGGCGGTGTCGTTCTGGGCGGCGGCCAGCAACAGCGTCAGCATCTGCACGGTGCCCTCCGGCACCACCTGGGCCGACCACAGCAGCCCCAGCAGGGCGCCGTCACGGGTGATCCAGACCAGTTCGCCGCTCTCGAACCACTCGTCGGGCGGGGTCAGGTCGGCAGCGCTCGCCACCGGGCTGTCGGCGCCCAGCGAGAACGTCTCCTTGCCCACGCAGGCCAGCAGTGTGGCGCCCGGCGCGTGGCTGCGCAGGAGTTCTTTGAGGGTGTCAGGCAGGGTGGTGTTGACGGTTAAGGTCATGAATGCGGCGTCCTTTTTTCACCCTTCATTGTCCTCAGAATCTCTTACAACCTCCATGCAGAAACCGGCCTGAGCGGGGCGCAGTGCGCTGGCGTCGATTCAGCCCAGTGCGTACTTTAATAAGTCTATTTTACTGTCAGTGAATTACAGTTGGACTAAAGTTTTCATATGCTGTACACTGCTGATCTAGATCTGGCGATTGCAAACTCTGAGACGACGACGACGGGCCGCGCCACCCTATCGCATCGGCGTTCCCAGGGTCAAAGCTGGACACGGAAATGCTCTCTGGAACACTATGTTAAGTCGAGACTCCAGCGCTGAGGATTCCGTGTCGGCGGCGTTGACAACTGATTTGGCGCAAGACTGACAACTAACAAGACTGACAAATAATTCTTCTTGCGACGACGACAATAAAAAACCGCGCAGGCGAATGCGCGGCGCTTTTTTTGTGGCGGAGAGGGTGGGATTCGAACCCACGGTACAGTTGCCCATACTTCAGTTTTCGAGACTGACCCATTCAACCGCTCTGGCACCTCTCCGCACCCCTTGGCGAAGCGGAGTGTAGCACCCCCGGCAGCGGGCTTCAAGCGCTGATCCGGGGTTTGCACGTGCCGCCCCCGCCTCGTCCCATCTCAGAAGGCGTGGGGGTACAGTACTGACAATGCCCCGCCTCCCTTGCCCCCGCCTTGACTGCCCCCGCCCTGGCCCGTTGCCGGGGTATTCCTCGCCGCTGGGTTCCTACCCGCCGCGCCGCCCCGCACCATGACCGCGCCCGACCTGGAAGGGGCCAATGCCGAGGGCCGCGCTCCTTCCGAAGTTCCAACGCCGCCGCGCTCAGCCGCCCGCAACACCCTGATCGTGATGGCCGGAACGCTCGGCTCTCGCCTGTCGGGCGTGTTTCGCCAGCAGCTCATCAACGGCTTCGGCAACGAATTGCTGGACGCGTTTACGATCGCCTCGCGCATCCCCAACCTGCTGCGCGAACTGCTGGCCGAGGGCGCCCTGGTCAACTCGTTCATTCCCATCTATAAATCGCTGGGCGAGACAGATCGCCGCGCCTTGGCCCGCGCCTTTTCCGGCGCCCTGATCGGCCTGAATCTGGTGCTGATGGTGCTGGGTATCCTGGCGGCGCCGTTTCTGGTGGGCCTGCTGCTCTCAAGCAACTCGAACGTCGATACCGGGCTGGCCATCTACATGACCCGGCTGGTGATGCCGTTCCTGACGCTGATCAGCCTGGCCTCCATCGCCATGGGCCTGCTCAACGCCGACGAGCATTTCCGCGAGTCGAGTTTCGCCCCGGTGGCCTTCAACGCCGTGTCCATCGTCATTTTGCTGATCGCCACCGTGCTGTTTCCGCATTCGGCGACCTGGCTCTCTCTGAGCTGGCTGCTGGGCGGGCTGGCGCAACTGCTGGTGCAACTGCCTGCGCTGGGCCGCTACGGGCTGCTGCCCACGCCGCAACTGATGCGCCACCCGGCGCTGGGACGGGTGCTGATCCAGATGGCGCCGTTCACCCTGACCACCGGGGCGCGGCAGGTTCTGAACCTGTATGTGCAGCGCCTGCTCTCCAACGGCGCCCTGTTCTCGCCCGGCGCGGTGTCGGCCTACGCCAACGCCGAGACGCTGTTTAGCATGGTCAACGGCCTGTTCGTCATCAGCCCGGCGCTGGCGCTGTTTCCACGTTTTTCCCAGCGCGCCGCCGAGAGCGACTGGGACGGCTTCAAGGCCCTGACCTACAGCACCCTGCGGACGGTGACGTTCCTGGCGGCCCCGGCCAGTGCGTTGCTGCTGGCGCTGTCCGGCTACGCCATCGGCATTTTCGATCTGCGAGGCAACATGCCCCCCGACCGCTTTGAGGCGGGCACGCTGATCCTCGGAGGCTGGGCGCTGGCGCTGATTCCCTGGGCCATCAACACCGTGCTGCTGCGGACGTTCTACGCCCGCCAGCGCACCCGCGAGGCTGTGGTGGTCAGCGCCGTGGGCTTTTTGTTCGAGGTCGGCCTCTACCGCCTGCTGGTGCCCGCCCTGGGCCTGTTCGGCTTCGGCCTGGCGACCACCCTCGCGGGCCTTCTGGTCGGTGTGGCGCTGCTGTACCTGTATGGCCGCCAGCTCGGCTTTGCGGTGCCCCCGCTGGCGCTGCATGTGGGCCGCGTCACCGGCCTGGCCGTTATCGCTGGCATCGTCGCCCGCCTGGTCGCTGCTCCGTTCCCGGCCCCCGGTCCCGGCCACCTGCTGCTGAGCCTGCTGGTGCTGGCGCTGGCCGGAGGCGCCGGAGTGCTGACCTACTTCGGCCTGGCCGCCGCGTTGAACGTCGGCGACGCCAGACGCTACCTGGGCGCGGTGAGGCGGCGGCTGGGGCGGTAGGGGAGTTGCCTGCCAGAACCTGCACTACCCTCAGCATGAACCCGGCATGAAGGCCGCTCACTGACCATCCTCAAGGCTGCCCGCACGCCCGTCTGACGTCCTTGTCCTAGCCTAGGTCTATGAGTGACGGCCCTGACCCCCGACACGGCACCCGCTTCGCCGTCTACGCCGTGCCGCCAGCGGGCGGCGAGTACTACCGGCTCGGCACCCGGCTGCTCGGCTACGATCTGCGTGCCCGGCAACACGTGGCATTGCCCGACTTCCTGCGCCCCGAATGGCAGCGCGACGCCGGACCCTACGGCCTGCACCTGACCGTCGTGGAGGGCTTTTATACCGGCCCCGAACACCTGGGCGCCATCGAGGCCGAGGCGCGGGCCTGCCTGAACTGCCTGTCACCCGGCGCGGTCATGTCACTTCATGGCGGATGCATCGCCGAGTGGGACGGCGGCGAAACCTGGGTCCACCTGTTTACGCCCAGCCTGGCCCTGTCGGTCATCCAGACGCTGCTGCTGGCCCGGCTATCCCCCTTCGTGACCGCCTCGCCGTTCAGTGCGGCTGCGGCGCAGGGGCGCTGGAACACGCCGCATGAGCGTGCCCGGCTGCAACTGCTGCGCACCCCACGCGGCCTGGACAGCTACCAGCCTCACTTTACCCTGATTCAGCCGTATGGCGGCGATCCGGCGGGCCTGCGCCAGCGCCTGGAAGCCCTCACCCGGCCCCACCACCAGATGCACTTCGCCGCGCTGGCCCTGTGCGTCAAGCCGGAAGGGGAGAGCCACTGGCACGTTCGCAGCGAGTTCGGCCCGCACACTTGAGAGCGCAGACTTGAGAACGCAGCACTGAACTGGACCCCGAATTAAATAAAACAAAAACCGCCCCGGCAGCGCGGCGGGGGCGGTCGACGGTCTGGATGCTCAGCTCGCGCAGGGTTGCTCGTCCCCGAAGGGCTCGCTGAGGTGGACATCCGCCCAGGTGCTGATGGCGTCGATGACCAGTTGCAGCTCGCGCCCGGCAGGCGTCAGGGCGTAGATGCTGCGGGCCAGCTTGCCGTGGGCTTCCTGATCGGTGGCCTTACTGATGACGCCCAGGCCCTCCAGGCCCTCCAGGCGCTGAGTCAGCGTGGCGCTGTTGCAGCCGCCGATGGCCCTCGAAAGTTCGTTGAAGCCCTTGGGGCTGCCCAGCAAGGAGCGCACGATGTGCAGCACCCATTTCTCCTGCAACACCCCGATGGCCCGGTACACCGGACAAAAGGTAGACGTCTGCTCCTGAATCATGTCACAAGTATACTCCGCTGCTCTGGGCACATTGCTAGAGACATCACACCGATTTGTATTTCAAATGGATTGATGAAACTGCTTTATTACCCTTAGCCCGGCACAGGGCGCGGGTCGGTTTCAGGCCGTACAGTCAGTGCCGTACAATCAGTGCCGTACAGTCAGTGCCGTACAGTGAGGTCATGTCCCTGAACGTCCGCGCCGCCCGCAGGTCCGATCAGGCCGCTGTGAAGGCGCTGCTCAAGACGGTGCGGCAAGATGATCCGGGCCGTGTCCGCGATTGGGCCTGGCTGCTGGAAGCTGAGGGTGCGCTGCTGGGCGCCGGATACCTGGCACCCGTGAACACCGTTCACCCCCACCGCATGACCATCAAGCTGTGCCTGACTGGCGCGGCCTCCCTCAGCGGGGAAGCGGCGCTCCTGCTCGCGCACCTCCAGACGGCGTATCCAGCCGGGACGCCCTGGCGGGTGCAGGTGCTGGAGCATCAGCAGGCTGTCCGGACGTTTCTGGGGGCACAGGGCTTCACCCTCGTTCGCCGCACCTGGACGCCCGAAGTGCCGCTGAGCGCCTTTCCCGCCGACTGGGGGCGAGCAGAATGGTCTCAGGTCGGGGCACTGGGCTACACCATCCAGGGTGAGCGCGTCATCACGCCGGAGTTCCGTGCCGAGCTGACCCTGGCGCACCTGGAGCATTACCGGGCGACCCACACGGTCAATCCGCCGGGCAATCTCCCGCTGAGCAAGTGGGAGAACATCTTTCTGGACGATCTGGATGCCATCTGGACGGCGAGGCGCTCTGGTCGCCTGGCCGCCTTCGCCAGCTTACGTGGGGGCGGCGAGGTCTACTGGTTCGGCACGCTGCCTGAGTTTGATCACGACGCCGAGATGCTGAACGCGGCCCTGAAATACTCCGAAGTCGCTCAGGCCCGCGAGGAAGGTTTGCCGAGCCTGAACTTTGAACTCGATTCGACCAGTCCGGAGTCGCTGGCTGTGTTGCGCCGCCTGCCCGCTGAGCCCGGCGAGGCGCTGCTGACCTACCAGACCTGAGAGGCCGGACCTGACGGCTTCGCCTTACGAGCGCGGCGGCAACTTCACGGTGCTGAGCATGTACTGGCCGAGCGCCTGGATAGCGCTGTGAAACTCGCTGAACTCCACCGGCTTGACGACGTAACTGCTGGCGTGGCTCTGGTAGCTGCGCAAAATGTCCTCGTCGGCCTGCGAGGTGGTCAGCACCACCACCGGAATGGTGCGCAGCTTGACATCGGCCTTGAGGTCGGCCAGCACTTCCAGGCCGTTTTTGCGGGGCATGTTGATATCGAGCAAGATCACGTCCGGGCGCACCGCGCCGCTGTAGGGCGGCTCGCGGCGCAGAAACTGCATGGCCTCCACGCCGTCGCGGGCCACGTGCAGGGTGATCGGCAGCCCGGCGTCCAGAAAGGCTTCCTGGGTCAAGATCACGTCGGGCTCGTTGTCCTCGACAAGCAGAATCTGAATGATGGCCTGAGCGGGTGGCATTGCCGAGCAGTCTAGAGGATCGGCGGCGGCGTTCAAGGTTTCATGAAGCCGGGGTTTCATGAAGCGGGTATGGCCAGGTGTCCGCTGAGGCCCGGCCTGTCTGCTCACCGCGCCCGCGTCGGCGCAGGCCCATGCTAGCCTCGCCCTCAGATGCTGACCTTCAACTCCTGGCTGGTAAACGGATGATCGTGGTCAAGGTGGGCGGCAGTCTGGGCATCGACTACGACGCGGTGTGCGCCGATATCGCCCGGCTGTGGCGCTCAGGGCAAAAGTTGGTGCTGGTCCACGGCGGCAGCGGCGAGACCAACCGGGTGGCACAGGCGCTGGGTCACCCGCCCCGCTTCGTCACCAGCCCCAGCGGCTACACCTCGCGCTTCACGGACCGGGAAACGCTCGAAATCTTCGAGATGGTCTACTGCGGCAAGATGAACAAGGGCATCGTGGAGCGGCTCCAGCGCCTGAACGTCAACGCCGTGGGCTTATCGGGCCTCGACGGGCGCATCTTCGAGGGTCGCCACAAAGGCAGCGTGCGGGTGGTCGAAAACGGCAAGACGCTGGTGCTGCGCGGCGACCACACCGGCACCGTCGAGAAGGTCAACGTGGGTCTGATCGAGCTGCTGCTGAATGCCGGTTACCTGCCGGTGCTGAGCCCGCCCGCCGCCAGTTACGAGGGCGTGGCCATCAACGTGGACGGCGACCGCGCCGCCGCCGCCCTGGCCGTGGCCCTGAAGGCCGAGGCGCTGCTGCTGCTGAGCAACGTGCCGGGCCTGCTGCGCGACTTTCCCGACGAGGCCAGCCTGATTCGCCGAATTCCCGCCGCCGACGTGGAGACGTATATGGAATTCGCCCAGGACCGCATGAAAAAGAAGGTGCTCGGCGCGGCGGAGGCGGTGGCGGGCGGCGTGGGCCGCGTCATCTTCGGGGACGCCAGGGCCGGTGAGCCAGTCAGTGCCGCGCTGGCAGGTGCGGGCACGGTCGTTCAGTGAGGGGTCCAGCAATCAGTGAGGGGTCCAGCAAAGGGAGCGGAACCCTGCTCTGGCTGCGCCATACTGACCGGTATGTCCACGTCATTTTTTCCGGTGAATGCCCGTGCCTGAGTTGATCGTCACCACCACCAACGACCTCGAAGGCTTTCGGGTGGCGCGGCACCTGGGCATGGTGCGCGGCCTGACCGTGCGCTCCCGCAGCGTGCTGGGGCAGATCGGTGCCTCGCTGCAAACCATCCTGGGCGGCAACATCACCCTCTACTCCGAACTGGCCGAGAAGGCCCGCCAGGAAGCCTACGAGCTGATGGTCCAGCACGCCCGCGAACGCGGCGCCAACGCCATTCTGGCGATGCGCTACGACGCCAACGAGATCACCGACGGTGTGACGGAAGTGCTGGCCTACGGTACGGCGGTGGTGGTGGAGCCCAGAACGGACCAGAGCAGAACCGAGCAGCTCAGACCAGAGCAGCCCAGACCAGAGCAGCCCAGAACGGACCAGACAGGCCGACCCTGACGCCAGTGCCGACCCTGGCAGCGGCGCTCACGCCGGGTGAACTGCTGGCGTTTTTGCGGCCACGCGGCGGGCAGGAGTACGCCGCCGAGCTGATCGTGCCGGGGCAGGGCGGTGGGGGAGGGCGCCGTAAGAAAGCGGCCTTAGCTGCAACTGTGCCGTCTGTGCCCGCCCCGCGCCCCCGCTACCGGCTGACCCTGCGCGGCGCGGCGGTGCAGGCCACCGGTCCCTCCGGCCAGACCCGGCTGCTGGAGGCGAGCGAGTTTCTGAGCGTTTTCGCGTCGTACCGCTTTGCCGAACTGACGCCCACCGGCCAACTCAGTGACCTGGGGCCGTTATTTGGAATGTCGTAAAGTTCACACCATCGATTCACGCTGCCAATTCATGCCGTCAAAACGTGAGATTTCCCGCTTTGTATCCAGTCTGGAGTCTGGATTCGACATAAAGCGCCAAAGAATGTTAATCTGCTCTTCCAGGTGAAGCCAGCATGATGCAGGGACTTTTTTCAGACATACCACTCATAGGCGTGCTCTCGCTCCTGCACGAGACCGGTCAGACCGGCGTGCTCGATGTGGACGCGGACGTGCCGTTCGCGGTGGCCTTCGCGCGCGGCGAGATCGTCGAGGGCGGCATTCTCGACTGGACCGGTCTCGACGCGCTGCACGCCAGCCCGATGTTGCCCGCCAGCGGCAGCTTTTCGTATGCCCGCCGTCCGGTGACCGGCAGCGTGATCTCGCCCTTCGAGCAGTTCACCACCGACTGGGCGCGGATTACCGACGAGTGGGAGCAGATCGGGCAGGTCATCAGCAGCCCCAGCGTGGTCCTCAGCGGCCCGATGCCGCTGTTCGACCAGGAGAAGGGCCGCAGCGTCCGCGCCGCCGCCCGCGACGCCGGACTGCCGCTGTTCGAGGTCGCCGCCCGCGCCGCAGACGCCGTGCAGGCGGGCAAGCTGACCCCCACCGGGCGCTACGCCTGGTACGGCCTCAAGCTCAGCCACCGGGGCCAGCGCCTGAGCGAACTCTCGCGCATCCTCGACGGCGAACTCAACCTCGGTGAGATCGTCGAGCGCGGCTTTGCGCCCTCGGAGGTGCGCGAGTACCTGATGACCGAGGTGCGCCAGGGCCTGCGCTTTGCCGGAAGCGGCTGGGTGCTGCGCGACCTGGTCTGGGAAGCCCGCCACGAGCAGCGCCAGAGCGAGGAGTTTTTGCTGTGACCGGGCGGAGCGATAAAACCGGCGCGTATCTGGAGAGAATGCCGGGCTGACTTGCAGCGAGCGCCGAGGATTACGGAAATCTGTCTTCATAGGAATTTCAAGCAGCCGAGCGTGTCGCTATTGAGGGTCAGTCCGGTTCTCAGTTTCGTCGGGGAGTCCATTTCGTTAGACCCTTCGCACGGCTCAGGGTGACAAATTCGGAGCTGGTCACTTCCAAAAGCACTCCATACGGAACTAAAATGAGTCTTGGCCATCTTGGTCGTGTGTTTCTGACCCCTCGCCCCTTGCGGGAGAGTCGAAGACCTGAGGAGTGGCGCCCTCATGGGGAGGAATGGCACCCTCATGGGTGTCCGCTCATGACGACAGTCCGTTCACGACGAGTGCTTGCAGAGGGGAGCCGCGCAGCAGCGGGGTGAGGGGGCCACCGAACGGCGTTCCCAATATATACACGCGATTCCCTTTAATCTATTCGACAAAGTTTGCCTACCAGCGGGCGCTTCCATTCGGGGGCGTTTTTTTGTTATGTCCAGACTGCACCACCGAAATACAACGGTTCCTACACTGTGAACAGACCTGATGGTCAGCAGACCTTCAGCTCAAGGCCAGCTCAGCACCTGCTCAAGATTGGCCCAGCGCGGCTTGGGTTTCGTCTCAGCCTTCGGCCTGGGGCGCTCGCCAGACTGTTGTTCAGCACCATGACCTCAACCTGCCGCGCACAGACGCACGGCTCTCAGGAGATGCATATGACTCAGACCAACATGACCGCCAACCTTGTCCGCCTGTCCGATGTTTCACGTGACCAGAACTACAACTTCAGCGGCCAGGGCATCTACGATCCTACCGGCCATACCGCCTACGGCATGAACGGCGAGAAGATCGGCACCATCCGCGACGCGCTGGTGTCTTCCGATAGCGGCAAGATGCGCTACTTCGTGGTCGATGCGGGCGGCTGGTTCAGCGCCAAGGAAGTGCTGGTGCCGGTGGGCCACAGCCGCCTGGACGACAACGGCGTCTACTTCGACGATCTGAGCAAGGATCAGGTGCGCGACCTGCGGAGCTACAACGTCAGCGAAATGTACACTGACGACGCCCAGGAAGCCGACGAGCGCGTGCTGCGCGGCGTGGGCAAGGATGCGGCGGTGGCCACCGACACCAGCGCCCGCACCGCCTACCAGGACAAGGCGTACAAGACCCCCGACAAGCTCCAGCTCCTCGAAGAGCGTCTGGTGGTCGACAAGGACCGTTTCAAGGCGGGCAGCGTCGAGATCGGCAAGCGCGTCGAGAGCCGCCAGGAGCAGGTCAGCGTGGCCTTGCAGCGCGAGGAAGTCGTCATCGAGCGCACTGCCGTCAGCGGCGCCAGCCCCGTCGAAGGCGCCGTGCTGGGCGCGGGCAGCCAGACCATGACCGTGGACCTGGAAGCCGAGCGGGCCAGGGTCAGCAAGCAGGCGTATGTCACCGAGGAAATCGCCGTCGGCAAGCGCACCGTCACCGACAACCAGACCATCACCGAAACCGTGGGCCGCGAGGTGCTGGACGTGACCAAGACCGGCGACGTGCGCCTGGAAGGCGACAACATGACCACCGACACCATGAGCACCGAGACCAAGAACAGCAAGAGGTGAGCTGTTTCCGGCGCTCTGAGCGGGGCGGCGCCGGAGCAGAAGACAGGGGTGGGGACGGCGTTCCCTGCTCCTGTTTTTCGTATGACACGCCAGGGCTCGGTGATGCACGTATCTTTCATAAACTCAGCGATACCGGTGAACACAGCGTTTTTGGCTTCTCTCCCCCTGCGGGAGAGGGGTAGCGCGAACGTTCTCCCAGCGCGGTTCAAGGAAAAAGACATCTGGCGAAAGTCGGCGCAAGGACGAAGATGAGAGACTTGCGTGCATCACCCAGCACGCCGGGGAGGACCGTATGGACAAGCAGATCAGGATCAGGGAAGTCAGAGCCGGGCAGGCTGAGTCAGTGGCGCCCGCCGCCGAGGAGACCGTCAATATCCGCGAGATTCGGGCGCCGAAAGACCAGGGCACCATCACGCTCTACGAGGAACGCGCCCAGATCGCCGTCACGGGTGGCCTGGTCGCTCAGGTGACGCTGCAAAAACGCATCGTGGAGGAGGAAGTGCAGGTGCCGGTCACGCTTCAGCGCGAGGTGCTCGAACTGATCACCTCACCCGAAGGCGGCAGCGTCATGCTCGACGGGCAACTGCTGGAGCCGGGCCGGGTCTACCAGATCACGCTGACCGAGGAGCGCCCCGTCATCGGCAAGCAGGTCTTCCCGGTGCAGCAGATCAATGTGCGCAAGGAATGGATCAGCCAGGTGCATCAGGAAACCGTGACGCTGGGCCGCGAGGTGCTGGACGTGAGCGGGCCTGAGCATCTGATTCGCGAGGCAGGCGAGCCGGTTGCTTCCCCGCCGCCCAGCGTGTAACATTGGCCCCAATGCGAAATTCAGTTCAGACCCGACTTCTTCTCGGTGCGCTTCCGGTGGGAACGCTGCGCTGAAGTCGGCCTGAGTGCGCCCCCCGGAGTGAACTTCACTTCTGGGGGCGTTTTTTCGTGTCTGCCATACTGAATTCAACTCGACCTCCATCTGCTCCACTGCTCAAGGAGACCCGCTATGACCACCATCCAGCCCGCATTGCGCCGTATTCACATCTTCGATACCACCCTGCGTGACGGCGAGCAGTCGCCCGGCGTGGCGCTGAATCACGGCCAGAAGATCGAGATCGCGCACGCGCTGGCGCGGCTGAACGTGGACATCATTGAGGCGGGTTTTCCCATCACCTCGGACGGGGATTTCGAGTGTGTTTCGCGCATCTCACGGGAAGTCCGGGGGCCGGTCATCTGTGCGCTGGCCCGCACCGCCCGCGCCGACATCGAACGCGCCGCCGCCGCGTTGGAGGCCGCTGACCGCAGCCGCATCCACGTGTTCACCAGCGCCAGCGCCGTGCAGATGCAGTACATGCTCCGCAAGACGCCCGAAGAGGTGATTGAATCATCCATCAAAGCCGTGCAGCTCGCCCGGCAGTTCACCGACGACGTGGAATTCTCCGGCCAGGACGTGATGCGGGCCGACTTCGAATTTGTGATCCGGCTGTACCGCGCCGCCATCGAGGCGGGGGCCACCGTCATCAACATTCCCGATACCGTGGGCTACGGCACGCCCAATGAGTACGGCGCCCTGATCGCTCGTGTCAAAGGCGAGATCGTGGCCGGGCGCCACGTGGAGATCAGCACCCACTGTCACGACGACCTGGGCATGGCCACCGCCAATAGTTTAGCCGCCGTCGAGAACGGGGCCGGGCAGATCGAATGCACCCTCAACGGCATCGGTGAGCGGGCCGGAAACACCGCGCTGGAAGAGGTCGTGATGGCGATGCACACCCGGCGCGATCATTACCTGGCCGAGACGGGTATCCGGACCCGCGAGATCAACCGGGTCTCCAAGCTGGTCAGCCGCCTGACCGGCATGCCGGTGCCGCCCAACAAGGCCATCGTCGGCGACAACGCCTTCGCGCACGAGTCGGGTATTCACCAGGACGGAGTTCTGAAGCACAAGGAAACCTACGAGATCATGAACGCCGAGCTGGTGGGCCGCGAGGCTGCCGTGATGGTTATGGGCAAGCATTCGGGCCGGGCGGCTTTTCGCAAGGCGCTCAGCGACCTGGGCTACGACATTGACGGCAGCAACGACGGTGGCCTCAACGACGAGGCCCTCAACGCCCTGTTCGTGCGCTTCAAGGAGCTGGCGGACCGCAAGGGGCAAATTTACGCCGACGACCTGCACGCCCTGGTCGGCAGCGGCGTGGAGGCGAGCGAGACGTTCACGCTGGAGCGGTTTCAGATCGCCATGGGCACCGACATGCAGCCGCTGGCCTACGTCCGCCTGGCGACTCCGGACGGCGTGCGCGAGGCCACCGCGACGGGTGACGGCTCGGTGGAGGCGATTTTTCACGCGATCAACACCGCCACCGGCCTGGCCCCGACCCTGGAGGTCTACCGGGTGCAGGCCGTCACCAAGGGCGCCGAGGCGCTGGGTGAGGTCAGTGTCAACGCCCGCTACGGCGAGATGAGCGTCAGCGGCAGCGGCGTCGCCTCCGACGTGGTGGAGGCCAGCGCCCGCGCCTGGCTCAAAGTCATCAACCACATCGTCGCCGGGCAGACCAAGGAGCGGCAGACGGTGACGGCTGAGACACCTTGAAGATGTTTGAAGGCGCAAGCGAGGGAAGGTAAAATAGCGATATGAAAGGCGAACCGGAGCGCACAGGGGTCAAGGTCACGTCAATGCGAAGTGCGCCCAGCACCACCGCCCACTGGCGCTCACGCCCGATTTCGGAACGTCTGGACGCGCTCGAAGCTCTGCGGCGCGAGTACCACACCTGGAAATATGGCACTGAACCGCGACTTCAAAGAGTTCTGTCAATCACTGGGCGCCCGTGAAGCCCGGTATCTGATCGTGGGCGGTTATGCACTCGCCGCCTCACTCGAAGAACTGGAGGAGTCATGACCAGAGCCGAAAAAGACGCCCGCATCATCCAAGGCTACCTGGCCTCCATCCACGCCCAGATCGGCAAGACGGTTGACGATTTCCGGGCGCTGGCGGCGGAGCAACAGCTCACCAAGCACGCCGACCTGATGGCTTGGCTCAAGAACGACTTCGAGCTGGGGCATGGGCACGCCAGCGCCGTGATTCATCTGCTGAATCGTCCGGCGGCGGGAACGCAGAGCGTGGATGACCAGCTCGCGCCGCTGTTCACCGGCAAGAAGGCGCACTGGCGGGCGGTCTACGACGATCTGGCCGCACACCTGCTCAGCTTCGGGCCGGATGTGGAGACGCGCATCGGCAAGAGCGCGGTGGGCTTTTTCCGGCCTGGACGCTTCGTGGACCTGCATCCCAGCACGGCGGGGCGCTTCGACATCGGGCTCAAGCTGCCGGGCGTGGAGGCGGGGGGCCGACTGGAAGCGGCGGGAAGCTGGAACAGGGTGGTCACTCACCGGGTCCAGCTCAGCGACGCGGCTGATGTGGACGCCGAACTGCTCGGCTGGCTGCGGCAGGCGTATGAGCGGAGCTGACTCACAAAAGCGCAGAGGCGCAGAGGTCGGAGGTCACGGCTCAGACGCTGTGAACGGGTGAAAACATCATGGCTCGCTCATGAGCAGATGTATGGTGAGGCTATGAACATTATCAAGCCTGCTCTGATTTGGACTGCGATATTTCTCGTTTTCGTGTGTATGACGGTGCTGAGCGCAACACACTTTCAACCGAGCCGCTATCAGGCCCTGCCCATCTGGTTCTGGGCCTTGCCGTTCCTGATGTGCGCCGAAGTTCTGCTGGCGACAGTGTGGCTCAAGGCTACTCAGAACGAGAAAAACCTGTGGCGCTACGGCGCGGCATGGGGGAGCCACTTCGCAGTCTTCTTTTTCCTGTTTGCGCTGAGCGGCAGCGCCCTGGACCCGCAGGTAGCATGGGCGGACGTCCTCGTGACCGGCGTGCTCGGTGGCCTGCTGTCCGGCATCGTGCTGGCGGTGCAACGCAAAGGTAGGTTGCTCTCCACCTCGCCGGGTGAGCTTCAGTGATCCTCGAAATCGCCACGTTGACCCTCAAGCCCGGCAGTGCCGACGCCTTCATCTCCGTCATGCCGGACGCTTTCCCCATCGTGGCCAGCTCGCCCGGCTACATCCGCCACGAGCTGCACCAGGGCGTCGAATCGCCCGATATCTTCACGCTGTTCATCTGGTGGGAAAGCCTGGAGGCCCACATGGTCGGCTTCCGCGAGTCCGACAAGTTCCCGGCCTGGCGAGCGGTCTGGGGCCACCTGTTGGAGAGCGCCGCGCTGGTGCATACGCATCAGGTATACTGACCTTGACCACGCGTCCCCTGCGCGTCGTGTTCGTCTGCACCCACAACAAGCTGCGGAGCCTGAGCGCCGAAGTGGTGTTCCGTGACACGCCCGGCTGGGAAGTCGCCTCGGCGGGCACCGATGAGCGGGCCACCACGCCGCTGACCCGCGACCTGCTGGAGTGGGCTGACGTGGCGGTGTGCATGCAGAAGCGCCACAGGGACGAGATTCGCACCAGATTCAGAGGCGTCCTGCCCGCCGAGCGCCTTTTGACCCTGGGCATTCCCGACGACTACGAGTTCATGGACGCCGCTCTGGTGGCGCTGCTGGAGAAGCTGGTGCCGGGGCGGCTGGCGAGGGCGACGCCGCGTATGTCAACGGAGTGAGAATGACCGCACCCAACTCTTTTGCTTTCCGAAATCGCCGACCGGATTTCTCTACACTCAGGCCATGAACCGTTTTTTCCTCTTCGCGTTGGTCGCCGCCGTCATCATGGCTGCGCTCAATGTCGCGTTTTCGGCGGGCCAGTACGGCCTGAGTGCCTTACCCGGCTGGTTTTACCTCGCCCAGATGTTCCTGATTCCGGCCTTTATCCTGAACGTGCAACTGTTTCCCCGCGCCAACTCGGCGCCCCAGTTCGCCGTGCGCGCCGGGCTATACGCGCTCGGCTGGGCGCTGCCGTTCAGCGTCTACAAGCTCAGCCAGGATTTGCTCTCGCCCGCCTTCAGCCTGGGCGCCAGCCTGATTTCGCTGGTCGTCACCTGCGCCCTGTTCGGCGTGCTGATGGCCTACCTGCGGCGGCGCTGAGTATGCGGGCGCTGAGATGAGACTGGCGGTTCTGAGCGACGTCCACGGCAACGCCTTCGCCCTGGAGGCGGTGCTGGCCGACATCCAAGCCGCCGCGCCCGACGCCATCTACAACCTGGGCGACAGCGTCTGGGGCGCTGCCGATCCGGGCCGGGCCTGGGAAATGCAACTCGAACACGCGCCGCCCAGCGTGCGCGGCAACACCGACGAGTTCATGCTCTCGGCAGTGGCTGAGCTTGAGCCGTCCACCCGGCTTTACCGCGAGTTTCTGGAAGGCCAGCTCGGCGGCGTGCCCCCCGAACTCGCTCGCCTGCCCGTCTCGCTGAGCGTGGCGAACGGTGAGGTGCTGCTCTCACACGGCTCGCCCCGCGACCCCTGGGAGTACCTGATGTTCAGCGGCGAGGTGCTGGCGACTCCGGCGCAGATGCGCGAGCGGCTGCACGGCGCGGCGGCGAAGGTCGTGGTGGTGGGCCACTCGCACACCGAACTGCTCGATACCCGGCTGGGCATCAGCGTCGTCAATGCGGGCTCTGTGTCGCGGCAGAAGTACGGTGATCCTGCCGCCCGCTGGGTGCTGCTCGACAAGGGCAGCGGCGGCTGGACGGTCAGCTTCCGGCGCGTGGAATACGACATCGAGGCCGCCGCCCACTGGGCCGAGTGGCATGGCCTGGACGGCGTGCAGGAAGCCCGGATGCTGCGAACCGGGCGGCGGTGACTGCCTGACCGCGCCTGCGAGCGTAGGCGACGGCGCAGAGTTCTGCCCGCTGCCCGCCTACAGTGACTCATGCCCCGCCTGAATGCTGCCGCCTTGCTGCTGATCCCACTGCTGAGCGCCTGTCTGCCCCGCGCTACGGCTTTCGACCCGGCCCGCATGCTCGACCCCGCCGCGCTGGGGCCGAACAACGCCGCAACTGAATGGTGGTACGTCTCCGGCTACCTCCCAGCAACCGGCCAGGCGTTTCACTGGGCGCAGTTCAAGGTCAATTACAAGGGCATTCCCTACTTCGCCTCGCATATCGCGGTGGCCGATCTCAAGACCGGCAAGCTCGATTTTCTGGAAGAGGGCCGCCAGGACGCGGCGTTCGCCTTTCCGCCGCTCAAAGTCCGGCAGGGCGACTGGAGCCTGACCCAGACCGCGCCTGGCAACACGGCGCCCTTTGACCTCAAGGCCGGGCCACTGCAACTGACCCTCACGCCGCAAAAGGGGCCGGTGGTGCATCCGCCCGGCTACTCCGGCACGCCTGAGACCGGTCAGCTCTACTACCAGAGCGTGACCCGGCTGAGTGTGGCGGGCACCATCAACGGTCAGGCTGCTACCGGCACGGCCTGGTTCGACCACCAGTGGGGCGACCAGCAGCCGGGCCGCGCCGCGCTGTGGGACTGGTTCGGGGTGCATCTGTCGGACGGCTCGGACCTGATGCTCTACCGGGTCAAGACCCAAGGCGGCAAGGTGGTGCAGCTGGCCGGATCGGAGGTCGGCGCCGACGGCGTGGCGAGAGAGGTGAAGAACGTCACCATGACGCCCCAGCGCGAGTGGACCTCGCCTTCCGGGCGCAAGTACGTCCTCGACTGGAAGGTCAGCTCCGAGCGCGGCGATTTGACCCTGAAAGCCGTGCGCGACGAGCAGGAGCTGCTGTCCAAAACGACCTCGGTGGCGTACTGGGAGGGACCGGTCAGCGGAGACGGTACCTGGGGCGGCGCGGCGGTCAAAGTCGAGGGCATGGGCGAATTCGTCGGCGGCGTGCTCAGCAAGGCTGAGGGCGGCACCTTCGGCGCGAAGTAGAGCTGGGACTCAGCTCACGCTACCCGTCTGCGCTACCCGTCTGCGCTACTCGTCTGCGCTACTCGTCTGCGCCGCCCGTCTGGACGCTCTGGCTCTGGGGAGTCGAGGCGGGCGAACGCTGCGGCGAGTGGTAAGTCTGGAGGTAGCCGAGCAGCACCAGTAACCCCAGCAGCAGCAGCCGGAGCCAGAAATTGGTGTCGCGCTTCATGGCCCCCAGTATGTCACGGGCGCTCTGCTCGGCCTCGTGTCGGCCTCATGACACCGACCCCGACCTGAATCGTTGCGAGCCAAGGCCGCTCAAGCCTGAACCGCTCAGGCCGGGGCGCCCGCCGAGGCCACGCCGACCAGCCCGCGCCCAAGGTCGAGGCTGGCTGTGCGCCGGAATCCTGCCCAGAATTCCAGCGCCGCCGCGCCGGGCGGCTGGTAGCACAGATACAGGTACGAGGCGTCGCTGTCGGGCAGCAGGCCGTTGACCTCCAGGCGCACCAGCACCGCGCCGGGCGTCACGGCCTGGCCGTTTCTGAGCGCCGCGTCGGCCTGGGTCGCCAGCCAGCGCTCGCGCTCACTCAGGGCGCGGCTGACCGGCTGGCCCTGAGCACCCGTGACGTAGAGTTCGGCCTGTGAGAGCAGCGCGTCCGTCTCCGGCGCCGCGCTGTGGGTGACGGCCAGATCGGGAGGGCTCCCGGCTGCCGGTCCGGGCTCAGGCGTTGGTTTGGGGACTGCTCCCGGCGCGGCTTTGCCTCGTTCGTTCATGATTCTCCCTGGCTGGGTGCGCTTCACTGGCGGGGCAGCGGTCCGACGTACTTGACGTAAGCGGCGGTCCAGTCACCGGCGACGGCCTTCTGGGCGTCCTCCATGCTGATGGTGCCTTTGCAGGCCAGGCTGTGCAGCTTGTTCTCCAGCGCGTCCTTGACGTGGGCGTTGAGCGGGTGGGTGACGTAACTTTCCGGCCACAAGTTGCGAATCGAGTTGCTGCCGCCGAGTTCCAGGCTGATCAGGTGATCGACCTCGTACTCGCCCGGCTGGCGGCTGGTAATTCCATACGATTTGTAGACCTGAGCCTTGAGGCTGCTGGGTACGTTGCGGACCGTCTGGGTGTAGCCGGGAACGCAGATGACGGCTGAGTCGGTGGTGAGCACGGCGCCGGGCGTCAGGGCCGGATTGGGCAGGCTGCCCGCCGGAACCCGGCCCGTCACCGTGTCGGGCACGCTGCTGGCCGGTTTCCTGAGCAGCAGGTAGCCTGCCAGCACGATCAGCACGGCAAACAGCAGGATGATGGGCAGTGAATTGTTTCGGCGCATACCTGTAGTTTGCACCACAAACCAGCTCCAGTGCTAGGGTTGAGACATGAAGCTTCTCGGTGTCATCGGCGGGATGTCGTGGACCTCCACGGCGGAGTACTACCGGCGAATCAACCTGGAGGTCGCTGGGCGCCTGAGTCATCTGGGTCTGGGCGGCCTCCACTCGGCGCGGCTGCTGATTCACAGCGTCGATTTCGCCGAGGTGGCGGCCATGCAGCGTGCCGGTGAGTGGGACGCGGCGGGCGAACTGCTGGCGGGCGTAGCCCGGCAACTCGCAGCGGGCGGCGCGGAAGGTCTGCTGCTCGCCACCAACACCATGCACAAGCTCGCGCCGCAGATCGAGGCCGCTACGGCGCTGCCGCTGCTGCACATCGCCGACGCCACCGGGGCCAGGTTGCAGGCTGCCGGTTTCACGCGGGTCGGTCTGATCGCCACCGCCTTCACGATGGAGCAGGATTTTTATACCGGTCGCCTCTCGGAGCGCTTCGGGCTGGACGTGATCGTGCCGGGTGCCGTGGGCCGGGCCGACATCCACCGCATCATCTACGACGAACTGTGCCGGAACGTCATTCTGGACGAGTCCCGTGACCGCTACCGCCGCGTCATGGCGGACCTCGCGGCACGCGGCGCCCAGGCCATCATCCTCGGCTGCACCGAGATCACGCTGCTGGTGAGCCAGGCCGACGCCAGCGTGCCGTTGTTCGACACGACGGCCATTCACGCCGAGGAAGCGGTGAGTTTTTTGCTGAGCTGAGCGGGGGAGAGTAGGAAGTGGGAGGTAGGAAGTGGGAGGTGGGGAGTGGGGCAGGGTCTTTACTTGATCCTGCGTTGTCAGCGCCTGAGCGGAATGAATGGCCCGGCCTGTTTGAGCACGCCGCGCCGATCTGAACGCAATAACAGGCCCTTCATCGGTTCCCACTCCCCACTGCCTACTTCCCCCGCCTTATCATCCCCCCATGCCCCACCTCCCGCTGACCGACCCGGCCTTCATCCGCGACCCTTATCCGTTGCTGGAGCGGCTGCGAGAGGAGTCGCCCATTTTCCACGACGCGGCGCTGAACAAGACCGTCTTCACCCGCTACGACGACATTTCCGCCGTGTTGAAAGACCCGCGTTTCGGGCGCACGCTGACGCACCTGTACTCGCGCGACGAACTCGGCTGGCCGCCGCCGGACCCGGCTCAGGCGGCTTTCGACGCCTTCAACCAAGGTCATCTGCTCGACTCGGAGGGCGAGAAGCACACCCGGTTACGTTCGCTGGTGGGCAAGGCGTTCACCCCGCGCCGGATTCAGACGCTGACGCCCCGCATAGAATCTCTGCTAGAGGAGCAATTGAGCGGCCTGGGCAGCACCTTCGATCTGGTGGAAGATTACGCCGCGCCGCTGCCGGTGGCGATCATCGCCGAGCTGCTGGGCGTGCCGCGCACCGAGCGCCACAAATTGCGCCCCTGGAGCGCGTCCATCGTCAGGCTGTACGAGCCGAGCTACTCCGCCGCCCAGCAAGCCGAGGCCGAAACCGCCGTCACCGAGTTCAGCGCCCTGATCCGCGACCTGGCTGCCCGGCGCCGCGCCGTGCCGCAGGGTGACCTCATCACCGCGCTGGTGGAGGTGGAAGACGGCGGCGGGCGCCTGAGCGAATCCGAGCTGATCCACACCGTCATCCTGCTGCTCAACGCCGGGCACGAGGCGAGCGTCAACGGCTTATCAGCGGGCGTGCTGGCCCTGCTGCGCCGCCCGGAGCACCTGGACATGCTCGTCCAGACCGCGCCATCAGAGGACAGCCTGCCCCGCTTCCAGACGGCGGTGGAAGAACTGCTGCGCTTCGATACGCCGCTGCCGATGTTCGAGCGCTACGTGCTGCAAGACCTGGACTGGAACGGCACGCCGCTGAAGACGGGTGACAAGGTGGCGCTGCTCTACGCCAGCGGCAACCGCGACCCGCGCAAGTTCGACGCGCCCGATCAACTACGCCTGGAGCGTGACCCCAATCCGCACCTGAGCTTCGGGCTGGGCCGCCATTACTGCGTGGGCGCCATGCTGGCCCGGCTGGAACTCGGCCTGAGCCTGCGTGCCCTGCTGCGCCGCTTCCCCGATTTGCGCCTGGGCGACCCCGGCGCCGAGCCCCAGTACGGCGGCGGCTTCGTCATTCGCGGGCTACGGCGGCTGGAGGTGAGGACATCGGGTGCATAAATTTGACACCGGTGGAATACCGCGCTATTTTTTGGAAATCAACGACCCAGGTGGTCGTTTTTTTCGTTCTGCCCAGAGCCGACCAGCGTGTAGCCCACAGCGGCGCACAGCAGGATCACGGCGGCGAGTTGCAGCGGAACGGCAGCCACGTAGAACTGATTCATGAACGGTGAGCGCCGCCAGTAGACGCCCTCGGTGACGCGGAGCACGTTGTAGCCCAGCACCGTTCCGCCCACCCCGCCCAGCCACAGCGTCCACAGCAGCCAGCCGGTCCAGCGCCGCCGCTTGAGGACCGCCCAGGCGCACAGGGCGCATAGCAGGAAGGCCAGGACGCAGGTGCCGAAAGCGGAGAAGTACCTGCCGTCCGTCACGCGGGCGCTGACCACGACGATGGAACCGTAATCAGCCTGGGTGTAGACGCCACCGATATCCCTGAAATAACTCAGTTTTTTGTGCCAGCCCTGGATGAAAAACACCAGCATCCACGAACTGGCGAAGGCCAGCGCCGCGCAGTACAACAGGGCGGCATTTCGGTACAGCACTCGGACGCGGCTCACGGGTTCATGTTAACCAGGCTCCAGCGTGGTGCGGGCGGCCCGGTCTCGACAAGCTGATCGCCTGGCTGGTTGCTGGACGGCTCGTTCCTAAGTATCTCCTTGTAAAGCTTTAGCTTTACCGAGCGGGAGGAGTGGCGTGCCCAGGCGCGTCCGTTCACGACGAAGAGCGAGTGAGGAAGAGAGTATGTCCTGGCGGGAGTGGAGGGATGGAGCGCTGTTTGCGGAAGCCCGAAACGTTAGCAGGGACATACTGAGGACGGGGCCACCGATCAGCTTGCCTGACCTGATCCAGTACAGGCGCACAGAACGGTGTCCAAATCGGGATAAACTCACCCCATGACCGACACAACCCCCAAGGCCAAGCTGAACTGGAACTCCCATCAGGTCACCCAGGGCGACGAACGTGCCCCCAACCGCTCGATGATGCGGGCGGTGGGCTTCCAGGACGGCGATTTCGAGAAGCCGATCATCGGCGTGGCGCACGCGCAGAGCAACATCACGCCCTGCAACAACGGCCTGGGCGAGCTGGCCGGGCACATCGAGGGCGCCATCCGTGAGGGCGGTGGGATGCCGCACATCTACGGCACCATCACCATGTCCGACGGCATCAGCATGGGCACCGAGGGCATGAAGTGCAGCCTGGTCAGCCGCGAGGTCATCGCCGACAGCATCGAGACCGTCAGCCGGGGCATGTCGCACGACGGCGTGATCGTGGTGGGCGGCTGCGACAAGAACATGCCCGGCGCCATGATCGGCATCGCCCGGCTGAACATCCCGGCCATCTTCGTGTATGGCGGCACCATCAAGCCGGGGAGTTACGACGGCAAAGACCTGACTCTGGTGAGCGTCTTCGAGGCCGTCGGTGCGCTGAGCGCGGGTAAGATGAGCCGCGTTGATTTCGACGAGATCGAGCGCCGCGCCTGCCCCGGCAACGGCAGTTGCGGCGGCATGTACACCGCCAACACCATGAGCAGCGCCTTCGAGGCCCTGGGTATGAGCCTGCCGTTTTCCAGCACCATGAGCGCCGTGGACGCCGAGAAGGCCGTCTCCAGCGCCGACAGCGCCCGCGCCCTGCTGCGCATGATCGAGCACAACGTCAGGCCGCTCGACATTCTGACCAAGCAAGCCTTCGAGAACGCCATCACCGTCATCATGGCTGTGGGCGGCAGCACCAACGCCGTGCTGCACCTGATGGCGATTGCCCACGCCTGCGACGTGCCCCTCGAACTGGCCGACTTCGAGCGCATCCGCGAGGCCACCCCGGTCTTCTGTGACCTCAAGCCCAGCGGCAAGTACGTGGCCACCGATCTGCACGACGTCGGCGGCATTCCCCGCGTCATGAAGATGCTGCTGAAAGCGGGCCTGCTCCACGGCGACTGCCTGACGGTGACGGGCAAGACGATTGCCGAGAATCTGGAGGGCGAGTTGGACACGCCCAACCCCGGCCAGGACGTGATCCGGCCCTACGATCAGCCGCTGTATGCCCAGGGGCACCTGGCCATCCTGCGCGGCAACCTCGCCCCAGACGGCAGCGTGGCCAAGATCAGCGGCCTGAAAAGCATCAAGATCACCGGCCCGGCCCGCGTCTTCGAATCCGAAGAAGAGAGCATGCACGCCATCATGGCCGGTCAGATCAACCCCGGCGACGTGCTGGTCATCCGCTACGAGGGGCCGAAAGGCGGGCCGGGCATGCGCGAAATGCTCTCGCCGACCTCGGCCATCATCGGCAAGGGCCTGGGCGACAGCGTGGGCCTGATTACCGACGGACGCTTTTCGGGCGGCACCTTCGGGCTGGTCGTCGGTCATGTGGCGCCGGAAGCCTTCGTGGGCGGCCCCATCGCCCTGGTGCATGAGGGCGACACCATCGAGCTGAACGCTGAAACCTGCGAGCTGACATTGCATGTGGACGAGGCCGAGTTGGGGCGCCGCCGTCAGGCGTGGGTCCAGCCGGAGCCGAGGTACAAGCGCGGCGTGCTGGCCAAGTACGCCAAGCTGGTCAGCAGCGCGGCGGTGGGGGCGTATACAGATTAAGGATTGAGTGCGTCTGGGCCGTCTGCCTTGAGGGATGGACGGCTTCTTTGTTGAGTTAGAGTGAGGAATGGCGATTCCTGCGTACCAGTCGATCTTGCGTCCCTTGCTTGAAACCCTGTGTGACGGACAACCACGAAATATCAAGGACGTTTCAGAAGAGTTATCGGCATACTTTGCCCTAACTGCTGAAGATTTACAGGTATTGCTTCCGAGTGGACGGCAGACGACCTACGCTAACAGGGTGGGATGGGCTAAGACGTATCTTGCAAAAGCGCAGGCCGTTACGGGCGTAGGGCGCGGTATTCTTCAGATCACTCCGCGCGGCCAGGAGTTGTTAACACGTCTACCAGAGCGTATAACGCAAAGCGATCTCATGGTTTATCCAGAATTTCAATCATTCAAGGAAGCTGGGCGCGAGAAGGCTTCAAATGCACTGCCTGTATCGGCGCTGGAATCGAGCCAGAACCAGGTGTCCCCGGAAGAGCAGCTCGACGCCCTCTACACCGAACTCAGCGCCGCCCTCGCCGATGATCTTTTAACTCAAGTTCGTGCCCTCACGCCGCAACAATTTGAGGTTCTGGTGGTCCAGCTTCTTGTCGCAATGGGCTACGGTGGCAGCGTGCGCGATGCTGGGCAGGCGCTGGGGCGCAGCGGCGACAACGGCATTGACGGCGTGGTCAAACAAGACCCGCTGGGACTCGATAAGGTCTACATCCAGGCCAAGCAGTGGGCCAACAATGTCGGCAGCCAGGAAGTGAGGAATTTTGCGGGGAGCCTCAGCTACCACAAAGCGACCAAAGGCGTGCTCATCACCACCGCAGGCTTCAGCTCCAGCGCCAGCGACACGGCCCGGCAGATCGGCAACATCATCCTGATCGGCGGTGACACGCTGGCCGAGCTGATGATTCAGTACAGCGTCGGCGTGGTGACGCGCAGCACCTACCTGATTCGCAAGGTGGACAGCGATTTCTTCGAGGACATCTGAGCCGGGCCGGACCGCAAACCCCCGCTCCCACCCTGCGCTCTACACTTCACCCATGCCCTCTCGCCCATTCCGCTGGACCCTGAGCCGCCCGGAAGGGCTGGTGCGGCGACCAGACAGCGGGCCGCTCACACCGCTGTACTTGTTCTCGGAGCTGCGTTCGTGTGCTGCGCGGGTCGTCGGGGCGGCGGGTGAGCGCGACCTGATCTTCCTGGGCCGCTCACCCGAAAGCCTGTTTGATTACCTCAGCGGCGTTTTGCACGGCACCGCCTGGGAGGGGCGGCTCGATCTGCTGCTCTACTCCAACCGTGGCAACCGGGTAGACGCCATTCGCCGGGACCATCCAGGTGCCATCGAAGCCATGCGGGCACAGTTCACCGAGGCGGGGCTGGCTCCGGCACAACTCCTGACGCGGCCCCGGCCCGTCGCCATTATCGATCTGGTGGCCGAGGGCGGGACGTTCGAGGGCTTCAGCGACTTCCTGGAGGCGTGGTCTGCCGAGTTGGGCGTCAATCTGCGTGCCTGGCGCTCCCGGCTGCGCTTCGTCGGCATCGTCCGGCAGCGCAAGAACAGCCCCAACGCCTTCCGCTGGCAGCAGCACGCGCCCTGGCTGGACCGGTATCCGCCGGGCACGGCCTGCAACGTCTCGGTGCCTTCACCCCTGTGGAACTACCTCGGCAATACCCAGATGAAGGTCACGCCGTCCAACCCGCCCCGGCTGTGGGGGAGGAGCGAGCTGCTGAGTCCGCCGCGTCAGGAGGAACACCTCGAAGCGCTTCAGGCCGCCGCCCAGCGGTATACCAGCGGCACCGACCTCGCCGAGCGGGCCAGATTCGCCGCCCTGCTGAGCGGCCAGCGCTCCATGCGCGAGCGGTGGTGTAGGGAACTGGTGCTGGCGCTGCGTGCCCGGTAGGTCAGCAGGCGCTCACGCCGGGTGCAGCCCCGCAAAGCCCAGCCCCGCGCGCTCGTTCCAGCCACGGGCGATGTTCAGGCATTGGACGGCGTGCCCCGCCGTGCCTTTCACCAGGTTGTCGATGGCCGACATGACCACCACCCGGCCCGTTTCATTGTCCATTTCAAAACCTATGTCGCAGAAATTGGTGCCGTCGAGCAGCTTGGGGTCGGGGTAGCGGTGAATGCCCTTTTGCACCTTGACGATGCGGATGAACGGCTCCTCGGCGTAGACCTCGCGGAAGGTGCCCCACACGTCGCGCTCGGAGTAGCCGTCGGGCAGCCAGGTCTGGATGGTAGTCAATATGCCGCGCACCCTGGGCGTGCTGATGGCGGTCAGGTGGATGGGAAAGTTGCCGGGCAATTCCTGCTGGACTTCGGCGGTGTGGCGGTGCCCGACCGGCTTGTAGACGCGCAAGCTGCCTTCCCGTTCGGGGTGGTGCGAACTATCACTGCTGCTGGCCCCCGCCGCGCTGGACCCGACCAGTCCGGTGGCGATGATGTCCTTGGGCAGCACCGTGCCGAGTTTCAGCAGCGGATACAGCCCCAGGATCACGCTGGTGGCGAAGCAGCCCGCGCAGGCGATGCGGGTGGCGCCCACCAGTTCGGCGCGGTGCAGTTCTGGGTTGCCGTAGACCCACTCGCTTAGCCGCTCCGGCGCCGGGTGGGCCTCGCCGTAGTATCTGGCGTACACCTCCGGGTCTTTGAGGCGAAAATCGGCGGACAGGTCGATGATGACCTGGCCCAGCGCCTCGAAGGTTCCGATCTGCCGCGCCGCCGAGTTGTGGGGCAGCGCTAGCACGATCACGTCGGCGGCCTCCAGCTCGGCCAGCTTGCGAAATTTGAGGTTGGTCAGCGAGCGCAAATTGGGGTGCAGCATTGGCACCGGCATTCCGGCGTTGCGCTCGGAGGTGACCTGGGTGACCTTCAGGTTGGGGTGCGCCAGCGCCAGGCGCAGGAATTCGCCGCCTGCGTAGCCGGAGCCGCCCACGACGGCGACGGAGAGCTGTTCGGAACTGGACAGAGAAGAGGAAGCCGTCATGCGTCCAGTAGAGCATATCGGCACTATGCAGAAGGCAAGTTAAGCCATCTTAAAATTGGCGAACGTTAAGTAAAAGCGGACCTGGAGGAGTGGTCGGGAGCGCCTTCAGGTTCGCCTGTTATCTTCGGGGTCGGCGGCAGCGGCCCTCACCGATCTGCCCCCACCAATATGGAGGCCGCCGCGTCGACATTCGGCGCACAGGTCTGCTGGCTGCGCTAGCCTGTAGCCGTGCCCGCCTCTCGCCCCCTGTGCCCGGTAATCTCGACCTCCTCAGTCCGACTGTTTCCGGTGACCCCGTGACCAACATGACCCAGGCCAACGCGCTGGAGACGTTTGATTTCGTCGAACTGCTTTCAATGCTCTGCAAAGGCGGCAAAACCGGGGCGCTGCACGTCGAGCGCGACCGGCGCGAGTTCTCGGTCTACCTCAAGGAAGGTCGGGTGCGCCAGATGGAGGGCGGCGAGCTGAGCGGCCCGGCGGCGATGGCCGAGATTCTGCGCGACCCGCGTGGCCGCTTTCATTTCGAGAACGATGAACGTGCGCCCGCCCCCGACCTCGACCTGGCGCACGAAACCTTTGCGCTCGAAGCGCTCAAGCTGCTGCCGCCGCCGCCGCTGAAATTCCCCGGCATTGGCCGTCTGGAGGCCCCGGAGCGCTTTGCCGAGCTGAACCTGAGCCTGCACGAGCACGAAATCGTGCAGGCGGTGGGCGCCGGGCAGCCGCTCTCGGAGCTGGCCCGCCACCCTGACGCGGCGGCGCTGCTGGGGCGGCTGTGCCGACTGCGCCTGATTACCGAGCGCAAAACCCGCGTGGCCCGCCTGGTGGTGCAGGTTACCCAGCAGGTCTCCGGCGTGGTGGTCGTCGACGAGACGATCTACAAACGCTGGCGCGACACCGAGGCCGCGCCCGTCAAACAGGTGCAGCTCCGCCACGAGCAAAGCGGCAAGGTCCATCAGTTGCCGGTGCGCCCGGCGCCCAATATCGGCTCGTTCATCTTGCTGCCCCCCGAACTGATGATCCGCACCGGCCTGAAAGCGGGCGAGTCGGTGCTGGTGCGGCCCGGCTGAGACCGAGTATCTCCACAGCCTCCCCGTCGCCTCCGCGAACGGCGTCGGGGAGGTCTTCGGTGTCGCTGTAGGTCCATTCCTCCGGTGCGATCAGCATGGCGGAGGGATCGAGTCCCTTCGAGATTCGGATGCGGTATCGCTCCGGGAACTCAGCGATCAGACTTCCAAAATAGAAGTGCTCATACGGGGTCGGTGCTCCGTCGATGCCGCCCACGATGCCGTCCATGACCCAGTAGGCGATTCGGCGGCCTGACGTCTCCATCGCCAGTACCTCGTCCGTTTTGCCGACGGTCAGGCCCGGTGTTAACCGTTCGCACCTGACCTCCATACCCTCAGCGGTGATCCGGCAGCGACCTCGGCGAGTGGCTGGAGACGATCACGATCTGACCGCCCTCCAGGCGGGCGACCTCGGATTCGGTGTTGGCGAGTTTTTTCATGCTGCTCAGGCTGCTGGTCTCCGGGGCGCGGGCCACGGCTCCGGCGATGCGAATCTGGGCGCTGGCGATCGGCCTGGCCCACACGATGGCGCTCTCCATCCCGTCGGCCCCGGCATGCACCACGCCGCGCAGGGCGCCCAGCACGATCACGTCGCCGCCCGCGACCAGCTCGGCGCCGGGGTTGACATCCCCCAGCACCACCACGCTGCCGCCGTACTCGCCCCGAAAACCCGCCCGGACGCTGCCCGGCAACACCACCGTATGCTTTTCGCCCTCCTCCAGGTGCGCCGGGGCGGCGGCGGCGGTGGGCAGCGCGGTGACCAGTTCGCCGCTGGCCGAGGCCACCATCGGTGGCGTGACCAGGCGCGGCGCCTTGATCCGCGAGATGTGCCCGCCCGCCGCCGTGATGGCCGCCCTCACGGCGTCGAAGGTGTCCATGTGGGCCTCGCCGTCGATGTCGAGGGTGACCTCGCTGGCCAGCAGCGCCACGCGCGAAGCCAGCGCCCCGGCCACCGAATCTGGGGTGTCTGAGGCGCCGAGCTGGATGTTCAGACCGCCGAGTGTGCCGCGAAACTTCATGAACTTCACTCTACAGCCTCACAGGGCGCCCGCGCCCGCAATGGGCCGCATTCACGATCGGCCTCTATCCACCTCCGGCGGCGATGGTGTACCATAGCCTTATGCTTCTTTTGGAGGGCACCCTTCGTGCAACTTGATTCCGGCGCGGTCGCTGAAGGCCGCGTCACCCGCGTCACCGATTTCGGCGCGTTTATACAGTTCGAGAACGGCGAGACGGGACTTGTTCACATCTCCCAGATCGCCCACTCCTTCGTCCGCAACATCCACGATCACGTCCATGAGGGCGACAGCGTGGAAGTCAAGGTGCTGGGGCGCGACGAACGCGGCAGGCTCGATCTTTCGATCAAGGAGCTGTTAGAGGAACCCGAAGAGATTCCTCGTCCCCGCGCCATCGGACGCCAGAGCCCGCAGTTCGAGGCCAAGCTCCGGTCGTTCATGCGTGACGCCAAGGAGCGCACCACCGCAGGCGGCAAAAAGCCCGCCACGCCGACCAAGCGCAAAAAGTAAGAGCTGGAACCGGAGAGTGGGGCCGTCTGCTACGGCTCCGCTCTTTGCTGTTGGGAAGTGGGCAGGTGGGCAGTAGGAAGTGGGAAAAGATCAAGCCCACTTCCCACCTGCCCACTTCCTACTGCCGCGCACGGCCTCCCGCGCACAGCCTCCCGCGCACCCCACGCTACACTGACGCATGGACGTTTCAACTGAGGCCCAACCCGCCCTCCGGGGCCGCACCATTTCACTGCTGCTGGTCGACGATCACCCGGTGGTCCGCAAAGGCACCCGTGAACTGCTCGAAGGCCAGACTGATCTGCGCGTGGTGGGCGAGGCCGACAGCGGCTTGATGGCCGTCGAGCAGGCCAGAGAGCTGCAACCCGACGTGATTTTAATGGACGTGTCGATGCCCGGCATGAACGGCATCGAGGCCACCAGGCTCATCAAGGCGGAGCGCCCCAGCGTGGGCGTGCTGGTGCTGACCAGTTACGACGACGACGCCTACGTGTTCGCGCTGATCGAGGCGGGCGCGGCAGGCTACCTGCTGAAAAATGCCGGTGAAGACGAGCTGCTCGGCGCCGTGCGGGCGGTGGCGGCGGGCGAGAGCGCCCTGACTCCGGCGGTGGCCCGCAAGGTGCTGACCCGTTTCAGCGCCCAGAGCAGCCCCAGCCCGGTGGGCGAAACCTTATCCCCGCGTGAACTGGAAGTCCTGCGCATCGCCGCCACGGGCCGCACCAACAAGGAGATCGCCCGCGACCTGGATATCTCCCCGCGCACGGTGCAGGTCCACCTGGCCAACATCTTCTCCAAGCTGGATGTCGGCAGCCGCACCGAGGCCGTGCTCTACGGCATCAAGCGCGGCTGGATCGACCTGAGCACCATCGAGTGATGCCTCATATTGAGCGGGCGGAATACAGACTGGTGATTGCCAGTCAGCCTCAGCGTGAAACGCTTGTCACCGAACTGACGCTGGGCGAACGATTATTCATTGAAATTTATCTCGAAAAGGGCCGCCGGGAGTTAGCGATATTCAGCCAGGGCTGGGAGGGACCACTGACTACGAGTGCCGAGGTATTTCTAGAGTTTTTGCAAAAAGCGGTGAATAACACCGATCTTCCGCCTGAGAAGGCTTGAGAATCCAGTTCTCATGCTTTCCGCCCTCTCCAAACTCAGCGAGGCCCAGCACGCGGGCGAGTTCCTGACCATGCTCGCCACGCTGGCCGCCGAGCTGTGCCGGGCGCACGGCGCTCAGGCGCGGCTGGGCGAGGCCCTGAGCGTGGTCTGCTGCGCCGGGCGCGGCCTGGGCCTGAGTGACCCGGCGCTGGCCCGGCTGGCCCTCGATTCGGGCAAGGTTCAGCACGCCGGGATGCTGTGCGCCCTGCCGCTGCGAGCTGGCCCTGGCGCCGTGCTGGAGGTGGTCGGCGGCAACCCGGAGGCGCTGGGCGAACTGGAAGCCGCCCTGCCACTGCTGGGCCTGGCCTTCGAGGGCACGCTGGCCCGTGAGGCGCGGCGCGGGCGCGGGCGCGTCACCGAGACGCTGGCGGGGCTCAGCGAGCGCATCGGCGGCAGTCTGGACCTGGCGCAGGTGCTGACCGCCACCGCCCAGAGCGCGGCACACTCGCTGGGCTTCGAGCGGGCGCTGGTGGGGCTGTTCGGCGAGCTGGGCACTGGCAGCGCGGCGACCCAGGCCAGCCAGGTGTTCACCCACGGCTTCGACGCGGACTTTCGCGGTGAGGTCGGCGTCGGGCCGGAGAGCTTCGAGCGGCTGATGGCGCGTGGCGAGGTCATCGTCTACGACCATGAGCGCGACCATGCCACGCCGCTGGGCGTGGGCTTATCTGAATTCTCGCCGCTGATCGCCCTGATCGCGCCGCTCAAGGCCCGTGGCAGGCCGCTGGGCATCCTCTACGCCGACCTGCGCATTCGCCGCCCGCTCAGTGAGGGCGACGACGCGCTGCTGCTGGCGCTTGCCGAGCAGGCCAGCCTGGCCATCGACAACGCCCGGCTGTACGCCGACGAGACCCGCAAGCGCCATGTGGCCGAGTCGCTGCGTGAAGTGGGCGTGACCTTATCGCGCAGCCTGAAGCTGGCCGACACCTTCCAGAACGTACTGAACTACGCCCGCACCCTGTTCGGCGCCGACGCCTGCGCCATTCACGAACGGCAACCGGATGGCCGGACCCTCAGTATTCGCAGCGCCATCGGACTGCCCAGCGAATACGTGCTGCGCTCAAGGGCCAGGGTCGGCGCGGGCGTCACCGGGCGGGCCATCGAGCGCGGCGCCCTGGTGTACTCGCGCAACCTCACGGCTGAACATCAGAGCGGCGGATCGCGCTACACCCGGCAACTGCTGGCGGCGGGCCAGTATCCCTACCGGGGCGTCGCCGCCTTGCCGCTCTCGGCGCGGGGAAACGCCTTCGGGGCGCTGACGCTGTACTACACCGAAGTCCTGCCGCTCGACGCCGAGGACCTGGCGCTCACCGAGGTGTTTGCCGCCCAGGTGGCCCTGGCCATCGACAACGCCCGGCTCTACGAGGACGAGGTGAGGCGCGAACGCGAGGGCGCCGTGCTGCTGAGCGTGGCGGCCAGACTCCAGTCGCCGCTGGCTGCCGGGGCGCTGGGGGCGGTGGCCCGCGAGCTGACCCTGGCCCTGGGCGCCGATCGCGGCCTGATCGTGACCCTGCCTGACAGTCTGGGTGATGGGCTGGGTGCCGAGCTACACAGTGCTGATCTACACAGTGCTGAGCTACACAGTGCTGAGCTACACAGTACCGACCTTTACAGTGAGGTGGCGGGCTACAACTTCCCCGAACTGCCCGACACCGAGCGGCTGGGCGTGCTGTCCTCACAACTGGGCCGGGGTCCGCGCCCGCTGACCCGGCGGCACCTGCTCGAAGGCGCCAGCAGCGGCCTGCTGGCCCCGATTCGCCACCAGGGCACCCTGCTGGGCCTGTTCTACGCCGACCAGGTGCAGGGCGATCCGCCCAGCGAACGCGCCCTGCACCTGGCCCGCTCACTCACCGAGCAGGTGGCGGTGTCGCTGAGCCGCGAACGCCTGCTCGGTGCCCTGGCCCGTGAGGAGGCCCGCTACCGTTTATTGGCCCAGAGCGCCCACGACCTGATTGTCGCCGCCGACACGGCAGGTACCATCACCTACGCCAACCCCGCCGCGCTGCGGCTCCTGGGGCCGCTCGACGGCCTGCCGCTGTGGAGCCTGATCCACAGCCCGGACTTCAAGGACGCCTGGGACGCCTGCCTGGAGGCGCCCGAATCTGGAGGCCGCTGCGAGGTCACGGTGGGCGGCCTGGAGCGCGACCTTCACCTGGAAGTCCGCCTGTCTGCCGTCTCGGCGGGGCCGGGGGGCCGGGTCCAGGGCCTGCTGCTGCTCGCCCGCGACCTCAGCGAACTGCAAACGCTGGCCGAGGAAATCCAGCGCCGGGGCCAGGAACTCGAAGCCGCACGGGGGCGGCAGGGCGAGCTGCGCCAATTCCTGTCGCTGTTTACCCAGGCCCAGGAGGAGGAGCGCCGCCGCATCAGCCGCGAGCTGCACGACGACACGGCCCAGGTGCTCGTGGCGCTGGGCCGCCGCCTGGATAAGCTCAGCCGCACCCTCAGCGGCGAGCAGCGCGTCCAGGCCACCGAACTGAGAAGCGAGCTGAACGCCGCTACCGATTCGGTGCGGAGATTTGCCCGCAACCTGCGCCCCAGCGTGCTCGACGATCTGGGGCTGCTCCCGGCGCTGGAGTGGCTGGTGTCGCAGGTCAGCACGCCCACCCGCCTGGAAGTCCAGGGTGCCGAGCGGCGGCTGGGCGGCGCCACCGAACTGACCCTGTTCAGGGCCGTGCAGGAGGCGCTGGGCAACGTGGATAAGCACGCCCAGGCCCACAGCGCCGCCGTGCGGGTGGTGTTTTTACCCGAACAAATCGACATCAGCGTCAGCGACGACGGGCAGGGTCTGGACCTGCGTGTTGCCGAGCGCCGCGCCCAGGAGGGGCACATGGGCTTACTCGGTCTGCGCGAGCGGGTGGCCCTGGCAGGCGGCCAGCTCAGCCTGGACAGTGAGCCGGGCCAGGGCACGCAGGTAAGATTCATGCTGCCGGGGTAGGGGGAGCGGAAAGTAGCAAGTGAAGGGTGAGGGGAATGGTGGGGTGAGCCGAGCGGCATCACCGCAAGGTGGCGAGCTGCTCCCCTTGCGCTATGGGGACGCTGCTATGACGCCTGCTGAAACGCTGACCTTCGGTCCAATGCGGACATCCCAGGACGCTGCCGCCTTCCGGGCGCTCAACGAAGAGTGGATCAGCCAGATTTTTTCGCTGGAACCCGAAGACATCCGGCTGCTGGGCGATCCGCAGACGCACATCATCGGGCGGGGTGGTCAGGTGTATCTGGCGCGTCTGGGTGAACGGGTGGTCGGCTGCGCAGCGCTGGTGCCGGTGCAGGGCGGCGTGTTCGAACTATCGAAAATGTCGGTGGACCCGACCCTGCGCGGCCAGGGGCTGGGCCGTAAGCTGCTGGAGTACGTCATGGCTCAGGCCCCGGCGCTGGGCGCGGCCAGCCTCTTTCTGGGCAGCAGCACCAAGCTCCCCAACGCCGTGCGTCTTTACGAGTCGCTGGGCTTCTTGCACTTCCCGCCTGAGCGGAGGCCCGACCTACCGTATGTGCGGGCCGATGTGTTCATGGAAAAGGTGCTGTAGGAGAGGCGTGTACCAGGGGCGTAGCGTGGGGCGTGGGACGGGCGAACCGCCGAAACACAGCAGTTGCCAGGTCCGTTGCCCCCTCCTCCTCTCCATCAGCCATGTGCCACCCCCACCCGGCGCTAAACTGCTTTCATGAACGCCAAGGTTCCCCGTTTCATCGCCGCTCTGGTCGCGGGTCTGGGCACCGCGCTGATCCTCTACGGCGTGTTTTTATCGGACGGCAGGCCCTTTCCGTATCACCACCGCTTCGCGGACGCCGCTTTGGCTTTCAACATGATTCCCGTCGAGCTGCTGGGCGGCGCCCTCATCGGCTGGATGGTCTATTGGCTGTTCGGCGGGCGGGCGACCCAGGCGGCCCGGAGTGACATTCAGGAGCGGATGGTGGAGCGCTTCGCACACCGCCGGGGCGGGCAGTTCACGCTGCCGGAGCTGGAAACGCAGTCGCCGCTCAGCCCCGAACAGGCCAGAGCCGCCGTCGCCACGCTGAGCGCCCAGGGTCGCCTGAGCGTGGACGGCGAGACGTACCGCCTGAATGCCTGAGCCCCGGCATGGTGCCCCCTCCTGAGCGTCCCAGACGGTCTGTTCGATCTGGCCATCAACCGGGCCGCTAACCTGCTGCGCGGCCTACCCAGTGCCGGACGCGCCGCCGCCCTGGCCGAGTGGCACGCCCGCACCCGCTTCGCCCGCCGTGTGCCGCTGGAACAAATCTGGCACTGTCTGGACGCTCGCCCTGACGGTGAATACTACTGGGCTGGTGGGCCGGACGGGACATGGCAGCCGGGCAAGGCCGCCTTCCCGTGACAGGTGGCCGTAACGGTGTTCGTCCTTCTCTGGCGCTAGCCTGAGCGCATGCCCGAACTGCCGGAAGTCGAAACCACCCGCCGCAAGATTGAGCCGCTGCTGGTGGGCCGTGTCCTGACCCGTATCGAACACGACGCGCCGCACAAATACCTGGGCACCCACCGCGCCGAGGGCCGCACCGTCACCGGAATAGGGCGGCGGGGCAAGTACCTGCTGCTGCAACTGGCGGCGAGCGAGGCCGCCGAGGATGAGACCAACGCTGAATATAGCGGCCCGCTGGAACTGCTGGTTCACCTGGGCATGACCGGCGGCTTCCGGCTGGAGCACGGCAAGCACACCCGCGTCACGCTCCACACCGACGAGGGCGCCGTCTACTTCAACGACGCCCGGAAATTCGGCAAGGTGGCGGTGGTCCGGCCCGGTGAGTACGCCGCCTTCCCGACCCTGCACGGCATGGGGCCGGAACCGCTGTCGGACGACTTCAGGGAGGCCGACTTCGTGAAGCTGGCCGCCAGTGCAGGCGCGGTCAAGCCCTGGCTGTTGTCGCAAAAGCCGGTGTCGGGCGTGGGCAACATCTACGCCGACGAGAGCCTGTGGATGAGCCGGTTGCACCCGGCCCAGACGAGGCTCAGGCCCGCCGAGGCGAGGAAGCTGTATGCCGCCGTCCGCGAGGTCATGGCGGCGGCGGTGGCGGCGGGCGGCAGCACCTTAGGTGACGGCACTTACCAGCAGCACGACGGTGAGGCCGGGTTGTTCCAGCTCCGGCACCACGCTTACGCCCGGAACGGAACGCCGTGTGACCGCTGCGGAGTGACGATAGAAAAGATCGTGCTGGCGCAGCGGGGGACGCATTTCTGTCCACATTGTCAGGTTTTGAAAGCGAGGTAGGGAGGTGGGGCGCGGTGGGAAGAGGTTCAGCCCGAAGAAGTGGACAACCGAAACACAGTCACCCTGAGCGCAGCCGAAGGGTCTGGCGAAGTGGCCCCCGCCGCGCCCAGGACATCGTTTTGCCGGGGATGGCCTGAGCTTGCCCGCTTCGTAGCCCATCTCCCTCCCGTGCTGGCCCCCACTGTGCCACCCTGAATACATGTCCGACACCATCCCCGACCTGACCGAGAAGCGTATTTCGTACACGCGGGGCGAGTTGCGCCGCAGTGACCTGCACGCCGACCCGCTGGCGCAGTTCCAGCAGTGGTTCGCCGGGGCGCTGGAAGGCCAGATGATCGAGCCCTACGCCCTGAGTCTGGCGACGGCCAATGCCGCCGGGCGGCCCAGCGTGCGGACGGTGCTGTTGCGCGGCGTGGACGAGCGCGGGCTGAGCTTTTATTCCAACTACGACTCGCACAAGGGCCGTGACCTCGCCGCCAATCCGCAGGCCGAGCTGCTGTTCTTCTGGCCGGATATCGAGCGCCAGGTGCGGGTCTACGGCTCCGTTGCGAGGCTCAGCGACGAGGAATCCACCGCCTATTTCCACGTCCGGCCCCGCGAATCGCAGCTCGCCGCCCACGCCAGCGACCCGCAGAGCGCCCCGATTGAGGGCCGCGCCGCGCTGGAAGCCAAATTCGCTGCTCTGGAAGCGCGGTTTCCGGAAGGGTCGAGCATCCCCAAGCCCGGCTTCTGGGGCGGTTACCGTCTGGCGCCGCAGGAGTGGGAATTCTGGCAGGGCCGACCCAACCGCATGCACGACCGCTTCGTGTACCGGCGAGGCGGCGAGCACTGGACCACCACCCGCCTGATGCCGTAAGTCGACACGAGCTGTCACCCTGAGCGCCGCCGAAGGGCCTCCCGACCTCGCGCCGGACGGCAGCGGCACATCAGGCGTTTCGGTACGACATAAGGCGGACCTGCCACGCCAGATCCCTCAGGGCGTTCAGAACAAGGGCGAGCAAGCCGAAGCGGTCACCGGCGCCCCATCCCCCGACGCGCAACTTATCGCCGCTGAGCCGCGTATCAGTGCTCAGGAGGCGGCATGTTGTACCTGTTTTGTCTCATCGTGGGCGGCGGTTTGATGGCGCTCTCGGTCTTCGGTGGTCATGACCACGACCTCGGCGCGGACCATGCGGGCGTGGACCACCCGGCAAGCGACATCGCCAGCTTCTTTTCGCTCCGGTCGCTGACCAGTTTCGCGGCTTTTTTCGGGCTGGGTGGCCTGGCGGCGGCGGGGCTGGGGCTAGGCGGCGTGGCCCAGTTGGCCTTCGCGCTCGTCTGCGGCCTGCTGGTCGGCACCTTCGCGGCGGTGGCGCTGCGGCTGGCGCGTCGGCACGGCAACCTGGGCACCCACTCAGCCGCCCTGGAAGGCCGGGTCGCTCAGGTACTGGTCGCGCCCGCCGCCAACCGGCCCGGCAAAGTCGAGCTGACCATCGAGGGCCAGTTGCAGCAGCGACTGGTCCGCAGCGAGGACGTGCTGCGCCCCGGCGATCAGGTCATCGTCGTCGGCGACCAGGGCGGTCTGCTGGACGTGCGGGCCTGGAGCGGGACGTGAGGACGTTTCGTCCGGATGCTACCCGACATGCCCGGCAGCCCGTCTGGGAGCGCTGGGTCTGGGAGCACTGGATCTGGGAGTGCTGGGGTCTGCCGCCGCCCGCTGAGGCCCGGCTTGGCGCGGCGCTGGTGAACCTTCCTCTTCAACTGATTATTCGAGGCTTTTCATGACTGGAACTATTGTGCTGGCCGCCATCGTGCTCATCGGTTTTGTCATCGTGCTGATGACCATTCAGGCGCTGCTGCTGATCGTGCCGCCCAACCGGGTGCTGGTCATCTCAGGCCGCTCACGCACCACCAAGGAAGGCGATTCGGTGGGCTACCGGGTCATTCGCGGCGGTCGGGCCTTCCGGGTGCCCATGCTCGAACGGGTGGCCTGGATGGACCTGACCACCATTCCGCTCGACCTGCACGTCGAGAACGCCTACAGCAAGGGCGGCATCGCGCTGAGCATCCACGCCGTCGCCAACGTCAAGATCAATGCCCAGGAACCGCAGCTCTCCAACGCCATCGAGAGATTCCTGGACGTGGACCGCAAGGCGCTGACCAGCATCGTGCGCGACACCCTGGAGGGCAACCTGCGCGGCGTGGTCGCCACCCTGAGCCCGGAGCAGATCAACGAGGACCGCCTGAGTTTCGCCGAGGGGCTGATCGTCGAGGCCGAGCACGACCTGGGCAACCTGGGCATCAAGCTCGATACGCTCAAAATCCAGAACGTCTCGGACGCCAGCGGGTATCTGGGCAGCATCGGGCGCCGCCAGACCGCCGAGGTGCTCAAGGAAGCCCGCGTGGCCGAGGCCGAGCGCGACGCGGAGGCCACCCAGGCCGAGGCCCAGGCCCGGCAGCGTGCCCAGGTGGCCCAGGCCATCAGCTCGCAGACGGTGCTGGAGCAGCAAAACCTGTTGCGCATCCGCACCGCCGAGCTGAGCGCCGTGGCCGCCTCTAAGGAAAATGAGGCTCAGGTGACCGCCGAGCGTGCCCGCGTGGTCGCCGAGCAGCAGCTCGAACAGGAGCGCGTGATTCTGAACGCCAAGCGCTACGAGGCCGACATCGTGGCCCCGGCGCGTGCCCGGCGCGAGGCGAAGTTGCTCGAAGCCCAGGCCGCCGCCGCGCCCATCATCGAGGAGGGCCGCGCCAAGGCCGAGGCCGTCCGGCTGATGACCGAGGCCTTTCGTCAGGCGGGCAGCGAGGGCGAACGGGCCTACGTGCTCAACATGCTCCCCGGCATCGTCTCCGAGTTCGCCCAGAGCGTGCGCGGCATGCACATCGACAAGCTGACGGTGCTCGATTCGGGGTCGGGCCAGGCCAGCCGCAACGCCATCGGGACGCTGCCCGCCAACATCATCTCGCTGATCGAGCAGGTCGAGAACGCCACGGGCGTGAACCTGCTCTCTGCCCTGCAACTGCGCGGCGCGGCCACCGTGACGCCGCCCCCCGTCAGCGCCGCCAACGACTGATACCAACTTAAGATGAGTCGAAGACGAATCCGAGCGGAGCGAGTATAAGCAATACGGGATGGCGGCGATGGAAGTCTATGTTGGCGCTTTTTCAACATAGACTGGAATCAGAGCAATCCCGTATGAGGGCGGGGGAGACGAAAGCCGGGGCGTGGGCTCCGGCTTTTTCATGAACTGGACTCTGATGGACACAATAAAAAACGCGCCCTCTCGGACGCTGATTGGGAAAATATAGCTCGGTATGAGCCGAGAGTCAAATTTATGCAGTGGGTCAGCCAGCCGGATGGTTCGCCAGCAACTGCTCGATCAGTTTGAGCTGCCCCAGGTGATAGCCGATGTGCGCCAGGTCGTGCGCGACCACCCAGACGTCGCTGCGGCCTTGCGGCGGCAGAAAGCCCCAGCTCAGCATGCCCCGGCTGAGGTCGGTGGGATGGGGCGTGAGCGCTGAAGCGTCCAGGCCCCGCAGCGCCGGGTCCACCCGCGCCCGCGTGTCGGCGTAGCGGTCTTCAAGTTCGCGCAGGGTGCCATGCGTCCCGAATTCCTCGGCCCGGACGCGCCCAGTCGGTTGAGCGCCCACCACCTCCCCGATCCAGTAGCCCGCCGAGCCGAGCAGGTGATAGACGATGGTGTAGGCTGTGTTCTGGAGCCCGGCTGGCAGGACGTTCAGGCCCTCGTCTCCGATGGCGCGGGCGGTGTCCATGACCTGACCCAGCAGGGCGTCGGCCAGCGCATACATATCGTCAGCGAGGGGTATAGTCATTGTCGTCTCCTTGAGTTCAGGCTCGCCGGAAGGCGACGGCGCCGCCGACCACCGTCAGCACCGGCCAGCCGCGCAGCTCCTGCCCCGTCCAGGGGTTGAACTTGGCTTTACTCTTGAAGGTCTCCGGCTGCACCGGGCGCACGGTGTCGAGGTCGAGCAGGGTGAAGTCCGCTGCCTGACCCACTTCCAGCTCAGGCGCGGGCCAGCCGAGGACGCGGGCTACGTCCACCGTCAGCAGCTCCACCAGCTTCTGCAAGCCCAATCCTTTACCGAAATGCGTCCAAAGCAGCGGAAAGGCGATCTCGATATAGGCGATGCCCGACGGCGCTTCGAGCAGGTCGCGCTCCTTCTCGGCGCGGGTGTGCGGGGCGTGGTCGGTGGCGAGGCAGTCCACCGAGCCGTCCACCAGTCCGGCCAGCAGATACTCGGTGTCGGCCTGGGTTCGCAGCGGCGGGGCGACTTTGTACACGGCGTCGAAGCTCCGCAGCGCCTCGTCGGTCAGCAGCAGGTGGTGGGGGCAGACCTCGCAGGTGACGTTGACTCCCCGCGCCTTGGCCCCCCGCACCAGGTCCAGGGCGCGGGCCGTGCTGAGGTGCTGGATGTGCAGCCGTCCGCCGGTCATGGCGCAGATTTCGAGGTCGCGGGCGACGCGGGCCGCCTCCGCCGCCGCCGGGTTGCCGGGCAGGCCCAGCGCCTCGCTGACGGCCCCCTCGTTCATGACGCCGCCCGCCCGCAGGCCAGCGTCCTCGGCATGGACGCTGACCACCAGGCCCAGCGAGTGCGCGTATTCCAGCCCCAGGCGCAGCGTCCGGGCGTTCTCGTTGGTGCGCCCGTCGTCGGTGAACACGGCGGCTCCAGCTCCGGCCAGTAAGCTCAGCTCGGCCAGTTGCTCGCCGTTCTGGCCGCGTGTCAGGGCAGCGGCGGGGCGCAATCTGGCAAAGCCCAGTCGCCCGGCCTTCTCGATCAGGGCACGCACGATGGCCGGGTCGTCCACCACGGGCGAGGTATTCGGCATGCTGACCACCGTGCCGTAGCCGCCCGCCGCCGCCGCCGCGAGGCCGGAGGCCAGGTCTTCCTTCTGCTCCTGCCCCGGCTCGCGCAGGTGGGCGTGCGGCTCGATGAAGGCCGGAACGAGCGTGGCGCCGTTGCCGTCGATGATCTCGCCCTCTGGCTTGATATTCCAGCCCTTTATTAGACCGTTCTCGACGGTCAGCGTTTCGGATTTCTCGGAACCGGGGCGGCGGATATTGGTGATGGTGAGTGTGGGCATGGGGCCTCCTGGGAAGTCGAATTCATTCTGGCTATCGTTGATGCGGCGTTTCCGGGTAGAACACGACGGCCCGGCGCTCGGCGTCCCAGACGCAGAACTGGCCGGTTCTATAGCCGCCCAGATCGAGGTAGACCGTGCCCGTGCCCGCCAGATCGACGAGTGGAAACGGGTGAATCGAGTGCCCGTGAACCGAGTAGGTCAGATCGGGGAACAGGTTAGTGGGCAGCGGATGCACGCCCAGTTCCGGGTCGTCCCAGAGGTGGCCGTTGTCGAGTGGCGCGGGTGACGTGCCGAAGCTGGGGCGGGCGGCGTGGGCGCACAGCATCTGGCCCTCGGTGTGGTAGGGCAGCGCCAGGGCGGCGAAGCGCTCCATATCGCCGATGAAGTGATTCAGATTTTCGCCTGCCGCCCGGTACTGCGCGGCGACTTTGGCCTCGTGCTGACGAAACCAGAGTTCACGCGCCTTAGCTTCTAAACTCAGGCCCTCGTCACGGACCCAGAATTCATGGTTGCCTTCCAGCAGCACGGCCCGGCCTGCCTCGGCCAGTGCCAGGACGCCTTGCAGACACGTCCGCGAGTCCGGCCCCCGGTGAATCAGATCGCCGAGAACAATATACGAACGCTCCGGAAACGCCCTGCCGATCCACTCCAGAAAGTGCGGACAACCGTGCAGGTCGGGCACCACGATAGACGGACGCGGCCCGCTCACCATGTCACGTCCTCTACAAACCCGATAAACACTTCCACGTTGAAGGCGTCGTGGTAGCTCGCCAGGTCGGTTTCCAGGCTCAGGTAGCAGCGGCCCAGGTGCCACAGCGCCAGATGGTCGCTGCCGGTCAGCGCCAGCGGATAGCCCGGCGTACCGTAGCGTCCGGAGAAACGTGGCAGGCCGAATTCGGCTCTCAGTTCGCTCGCCAGCTCGGCGTGCAGCGACTCGAAGCGGGTGTAGAGCGAGTAGTAGCGGCTCCGGTCAGCGGGCTCGCGGTACGGCTGCGACTCCAGAAAGAAGTGAAAGAAGTTGCGCGAGGGCCGCAGCGCCGCGTCGGGCACGTTGGCGTGGGCGAAGTGGGCGAACTCACCCTGCCGCACGCCCGGCGTGAACCCATGCCTCAGCGCGAGCTGTTCGAGCGTGAGCGTGGACATCGCCGCCTCACGGAAGAGTCGGATACCGACCTGAAGGGCGTCGCGTGGACGGGGGCCAGGTGAGGCCATCAAGGGTTCACGACTGGAAGTGCTGGGAGGGGCGGTACCGGAAGAAACAGGTCATCTTTGGGAAACGTGAAACTGACTTCGGCTCGTCGCCCAGTCACCAGCGCCACGCTGATACTCGTCTTGCTCTGGGTCAGCGTGCAGCGCTTCAGGCCCAGTCCGGAGGGCGGTGAGGCGCCCAGCAGGCTCTCCCGGCAATCAACCCGGACGAGGCGGAGCCCGGTGGTGCGCCTGTGCCGTTCAGCCACACGAATGAGATCAGTCACGTACCTTGAGACGAGCACACTTTCCCGGTTCGGTTTGAGCACCGGCCCGGCAAACCCACTCGCTCCTTGCCAACAGAGGAGAGTCAGGACCGCCGTGAGCACTACCTGTGCCCGTTTCATGCTGCTCACTCCATCACGCCCGCCCTACCAGCAGGTGATACAGGGTGCTCATCCGCACCGCCTGCCCGTTTTCGACCTGTTGCAGAATGCGGCTGCGCGGCCCATCGGCGGCGTCCGAGCTGATCTCCACGTCGCGGTTCATCGGCCCCGGATGCATGACGATGGCGTGGTCGGGGGCGTAGCTCAGCAGCGTCTCGTTGACCTGATACTGCGCGGCGTAGTCCTGCAAGCTGCCGACGTACCCGGCGTCCATCCGCTCCTGCTGGAGTCGCAGGGCCATCACGGCGTCGGCGCCCCGCACGGCTTCGCGGGCGTCGGTGGTCAGGGTCACGCCGTCGGCTGCCAGCTCGCGGGGCAGCAGGGTGGCTGGACCGCACAGCACGACCCTGGCGCCCAGCTTGGGCAACAGCTCGGCGTTGCTGCGGGCCACCCGCGAGTGGCGCACGTCCCCGATGATCGCCACCGTTTTGCCTTCCAGGCTGCCGAATTCGCGCCGGATGGTGTAGGCGTCGAGCAGCGCCTGGGTGGGGTGCGCCCGGCGTCCGTCGCCCGCGTTGATGACCGGCTTGCCGCTGTAGCGGGCCACCAGATGCGCCGCGCCCGCTGAGGCGTGCCGCACCACGAAGGCGTCCACCTTGTAGCTGGTGAGCACCTCGATGGTGTCGCGGATGCTCTCGCCCTTGGAAACGCTGCTGCCCCCTGCCGCGAAGCTCACCACGTCCGCGCTCATTCGCCGGGCGGCCAGCTCGAAGCTGATGCGGGTCCGCGTCGAGTTCTCAAAGAAGGCCGTGCAGACGCTCAGCCCTTGCAGCGCGGGCACCTTTTTGACGGGCCGGTCCAGCACCTGACTCATGGTGTCGGCATTGTCCAGCAGGGCACTCAGGCGCTCGGCGCTCCAGTCCTGAAAGTCGAGCAGGTGGCGGGGGCGGGGTCCAGTCGCGGCGGTCATTGCTCGGCCCTCAGCCCGTCATTTCTCAGCTCGTCGATGTCCCACAGCTCCACGCTGTCGGTGCCGTCGGTCTCTTCGAGCCTGACTTTCACCAGCTCGGTCTTGGCCGTCGGCAGGTTCTTGCCCACGTAATCGGCGCGGATCGGCAGCTCGCGGTGGCCCCGGTCGATGAGCACCGCGAGCTGAATGCCTTCCGGGCGGCCTAGGTCGATCAGGGCGTCCAGCGCGGCCCGCACGGTGCGCCCGGTGTAGAGCACGTCGTCGACCAGAATCACCCGGCGACGGGCCAGGTCGAACGGCACCTCCGTCTCGCGGATGATCGGCTGACGGGCGATTTCGCTTAAATCATCGCGGTAGAGCGTGATGTCCAGGCGGCCCAGCGGCACGGCCACGCCTTCGAGTTCCTGCAACTTGGCGGCCAGCCGGGCGGCAATCGGGATACCCCTTGTATGCACGCCGATCAGCGCCAGGTTCTGGGCGCCCTTGTTGCGTTCCAGAATCTCGTGCGCGATGCGGGTCAGCGCCCGGCGCATCTCCTCGGCACTGAGAATCGAGGCTTTCATACCGTGACCCAAAAAAACGGGCCGTCCACGGCGTCGTGGCGGCAGGTTGAAGGTTCGTCGTTCATGGTGCTCCTTTCGGGCCTCACAGGACCAGGGTGGCCTCACAGGGCCGCAGGGAAGGGGCTGAGTTGTGGAAGAGCCTGAGTTGTGGAGGAGCCTGGACATCGGCGTCGCGTGGGCGCATTCAGACCGACCAGTAGCATAGCGCAGGTGAGGCGTCAGAACGGCGGCGCAACACCCGCCTTCCGGGGAGCGGGTGCGTATCGACAGACGGTTTCAGCTTTTTTTGAACAGCCGCATGGCTCCGCCCACCACAAAGCGAATCCCGTCCACGATCTTGTTCAGAAAGCGAATCAGCAGCGCCATCGCCCCGGCGATCAGAAAGATGGGAACGCGGGTGGTGCTGGTCGTGCCCGACGAGAGTGTTTGAGTCTGGTTGGTGTCCACGGCGAACTGGGCCTGATCCGAGCACAGGTCTAACTGTCCGGAGCCGGTGCCTCCTTGATCGGCCTGCCAGCGCCCGAACACACGGCCCAGCTCTCCTCTGGCCAGCCACAGAATCTCGGCGCCGCTGCTCTTGATGGTTTGGCTCTCCATACCCAGGCCGCCCAGCCAGGTATTGAGCGAGGCGCTGGCTACCGCCGGGTTGGAGTACTGAAAGCTGCGGTAGATCTGGCACGTCATGTCAGCGCTCCTGGCGGCCAGATCGAGGATTCCGCCTGTGCCTGCTGCCTGGGCGGGCACGAACCCCGGCAGCGTCTCCGGCAGGCTGGCAACCGGGGCGCCGAGACTCATGCTCCCCAAACTCAGACTCAGTGCCGTGGCGGGGAGGGTCGCCCACCGCCTTCTGAGCCACATCAATTCAGCCAGACGCCCGACGCCTGCCAGACCAGAAGCTGCTTGCTGGCTTCCAGCGAGTTGAACAGGCAGTACAGATACCCGTGCTGGTGCGGCACAAAGGACAGCACGCCCTCCTCGAACTGGAGATGCACCGCCTGCATCTTGCCCGCCTCGACGTGGCTGGCGGCGGTGATGCCCGCCGTGACGAAGAAGCGGGCGTAGGTGCCCAGAACCGCCTCCAGCGGGCGAATCTGGTACTCGCGCTCCTCGCCGTCTGAGCTGTAGAGCGCCGCCGAGAGCAGGCCGGGCAGACGGTCCAGGCCGCCCAGGTGTGAGGTCTGCGTGACGCGCACCGGTTCGTCGCCGTACTCGAATTCGCTGGGTTGAAGCTGCTCAGGCACGCGCTTGTACGGCTCGATGGCGGGCAGCAGCTCGCTGGGCGTGAAGGGTTTTTTGAGCACCTGATGGGCGCCGACGTGGCGGGCGTCTTGCTGGGTGATCTCATCGACCACGCCGCTCATCAGCAGCACCGGCACCTCCGGGCGTTCGTCGCGCAGCCTGCGGGCCAGGTCTATGCCGCTCAGGCCCGGCATCAGAATATCGGCCAGCACCAGGTCCGGCACCGGAGAGAGCATGGTCAGGGCCTGCTCGGCGCTGTCGGCCATGCGCACGTGGTAGCCGTGCGGCGTCAGAATGCGCTCCAGCGCCTTGCGAACGCTCACGCTGTCGTCGACCACCAGCACGGTAGTGAAGTGGGGGGGCTGCGTCAGGTGAGCGTCGGTTGGATTCATGAGGTCTCCAGGGCCAGGCGTGCGGGCCAGTCGGTGTCGGTCTGGTCAGTATGAGCGGTGTTGGGGGTGGGGGGTTCGGCGATCATCGGCCCGCCTTGTGGCCAGGCGACGACGAAAGCCCGCGACGGTGGCCAGGACATCGTTGACATGAACATAGTCGTTGACTTGAACACAGGCGTTGATGTAAACACAGGCGTTGACATAAACACAGTCAATCGTCACCTGCCGTCAACGGCGCGGCGACCACCGACGCCGTGACTGCCGACGCCGCGACTGCCGGTGCCGCGACGGCCTCGCCCGGCAGGGCCTGACTCAGCAGGGCGCTGAGCTGGCGCACCAGCACGCGCTCGCCGGTGGGTTTGGCCAGGTAGTCGTTGGCGCCCAGGTCCAGCGCCAGTCGCTGATGTTTTTCCCCGGCGCGGGTCGACATGACCACCACCGGCAGGCCCGTTGTCACCGGGCTGGCCCGCAGCGCCCGAATCAGCTCGAAGCCGTTGAGGCGCGGCATTTCCAGGTCGGTCAGCACCAGATCGGCGACCTCGCCCGACAGCAACCTCTCCAGGGCTTCCTGGCCGTCGCTGGCGGTGAGCACCGTGAACCCGGCGCGTTCCAGCGAGCGGCTGACGTGGCGCCGCACGCTCAGGCTGTCGTCGACCAGCAGGATGCGGGCGCCCACCGGGGCGGCGCGGCTGAGCCTGGCCGGGCGCAGCGGCTGCCCACGCAGCGCCGAGAGGCCCACCGGATCGAGCACCGGCACCGCCACGGCTTGCCCGGCGGCGTCGTTGATGGTGCTCAGGGCGCCCAGGTAGCCCAGGGCGCCCAACAGGCTGCCAGCGGGCCTGAGCACCACTTCCTCGATGTTCAGAAAGCGGTCCGCCAGGATGTCGAGGGTTTCCTGTGCTCCGTGTTCGTCCGCGACGCCCGGTAGGCTCAGCGTGGCGAGGTAGCGCTCGCCGCTGGCCGGGGGCTCGTTCCACAGGGTATTCAGGTCCACCGCGCCCGGAGGCCCGCCGCCCACCACGGCGCTCAGCTTGGTCACCTGCGAGGCCAGCACCGCGACCTGGAGGCGGCCCACCTGAATCAGCAGCACGTCGCCGATCTGCTGCGAGAGCGGAATGCGCAGATGTACCGTGGTGCCCTGGCCCGCAGCGCTGACCAGGCTCACGCGCCCGCCGAGGCGCCGGATAGCGGCCCGCACGGCGTCCATGCCCACGCCGCGCCCGGCCTCCTGGGTCAGCGACTGGGCGGTGCTCAGGCCCGGCAAAAACACCAGTTCGGCGAGCTGCGCGGGCGTGGCCACCGCCAGTTCGGCGGCGCTGAGGTGGCCCGATTGGAGGGCGCGTTCCTTCAGGGCACCCAGGTTCAGGCCCGCGCCGTCGTCGGCCACGCTGACGTCCAGGCTGCCGCCGCTCAGGCGCAGGGCCAGGCGAATCTGGAGCGGTGCGGGCTTAGCGCTGTGGGCTCTGGCCTCGGCGCCCTGCTGACCGTGGACGGCGGCGTTGGTCAGCAGGTGCAGCAGCGCCTCGCCGAGTGGCCCGGCCTGCTGGGCGTCGATGAAACTGTCCTCGCCCGAAATGTGCAGCTCCAGATCATCCCGGCGCTCGGCCCAGCGTTGCAGCGGGGCGAGGACGCGGGTCAGCGGCAGCAGCCGGGCGCGGCTGAGATCGGCGCGGAGCTGGCGAATCAGCTTTTCCAGGGCGGTGAGTTCCTCGGTAAACGTCGCTCTGGCTTCCAGGCTCTGGGCGCGAATTTCAGACAAATCGGCGCTCAGCTCGGTCACGGCGCGGGCCAGGATGTTCAGGTCGGTGTAGGTGTCGAGTTCCAGCGCCCCGAAGTCCGAGAGTCGGCTGTCGAGTTCGCCGGGCATCTCGGTGCTGCTGGCCTGCTGACTGGTCTCCTGCTGACTGTTCCCCTGCTGGTTGGCGTTCTGGGGCATCAGGTCGGGGTTGAGGTAGCGTTCCTCGAAGTTGCGAATGGTCCCCTGCACGCGGATGTGGGCGTCATCCAGGCTCACGCCCAGGGCCTGCTGGCGCACGCCGAAGCTGCTCAGGCGCGACCGGGCCGAGACCAGTCCGGCCACGTGGCCGAGCATGCTGTCGAGCTGTTCGCTGCCTACCCGGATGCTCAGGCGGGTGGGGGCCGCCATCTGGGTATCCGGCGTACTCAGCGTCGGCTCGGCCACCTGACCGCTCAGCAGCGCCGCCACGCTGCCTCTGAGCGAGGCGATGCGGGCGGTGGGCTCGGCCTCCAGTTGGCCCTCGGCGTGGGAGAGCACGTCCTGGGCGGTCGCCAGGCCCTCGCGCAGCAGCGGCAGCGCCCGCGCGAAGGTCATCCCGTCCTCGCGCACGCTGGCCAGCAGATCCTCCAGGGCGTGCCCGGTGTCGGCCAGGCTGGAGAGCCCGATCATGGCGCTGCTGCCTTTGAGGGTGTGGGCCGCCCGGAACAGCGTCTGGAGGTCGGGTTCGCTGGCGCTGAGGTTGTCGCTGAGCTGCGCGACCAGCTCGCTGGCCTCCGGGCCGAAATCCTCCCAGATGTCGGCGTTGGCGTGGGCGAAACTCTCCTGAGGCGCTTCTTCCTGGCTGAGCACTGCCGCCGGGCGCTCCTGGCGGGGCCGGGGGTGAGTGCGCAGCAGCTTCAGCAGCGAGGCCGGGCCACCCAGCTCGGCGAAGGTCAGGCCCACGTTGCCCTCGTCTTTGCCGTGCGAGAGGCGGGCGAGCGCCTCGTGAAAGCAGGTGCAGGCCCGCTCGGTAATTTCAGTGACCAGCACCACGGCGCTCTCGGCCAGCTCGCTGCGGCCCTGAAGCAGCCGTTCGAGCAGTCCGGCCAGGGCGGCGGTCTGCGGATGGCCGTAGAGCCCCGCCGTGCCCTGAAGGCGGTGGGCCAGCAGCCACAGGTGCGAGATCGCCTGCGACTGGGTGTCGGGCAGCCACAGGTCCACGGCGCCCTCTTCGAGCCCAGATACGACCTCGCGGGCGTCTTGCAGGTAGGTGGCCAGCATCTCGGCGTCCGGGTGCATCGGATTGGCGTCGGGGAAGAGCGTCATAGGCGGTGTCCTTTTGGTGCGGCTCAGCTTGATACGGCTTGCTGCGGCTCAGGTCAGTGCGGCTCAGGTCAGTGCGGCTCAGGGGTCGGTGCGGCTCAGGTCGGGAGCTGGAAGCGGGCCAGGCTGTCGTCGAGCTGCCGGGTCAGGGGCAACAGGCGCTCGGCGGCTTCGCGGCCCTGCTGCACGCTCAGACGCGACTGTTCGGCGACCTCACCGATCTGCGAGACCGCGCTGCCCATCTGCTCGATGCTGCTCACCTGTTGCCCGGTGGCGGCGCTGATGGCCTGCGCGAACTGGGCGGCCTCGGCGGACAGGCGGCCCAGCTCACCCAGACGCTCTCCGGCCATGCTGGCGACCTTGTAGCCCTGCTCGACCTCGCGGGTGCCGTCTTCCACGCTGGTGACCACCTCGCTGATCTCCAGTTGGACGGTGCGGATCAGCGAGGCGATGCGCCCGGTAGCCTCGGCGGAGGAGTCGGCCAGTTTGCGCACCTCGTCGGCGACGATGGCGAAGCGGGTGCCCGCCGTGCCTGCGCCCGCCGCCTCGATCGAGGCGTTGAGCGCCAGCAGGTTGGTCTGGCGTGAGAGCCGCGAGATGGTGTCCACGATCTCCTGAATTTCCAGCGATCTCTCACCCAGGGTCTTGATGCGCCGGGCCACGCCCTGGACCTCGCGGCGGATGTTCTGCATGCCGTCAAGGGTGCCGAGCACGGCTTCGCGGCCCTGCTGGGAGGCGGCCAGCGACTGCCGGGCCACCTCGGCGCTCTGCTGGGCGGCGGTGTTCATCTCGCGCATACCGGTGATGACGCCCTGGACCTGGGCGGCGACGCGGCGGGTT